>NZ_JRZZ01000001.1:0-4263 GCF_002865965.1 Erwinia sp. B116
ATAACTGATGGACTCGGGCACCACGAGCGCTTTTACAAAGAGCCTTTCGGGAAACCGAAGGGCTCTTTTTCTTATTAGTATGGCCAACATATTTTTCGCAGGACTTTCTCCTGGAAGAGCTATTTAAAGATTTCGTTGGTAGCCGGATAGATAATTTGACTTATGGAGCGAAAAACTACAGTTACTCTTCTAAATTATTTCATAAGGTAATAATGAGCTCGTAAGGGTCCTGTTGGGTCTAAATTGACTCATGGATGGATCCTGTGCGTGGTTTATAGGAATATTCTTATTTAAAAGTAATTTAACTGAAGGTTTTCGACTTCCGTGATTTCATTTTTTCGCCCCAAATGACCTAACTTTCGTGTGAAAGGGATAGTAGTCATTTAAATCGTGAAAAGGCCTGTTACTTGGGTTAATATCATTTCGAAATTTTAATATGGGATTTACTTTCGGGACGTTATCATGAATAAGAAAATTATTATCGCTCTTGTCTTCTCTGCATCGATGCTAAGTGGCTGTTCAGCCCTTGATTATAAGTCTGGAACTCAGGTTTCTGCGCAACAGATGGCACAGTTCCAAAAGGGAAAAACGACGCAGGATCAAGTAGTACAGGCGATTGGCAACCCACCTAAAAAAGCGGAAGTGAACGGCAAAGAGATCTGGACTTATAACTACACTAAAATTGCCGGCCTGCCGCTGATGCCTAACGTTAATGAAAGCGCAATTTTTGAATGGTCGAAAAAAGGCGAGCTGTTAAATGCTTATAAAAGCGGTGGTTCACAGGGTGAATCAGATAACCCGTTATTGAGTGCTGCAGGCTTGTAATAGCTGAACAGCCCGTCAGCAACGGCAGAAAAGCCCGCTCTGTGTAAGGCGGGCTGATATAGTTAACCTGTTGGCATATTTGCTTTAAGCTGAGCTGACAAGTACGAGTCCTGTAGCGATCACAATAATATATCGGTATTACTGCATCTCCATAAAGTCCACCATCGCCCCTTTGTGCGCATCAACGTTACGAATATAGCGCATTAACGTTTCCGGTTTTTTCCAGGTTCCTTCCTGCATAATCTGCGCCACCGAATAGCCTTTACCGGCCAGATCCTGGGCGGCACCGACGCGGGCGCTGTGCCCGCTCCAGCCCTGGTAACGGCCTTTGTTCGCCGGTGCCGGGGTGGCAGGGCCGGCTTCCCGCCACGCCTGGCTGAAGATGGCTTCCAGCGCGGGCAGGCTCAGCGGGCGCTCGGTAGCGATCGTCACCTTATTCGAGCGATGTACCGGGCAGAAGATAAAGGCATCCGGCTCGGCGGCCAGCCCGGATCGCGTTAGCCATTCGCTTAAGCGACGGGATGAGGCGCTGCTGAGCGCTTTGATCAGTCCGCCGGTTTGTACGATGGTTTTGGTCCAGGCCACGTCGAGAATGATTCTCCCGTCCGCCGCGCGGCTGATATCGCGCACCCGCAGGCGGGCCAGTTCGCTGACGCGCAGCAGGGTATTGTAGGCAAGATGCAGAAAGGCCAGGTTCCTGACCTGCTGCAACTGCGTCGACCCGGCCCAGCACCTGTCAATAATTTGCAGATCGGTCATCTTAAACGGCACCGCCTGGCCGGTACGCTCGCCGGATACGACGGCGCTGCGGTTAATCTTCTTTATCGTACGAAAGACCAGCGGTGACGTAGTCGGCGCCACCAGACCAGCGTTACGGTGTAACGTCGCCAGCAGCGCAGCGTGGGTGGCGACGGTGGAGGACGCACGTCCGCCGGCCTGTAGCCAGTTAAGATAGTCACGCAGGTCGGTGGAAGACATCGGGAAAAATTGCCGGCCGTTCTGCTCCGCCCAGCGCAGGCTGATGCGCATCACGCTCATCAGCTGCCGCCAGGTATTCGGCGAGAAGGCGTCCTTATCTTCCACAAAGGCTTCCAGCCGGGCACGCAGATCGTCGCCGGGCAGGGTGGTCAGAAAATGACTCTCTTTCGCTACAATATTGCTCATATTGGGCGTTATAACCTCAATGTAAAACGAGATCGCGCTACGTGAATTCTGCGAAATTAACAGGGTGGTTACCCTGCAGATTTCACGTAGCGTTGTCAGAGTGTGCGGGCCAGTTAAGCCCGCTTTCTACTATCGGCCGGAAAAGGCTGCTGGTAAACGCTAGCGTTACCAGGCGGCTATTGCGGAGTCAATCGGTGATCCCAGCCAGATCGTTACCGGATCCTATAGTACCTGGAATTCTGACCGCTGTCCTGACTTTATATAATGCCAATTATATAAAGTCAGAGGCTTTCAGAGCCGATCGTTATCGCCGCTGATGGGTAAGACCGTTTTACCGCTCTGTGAGTAACTGCTTCACGGGCAGCCGGCTGTCAGCGTGGAAAAATTTTTCTTTGAGCGGGTTAATTATGCGTCGAATGAGCTACGCGATCGGATGTGCGTTCAATAAGCGATCGTTACCGATTGTGATAAAGCCACAGGGGAGGTAAAACCCGCGAAACCGCTCCTGAACGAAGCCAGGTCAGGCTTTTCAAAACTGAATCTGGTTGTAAACTGTACCGACATTGCCAGCGTAAGGGCAGGAAAAATATAGCCCTCTTCCCGTTCATAGTCAGTAGTAAAATCAGCGTGATAGCTGTTTTTTCCGTCGATTAATAACCAAACCCACCAGGTTATATTATAATTAATTCTGTTAATCTTAGTGTTATTTATGAATTCTATTCCCGGATGTTGAATTTGTGATGAATATCGGCCATGCCATACTGCTGGCAGGGAAATTTTAAAAAATAAGTGTGAGCCTGCCGAAAAGCATGTGACCGCGCGGTATCGCTGAAATGCTGAGGCATTATGATTCGACTGGAAAATATCACCAAGACCTATTCCGGCAATGCCCGACACGCCATCAACTCACTGAATATCACCATCAATCAGGGTGAAATTTGCACCTTTGTCGGCCCCAGCGGCTGCGGCAAAACCACTACGCTGCGGATGATCAACCGCCTCGACGTTCCGGACGGTGGCGAAGTCTATATTCAGGGGGAGCCGCTTTCAACGGCGGATATTATTCAGGTACGACGTAAAATCGGCTTTGTGATGCAAAGCCCGGCGCTGTTTCCCCACCGCACGGTGGCGGAGAATATCGCCACCGTGCCGCGGCTGCTGAAATGGGATAAGCGCGCCATCAGCCGCCGTATTGACGAGCTGGTGACGCTGATGTCGCTGGATCCGCTGCTGCTGAAACGTTATCCCCATCAGCTCTCCGGCGGCCAGCAGAGCCGTGTCTCCATTGCCCGCGCGCTGGCCGCCGATCCGCCGATTCTGCTGATGGATGAACCCTTTGCGGCGATCGACCCGGTGGTGCGGGTAAAACTGCAGGAAGAGCTGCTGGCGCTGCAGGCCCGCCTGCACAAAACCATTATCCTGGTCACCCACGATATCAACGAAGCCATTCGTCTGGGCGACCGCATCGCCATCTTTCAGGAAGGCGGCATCCTCGCGCAGTTTGCTACCCCGGACCAGATCCTGTCGCACCCGGCCAGCGATTTCGTGCGCAACTTTATCGGGCCGGAGCCGGCGCTCAAGCGGCTGGGCAGGCTGCGGGTCGGCGATCTGCCGCGCCATGATGTTACGCTGATCGACGCTGACGGACGGCGGCTCCCCGCCGAGTTCCCGCTGCTGACCGCGCAGCAGGTGCTGGTGCTCGACGGCGATCGCCGTCCGCTGCGCTGGCAGGACAGCGATGAGCCGG
The DNA here is from genome assembly GCF_002865965.1 of Erwinia sp. B116. Lineage (NCBI taxonomy): Bacteria > Pseudomonadati > Pseudomonadota > Gammaproteobacteria > Enterobacterales > Erwiniaceae > Erwinia > Erwinia sp. B116. The sequence goes on from NZ_JRZZ01000001.1 coordinate 3,737, forward strand.
CGTCGCTGCGGCTGGTGCGCGATGAGCAGTCGCTGCTGCACGCCTATAACGATCTGCTCAGCGCGCCGCAGGGGGTGCTGGTAAGGGTTACCGAAGAGGGCCGCTACGCCGGGGTGCTCGACAGCAGCCTGCTGAGCGCCGCGCTGCAGCAACATACGGGTGGCCGGCATGATTGAGTGGCAATGGATCGCCGACAACGCCGCGATGATCGGTCAGCTGTTCCTCGAACATCTGCAGATGGTGGCGCTGTCGCTGACGCTGGGCACGCTGTTGACGGCGCTGATGCTGCTGGTCTGCATTCACTGGCCGTCGCTCGCCGCGCCGCTGATATCGGTCAGCGGCGTGCTGTTTACCATCCCCTCGCTGGCGATGTTTATCCTGCTGCTGCCGTGGACCGGGCTTTCCGTCACCACGGCGGTGATCGGGCTGACGCTCTACTCCCTGCTGATCCTGATGCGTAACGTGCTGGCGGGGATGCAAAAACTGCCGGAGGATATTCTTGAGTCGGCGCGCGCGCTGGGCTACAC
>NZ_JRZZ01000001.1:4274-10906 GCF_002865965.1 Erwinia sp. B116
GGTGACGCTGGTCGGGCTGGTGATCGTCACCGCGCTGATCGGCCAGGGCGGGCTGGGGCAGCTGATGATCGTCGGTTTTAACCAAAACTTCCTGACGCCAATTCTGCTCAGCCTGTGCCTGAGCCTGCTGCTGTCGCTGGCGCTTGACCTGCTGATCACCCGCATCGGCTATCATTTAACCGGATGGACGCGCTGATGACGGTGATTATTGATACCTGGCACTGGTTCCTGCAGGGGGCGCACTGGAGCGGCGACCTCGGCATCTGGCAGCGGCTGGGGCAACATCTTTACTACGTGCTGGTCAGCCTGATTATCGCCGCCCTGATCGCCCAGACGCTGGGCATCCTTTTTGGCTATCTGCAGCGCGGTGCGTTTCTGGCGATCAACCTGTTCAATATCGGCCAGGCCTTCCCGTCGCTGGGCATTATTTTACTGTGCATCATGCTGTTTGGCTTTAACGACGTGCCGGTGTTCATCGCCCTCGTCGCGCTGGCCATACCACCGATGCTGACCAACACCTTTGTCGGCATCAGCCAGGCCGACCGAACCCTTCACGACGCTGCGAAAGCAATGGGCATGACCCCGCTGCAGGCACTGCTGAAGGTACGCATACCGCTGGCGATGCCGCTGATTTTTGCCGGCGTCCGTACCTCGCTGTTACAGCTGATCGCCACCGCCGTCGTCGCCGCCTATGCCGGACTGGACGGCTTAGGCCGCTTTTTGATTGATGGCCTCGGCCAGCGTGATTTTCCGCAGGTGATTGCCGGTTCGCTGGTGGTCTCGCTGCTGGCCGTTGGCTGTGAGCTGCTGATGTCGTTGATAGCCCGGCGCTGGTTTGCCCTTACGCTGCCCGCCGCCCGTTAACTCCCCCGCGTAGTCGCTACGCATTATTCATAAGAGAGCATGATGATGAAACATTGGTGGTTCGCTAAACGTAAATTAACCCAGGCGACGCTGCTGGCGATGGGGCTGAGCGGGATGGCGCTGGCTGCCCACGCTGAAACCGTCACCATCGGTGGGGCCAACTTCTCTGAGCAGACCGTTCTGGCCAATATCTATGCTGCCGCCCTGCAGCAGCAGGGGATTGAGGTCAAAACCCGGCTTAACCTCGGTAACCGCGAAATTATCATTCCGGCGCTGAAAACCGGCGAGCTGGACGTGGTGCCTGAATATGTGGGGGCATTGTTGAATTATTATCATGGCGACAGCAAGGCCACTACGCAGGAGGACGTTACGCGCGAGCTGAACGCCACCTTGCCGGCGGATCTTGCCTTACTGAACGCGGCGGAGGCAAGTTCGATTACCGCCTGGGCGGTGAGCGAAGAGACGGCGAAAAAGTATCAGCTGAAAACCCTTTCCGATCTGGCAAAAGTGGCACCGCAGCTGGTGGTCGGCGGTCCGCCAGAAGTGGCGACCCGTGCGCTGGGGCTGCCGGGACTGGAGCGGGTCTATGGCATCAAGTTTAAAGCCTTCAAATCGCTGGATATGGGCGGCCCGCTCAGCCGGCTGGCGCTCAACTCCGGAAAAATTGACGTGGCGACGGTGGTGTCGACCCAGGGCGATCTGTCGAAAGAGAAATGGGTGGTGCTGGAGGACGATAAGCATGAGCAGCCCGCGCAGAACGTGGTGCCGCTGGTGCATAAAGGCGCGGTATCGGCGAAAACGGAGCAGGTGCTGAATCAGGTGTCGGCGCGCCTGAGCACCGCCGATCTGATTGAGCTGAACAAGCAGGTCGACGTTGAGCATAAAGATCCGGCTAAGGTCGCCGGGCAGTGGGTGAAAACCAACCTGAAGGCCAATTAATTCATTCTGCGGCCGGCAGCGGCCGCCACCACTCTTAGCGAGCGATCGGTATGACGCAACCCACGGCGATTTTTAACCTGTTCTTCTTCAATCCCCAAGGGGATTACCGCTTCTCCTGGCGCCACCCGCAGGCACCCGGCCGGGAAATTTTCTCGCTTAAGTACTATGCCGATCTGGCGCGCCGGGCCGAAGAGGCGGTGCTGGATAATATTTTCATCGCCGATCACGTGGCGGTGTGGGATACGGTGCCCAGCGGCATTCCGCATTACGCCAACCTGCGGCTGGAGCCGATCACCCTGTTAGCGGCGCTGGCCGCGGTAACCAGCAATATCGGCCTGATGGCCACCGCCTCCACCTCCTATAACGAGCCGTACAACCTGGCGCGCTACTTCGCGTCGCTGGATTTTCTCAGCGAGGGACGGGCCAGCTGGAACGTGGTCACCTCCTGGCTGCCGGAAGAGGCCGCCAACTACGGCCGCGAGGCGCTGCCGGCGCACGGCGAGCGTTATCAGCGCGCGGCTGAATTTATCGACGTGGTGCGCAGGCTGTGGGACTCGTGGGAAGAAGAGGCGGTGCTGATCGACAAACAGAGCGGTGACTTCGCCGATCCGCAGCGGGTGCATCCGCTGGATCATCAGGGCAAATTCTTTAAGGTTCGCGGGCCGCTGAACCTGCCGCGGCCGCCGCAGGGGCACCCGGTGATCGTGCAGGCCGGTTCGTCGGAGGCCGGCAGGCAGCTGGCCGCCAGCCAGGCGGATATTCATTTTGTGTTTATGAGCGATATCGAGAAAGGGCTGGCCTACCGCGCGGATATGGACCGGCGGCTGCGGGCGCTCGGGCGGGATCCGGCACACTTCAAAATCCTCGGCGGCGTGCTGCCAGTGGTGGTGAACAGCGCGGAAGAGCTGGCGGAACGACAGGCGCTGGTGAGATCGCTGATGAACGACCAGATGGCGCTGGACCTGCTCGGTACCTATCTGCAGATGGACCTCAGCAACACCGATCCCCACGCGCCGCTGCCGCCGCTGCCCGAAGAGGAAAATTTTGACGGTATCCGCACCGCGTTGCAGATCATCCGCGGCTATGACGCCGGATTAACGGTGCTGGAACTGGGCCGGCTGCTGTTACAGAGCTCGGACAGCTGGCTGGTGATCGGCACGGCAGAAGAGGTGGCCGATACGCTGAGCGCCGCCTTTAACGCGGGTGCCGTGGACGGCTATAACCTGATGTTCCCGTTCCTGCCGGTGGATTTTGACAACTTTGTCACCCAGGTGGTCCCGCTGCTCAAGGCGCGTGGGGTGATGAAGACGGCCTATCAGCCGGGTACGCTGCGGCAGAAGCTGGGGCTGCCTGCGGCAGTTGTGCGATCAGCGCGCTGACCGGCTGATAATCTTCACGGCCGGTCGCCGTAAAGCCGCTAATCAGCAACCTTGCGCAGATCTCGCGCCATTGGGGTTCGCTGACCAGCCGGGTCAGCGCCCGCCTTAGCTGTTGCAGCGTGGCGGCGGAGGTACCGGAGGCGGTAATCAGCGGCAGGCCGGGCAGGGCGGCGGTGTAGCCAATCGTGGTCAGCCCCTGCAGCAACGCCGGGTGATGGCGGCTGAACAGCGCCCAGCTGACCGCGTCGATCGCCGCCAGGTCGGCCGCATTACCCTGCAGGGCCAGCAGCGACTGGCGATGGCCGCCGCTGAACAGCAGTGAGGAGAAGAAGCGGCCGTTTTCTGGCAGCGGGGCAAGTTCCGCGCGCAGGGTGTGGAAGCCGGACAGCGAATCCTCGCTGTTGCACACCGCGCGCCTGCCGCGAAAATCGGCCAGACGTTTACCGGCATCGGCTTGCCGCACCACCAGCCGGCTGCGGTAGCGCAACCCGCTACAGCCCTCAGCGTCGTAATGAAAGGTCCCGACCACCTGCACGTCAGGCAGTAGCGCGCACAGCGGATAGCCGCAGGCCTGGCTGAGCAGCAGCGCCGGGTCCTGCCAGTGCGCCAGCCGATCGTCGGGCTCAGCGTAGTGCCAGCCGTCAACGCCTTCCTGCGCCAGCAGCTGACGCAGCGCCATCACCAGCAGGCGCGTATCCGCGGGCTGTACGTCGTACATGGGTAGTGACAGCAGCTGGGTCATGGTGTTGCTCCGGTTTTGGCCACATCGCCAGTATCAGGCATTCTCATCATCGTATCGCTCGAACTTTTGATGCTTCGCCAGTATCAGGCATTCTCATCATCGTATCGCTCGAACTTTTGATGCTTCACCAGTATCAGGCGTTCTCATCATCCTATTGCTCGAACTTTGGATGCTTCGGCAGCGTCAGGCGCTCTCATCATCCGGTTGCTCCGGCTTCGGGCGCTTCGGCAGTGACGGGCGTTAAGTCAGGGTGCTGTTGTGGTTGTGGTTGTGGTTGCGCGCGCGTGGCGTCCGGTCGACCGTCCGGGAACCAGGGGTTGATTTCAACCTGCACCGGCCTGATCAGATGCTGGCGCATCAGCTCACCATACCCTTTAACGAAAAACCCCTGATTGCGCCGCAGCCAGGCCGCTTTACCGGCACGATACACCACCGGCAGCCCGTACCACGGAACACGCGGCAGATCGTGATGCACCAAATGGTAGTTCAGGTTGAGAAACAGCAGACGCCAGAACAGCCCGGCCTCGTTGATCACCGATCGCGCTTCCGGGGCCTCTTCCGCCCGGTGTTCGAGGAACGAACGCACCGAGGTCACCGCCAGCATCGGCCCGGTCACGCCGAACAGATACCAGACCAGTGGGAAGTCATGAGCGTGCAGCCAGCCGATCACCGGCACCAGCAGGATAAAATGCACCAGCCACATGACCATGGCGGGGCGATCCCGCTGTACCAGCGAATGCCAGATACTGGCCAGCGCCCAGAACATCGTCAGCAGCGGGGCCAGCAGGAAGCGGCCGGGAAAGGTGTTGCGCAGGCGCACCAGCTGGCGCTGCACGCCGTTAAAGCGTGCCCAGCGGCGGCGGGTAAAGTAATAGCTTTCCGGATCGGTCTCCGGCACGGTGAGATCTTCATCGATATGATGGGTCAGATGCAGGTCGCGATAGGCGCCGTACGGGTACCAGATCGAGAACGGCAGCATGCCGAACAGCTGATTCAGACGCGGAAAACGGGTGGGATGGCCGTGGATCAGCTCGTGCTGTAACGACATATACCAGGTGGTTAACCAGATTAACAGCAGCGTGGACGGCAGCAGCCCGAGGGTTTGCCACCAGGCGACCGTGGCGACCCAGCCGCCGTAAATGGTGACGATCAGCAGCCAGGTCGGTAGCTCGCTGCGCCACAGCCAGCCAGCCGAAAGCCGGGCGATCAGCTCACGCTGTTCCTGATCCAGATAGACCGACGTTCTTCCACTCATAGAGCCAACCTGCTGACGATGTGATGATGCCAATCGGCAGAAGATTACCCGCTGAAGCGCCCGGCACAAATGCCATTAACCGCTATGGTCAGAACAGGAGTGGTATTGGCGTTCACGGCCGGAGGTCGGCTAAGGTAACAGGCACATTGCCAGGGCTTGCCGCACAACAGGCAGATTAACGGCTTAAGCGCCGATCGAACTGAAACTGGTTAATTTATTATAGCCATAGGGAGGTTGCTGAAACGTTTATCCGGTTACAAAGCAAGGTGGGTGGTATAGTTCGCCGCCACCCAGCGATAGCCGCTGCCGTCGCGCTGCACGTGGCCCAGCCCGGGGAAGGCGATATGCGCCGCCGCAACCCAGTAACCCCGGTCGGCAGCCTGCTTCAGCACGCGCTCGCGGGTGGCGATCGCCTGCTGCTGGCTGACGTCGAAGTGGATCGCCACGTGCGGATCGGGCATCTGCGCCGCTTTGGCATGGATAATATCGCCCCACAGCACCAGCGTCTGGCCTTCACTCTCTACCCGGTACAGCACGCTGCCGGGGGTGTGACCCGCCGTCGATTCGGCGCGGATGCCGGCAAACACCGTTGCCGGGGCGCGGAAGCTGTGCAACTGGCCGGCGGCAATCACCGGACGCAGCGTCCGTTCGGACTCGGCAAAGGTGTGTGCCTGGCTGGCCTCAACGCGGCTGACGTTGGCCGGGTTAAGCCAGAAATCCACATCGCGCTGCTCAACAAAAATCTGCGCGTTAGGGAAGGCCGGTTTGCCACCGCGGGAGACGCCGCCGGAGTGATCGGCGTGAATATGGGTCAGCAGCACCGCGCTGATGCTCTCCGCCGGGTAGCCCGCCGCCGCCAGGTTCTCCAGCAGGTGGCCGCCGTTATGCCCGAACAGGTCGCCGGCCCCGGCATCCACCAGAATCCGCTGCTGGCCGTTGTCGACAACAAATGCGTTGATCGAGGTTTCCGCCTGCGGCGTCATCGCGTCGGCCGCCATCGCCTTACGCAGCGCCTGCGGGGAGATATGCGTCAGCAGTTTGTCGAGCGGAATGGTGACCGTGCCGTCAGAGACGGCGGTAATGCGCAGTTTGCCCAGCGTCATGCGGTAGTAGCCCGGTGCCTGCTGGTCCGGCTCGCTGGCAGCCTGCGCGGCCAGCAGCGGCGTGGAGAAGGTCAGTGCGACAACCAGCATCAGTAGTGTTTTCATCATAGCCTCATTAAACAGTGTTCTTACCCGATAAGCGGCAGTATCCTGAACGGCATAACATCATTCAAATTGATTAAAATAATCATGACTATCAGAGAAAATGATTTTAGCCGTATCGATATGAATTTACTGACCGTGCTGCTGGTATTGCACCGCGAAGGCAGCGTGTCGCGCGCGGCTGAGAAGCTGCATCTCGGCCAGCCGGCGGTAAGCGGGGCACTGGCGCGGCTGCGGGAGATGTTTCA
>NZ_JRZZ01000001.1:10999-11862 GCF_002865965.1 Erwinia sp. B116
CGCCCGCGACGCGCCGGGCGTTACCCTGCAGATTACGGCCAGCGATCCGTTTCAGGATGGTGCGCTGGTGCAGCAGGATCGGGTTGACGTGGCGATCACCGTCGCGGAAGAAACCCATGCCGGGTTGATACGCGAACAGGTACACAGCATGGACTTCTGCACGCTCTGGCACCCGGCGCAGCTGGCGCTGTCCGCGCCGTTAACGCTGCAGGCGTATGTGGATAACGATCATCTGCTGGTCTCGTACCGCGGAGCCACTCACAGCGCGATTGACCAGCGGCTGGCAGAACAGGGGGTTCAGCGGCGGGTGCGCTACGTTACGCCGCACTTCTCCTCGCTGCCGCCGCTGCTGGCACGTATTCCGGCGCTGGCCACGGTGCCGGCAGGGCTGGCCGCCGGGTGGACTGACCGTTACGGCCTGAACCGCAGCGCGGTGCCGCTGTCCGCCCCGGGGATCGACCTGTCGCTGCTGTGGCACAAGCGGCGCGATAACGATCCGGCGCTGGGCTGGCTGCTGTCGCTGCTGCGCGGGGTCATGCAGGCGGGCGGAGAGCATTCAGAGCACAATAGTAAGAGCAAAAAGGCACCTTTTTGATTCACCTATGGGTCATTAACCCACTTAATGACCGCTATATGACTCATTTCTGTATGGTCTGCCGGCCTGCTGCTTTGCGCAGGGTGGACAGCAGTGTGAGGGTCAGCATCACGCCGACCGTCAGAAAGGTCAGCCGCATTCCGACGACGATAGGTTCCGCACCGGCCGTCGCCAGCCCGCCGGAGCCGGTGGCCCAGGCAAACAGCGCGCCGAGCAGTGACGCGCCGGCGATCAGCCCGAGGTTGCGCGACAGGTTAAGCAGCCCCGA
>NZ_JRZZ01000001.1:11893-102360 GCF_002865965.1 Erwinia sp. B116
CGGCGTAAGGATCATGATCGCCAGCAGATAGCCGGCCACCCCGCCGGCCGCGCCGGTGAACGCCAGCAGCAGGGTCCCGCAGGCCATCAGCGTCAGCCCGAGCCGTTGCGTGTAGCGGTGACCGAACCGATCGACCAGCCGCCCGGCGGGCACGCCGCAGCACATGCCGATCAACGGCCCGGCCGCCATTACTATCCCCGCCTGGCCGTCCGCCAGCCGCAGCCCCTGGCTCAGATAAAACGGGCCGACCACCAGCGTGGTCATCATCACCGCCGCCACCAGCAGATTCACCGCCAGGGTGTTGAGCATGGCGCGGTCCAGCACCTGACGCAGGCCGGGCGATGCGCTTCGACCCGCCGGTGGTTGACCCGGCAGGGCGACCAGCAGCAGCAGCGCGACGATCGCCAGCGGCAGCGGCATCCAGAACAGCCCGCGCCAGCCGGTCAGCGGCAGCAGCAGACCGCCGAGCGCCGGGCCGAGCGCCGTTCCCAGCGCGGAGACGCTGCCCATCAGCCCCATGCTGCGGCCGAGCCGCCCGGCCGTGCTGGTCTGGCGCATCAGCGCCATCGACAACGTCATCATAAAGGCGGCCCCGATGCCCTGCAGTAGCCGCGCCAGCACCAGCAGCGACAGCTGGCTGGCAAGGCTACAGAGCAGAGACGCCGCCGCGAACAGCAGCAGCCCGGTGGCCAGCATAGGCCGCAGCCCGAAGCGATCGCCGAGCCGCCCGGCATACACCGCGGCGACGGTTAATCCCGCCAGGTAGGCCACCACCACCCTCTGTACCGCAGAGAACGGGGCGGCAAACGCCGTCCCCAGCACCGGCAGGGCGATATTGGCGATGCTGGTGCCGAGCGACGCCAGCAGCATCGCCAGCACCAGCGCGGTAGTGAGTCGCGCAGAGGCTAGCGGTGGGGCGGAAGGAGTGATCTGAGTCATAGGGACATTCTCTTGTTAAAGGCGGGGTGTCACGTTAGTCTACGAATTGAAGTCGACTTGAGGTCAAGTATGAAATTACTCGATATTGCCGAGGTGGCGGCGCAGTCCGGGATGAGCCCCTCCGCGCTGCGTTACTATGAGAAAAGCGGTCTGATTCACGCGGTAGCGCGCCACGGCCTGCGGCGGCAGTACGCGCCCGAGGTACTGTTACAGCTGCGGCTGATTGCGATGGGGCAAACGGCGGGATTTTCGCTGCAGGAGATCGGCGGCCTGTTTGGCCGCGGTGGGGTGAGCGAACTGCCGCGGGATAAGCTGCACGCCCGCGCCGACGAGCTGGATAATCAGATTCTTGAGCTGACGGCGCTGCGCGACACTCTGCGCCACGTGGCGGACTGCGGTGCGCCCAGCCATTTTGAATGCCCGAATTTCCGACGGCTGATGGAGATCTCAGCGGACCAGGCCAGAAGTGCCCGGGCGATTAAGCAAGGAAAACCCGAAAGAAAGACCTGACGGAAGGGCGTGGCACAGGGTGGGTCGGATATGCAGCGTCCGGGCGTTGCGGGTAGCGGTGGTCTGTAAATGGTGAGCGGACAGAGGAGTATGAACCCCGGGGGCCGCTGCTTCACCCCCGGAACAGCCAGCCCCGCGCTTATTTCACGTCAAAAATCACGTACAGCTTGCGCATCTGCGTTTCCATCACCCAGGTGCCTTCGGTGTTGGCCTCAAAGAAAAAGGTGTCACCGGCTTTATAAGTCAGCGTCTCTTCCCCGTCCGGGGTGAACGATCCGCTGCCGAACAGAAAGTGCATCACTTCCGCCTGCTTAACCCCACGGCGATAGCTGCCCGGCCCGCACTCGAAAATGCCGGTATCAATGCCGCTGGTGCCGGGAATGGTTTTCTCCAGCCCGAACAGCTTAATTTCCGGTGAGCCGGGCAGTCCGGCAATGCTGCCCTGCGGATCCAGCGCGGGGATAGCGGCGGGTTGTTCGATTTTTTGCACTTTCATGATGGCGTGATCCTTTTTGATGGCGGCATAACGGCAGAAATGGGCGCGCGGCAAGCCCTTCAGGGGGGCTGCCCGTTAACAACCAGCTTAACGGAGTGGCTGAATACTTTATGAAATATCCGCAGCCATGAATAACATAACTGCGGGTAAATGAGGGCGGGTTTGGCAGAAACGGTTGCGGGTGGCCTGACAAACGGGTTCACCCGTTGAGCATGCTGCACAACAACACCTGACCGCATAGCAAGTCTGATGTTATTCAACGCGATGGCATTATTGACCCCGAAGCAGGATGCCAGGTTTAACAGACGGCTAATAGAATCAGGTGATTACCGCTAATCCTCCGGGGTTGCAATGTTTAACGCCTGGCGAAAGCCAGCAAGTCAGGGTTAATTATTTCAGGGTTGGTCGAGCACATACCATGCGGCAGACCGGGATAGGTTTTCAGGGTGCCCTGTTTCAACAGTTTGACTGACTTATGTGCGGAGTCATCAATCGGCACTATCTGGTCATCTTCACCATGCATAACTAATACCGGAACGGTGATGGCTTTCAGGTCCTCAGTAAAATCAGTTTCTGAGAACGCGGCAATACAGTCATATTGCGCTTTAGCGCCGCCAGCCATTCCCTGTCGCCACCAGTTGTTTATCAATCCCTGGCTGACTTTCGCGCCAGGGCGGTTAAAACCATAAAATGGGCCTGCCGGCACGTCCATATAGAATTGCGCACGGTTTGCGACCAGAGCAGAGCGGAAACCGTCAAATACCGTTAACGGTAAACCTTGCGGATTGGCGGCTGTTTTCAACATGATTGGGGGGACAGCACCGATCAAAACCGCTTTTGCGACCCGGCCTTTTTCAGCATGTGCGACATAACGCGCCACTTCGCCGCCGCCGGTAGAGTGGCCGATATGAATGGCGTTCTTCAGATTCAGCGTCCTGGCAAGTTCGGCCACGTCTGCTGCGTAGGTCGTCATATCATTACCTGCATCGGTTTGATCGGAACGTCCGTGGCCACGGCGGTCGTGGGCTATTACGCGAAAACCTTCAGATAGGAAGAACAACATCTGGTTGTCCCAGTCATCAGCGCTTAACGGCCAGCCATGGTGGAAGACGACAGGTTGTGCACTCTTCGGGCCCCAGTCTTTGTAGAAAATTCGGGTGCCGTCTTTGGTAGTAATGATGCCGTTGCTCATAGGGATATCTCCTGAAGGTGATGATAAAAATGTTATGCCCTGGGCGAGGGATGAGTGAGAGAGCCCAATACCTGCCGACAGCGTGCTGCCGAGGATCAAAAGGTTACGCCGTGAAATTTTTAACTTTTCTATTTCTGCGCCTGACATATGCGCTCCTTTACAGTTTTCAGGCCATCGCGGTGATGACTTGTTGAACATGATTGTCAGGCATTACGTGAGGCGTTACACTTGTCATATATGACATTATAAGCGTTGAAAATGACAAATCTCAGTTCTGTTAAAAGCACGGTTATAGCTGAAATCGGTGTGTTGATTTACCGGGACTGCCAACTCGCCGCAGTGTACGGCCTGACCGATATGTTCAGGATCGCCGCTGACTGGGCTATGAGCATTTCCGGAGAGGAGCGTAAACGGGCGATACGGGTTTCGCACTGGCAGGTTACTGAAGGCGCTAATACCGTGGAATGTGTCTGGGACAGCCATCCGGATGAACCCCATCGTATGAGCTATCTGATTGCGCCGCCAAGCCTGGTGATGCCAGCACTGATGACTTCAATGAAGGTGCCCGCTGACTGGATGAATACACTTTATAACAAGGGTGTCACGCTGTGTTCGGTTTGTGCCGGTGCATTTGTTCTGGCCGAAACCGGGTTGATTAACCACCGTCGCGCAACAACGCACTGGGCTTTTGCGCAGGCATTATCCGATCGTTTCCCAGCGATTGACGTGGTAGCGGAAAAAATGGTCATCGACGATGGCGATATAATTACCGCTGGCGGGATCCTGGCCTGGATAGATCTGGGGCTGACGTTGATCGAGAAAATATCAGGAACGGGCACAATGCTTGCCACCGCCCGATTTTTGCTGGTCGATCCCCCAAGGCGTGAACAAAGTCCCTACAGCGTTTTTATCCCTGATTTCGAGCATGGTGACAGCAAGATTTTACTTATCCAGCATCATCTGCATGCCCACTATTCCGAGCAGCACAGTATTGAAAAGATGGCAGAACGGGTGTCACTGTCACCACGCACCTTTCTCCGCCATTTCCAGAAAGCTACGGGATTAAGGCCGACGGATTACCTGCAACAGGTGCGGATAATGAAAGCGCGAGACGCGCTGGAGCTTACAGGGCAGGCTGTCGATGTGATTGCCTGGGAAGTGGGATATACCGACGCTTCTGCCTTCCGCAAGGTCTTCCGCAAAATAATGGGTGTGACGCCCAGCCAGCATCGACAACGCTTTAACCATGAATAACGTGAAGACGCTCTGTTATTTTCCACTTCCCCAGCGGTCTCTGAGGTAGTTAACCGCGCTCTGCGTCTGTGGCAGGTTCAGGTAGTTCTCGCGGAACAGGATGGTGCCGTCGATCTGCGGCTGCGACTCGTTCATATCCAGCTGTTTTTTCAGCTCCGGTACGCCGTTGCCGAGGGTCCAGTCTGGCTCTACCTTTGAGGCCTCACCGACCTTATACAGCGCTACGCCGATATAGAGGCGGGTACGGGTCGGTTTCACCACTTCGGCCCACCAGTTGGCCAGCACGCCGTAGCTGGCGGCCTTACGCGAGAACGGCCAGTAAATCTGCGGGGCGATATAGTCGAGCAGCCCGCTCTGTACCCAGCGGCGGGTGTCGGCGAAGGATTCATCATAGGCGGCCGCGCCGCGCGTATCGGAGCCGGCGGCATCGTGCGACAGGTTGCGCCACACCCCGGCCGGGCTGACGCCAAACTCGACACCCGGCTTCAGCTGCTTAATGGTACGCGACACCTGTTCGATCAGCTGCTGGGTATTGTGTCGACGCCAGTCCGCCTTGCTGGCAAACCCCTGACCGTAGCGGCTGAAGGTCTGGCTGTCGTTGAGCATCGAACCCGGAGAGTCGGCGTAGAAGTAGTCGTCAAACTGCACGCCGTCGACGTTATAGCGGGAAACCACTTCCGCCACGATGCTGGTGATCCAGTCACGCGCCTCCGGAATGCCCGGGTCCAGCACGTAGCGCTCGCCGGAGATACGGATCCAGTCGCGGTGCAGCACAAACACGCTGGCCGGCTGCTGCGACAGGGTGCGGTTCAGCTCGGCGGTGGTTGAGGCTTTGGTATTCACCGACACCCGGTACGGATTGAGCCAGGCATGTACCTTCATGCCACGCTTGTGCGCTTCATCGAGGATAAACTGCAGCGGATCGTAACCCGGATCCTCGCCGATTTGCCCGGTCAGCATATCGGACCACGGCAGGATCTCAGATGGCCACAGCGCGGTGCCGTCGGGTTTTACCTGAAAGAATACCGCGTTAATCCCCAGCCCCTTCAGCTTATCCAGCTTAGCGATGAGCGCCTGCTGCTGCAGGCGAATGCGCTGCTCAGGGCGGGCGTTAACCGAGGCGATCGGCGGCCAGTCCAGCCGCGAGACGGTCGCCAGCCATACGCCGCGCAGCGGACCCTGCATCGGCGCGGGGTTGACCGGCAGCGGAGGCTTAACCACCACCGTCGGCGGCGGCGTCACCAGCGAACGCGGCGGGGTAGAGGAGCAGCTGGTTAACAACAGCGCGGCGGCGGTCAGTGCCGCGAGCCGTTTGACTGTGATTAGCGAAGTGAGGCGGTCAGCGCTGGCGATGGTAAGCTCCGAAACTAAGCGATATCCTAAGTGAATCCCTCTTTTTACGGCAATCGGCGGGGGGAATAAAGGATTTCATTTGGGGGTATGTATTGAATGAACAGGCCAAAACAGCAGAGCAAGAGAGTTATCGACGCACGGAGTGATTTGGCTTAAACAGGCCGCAAGACCTGTTGAAGCCTGTTTTAAGCCGAACTGTACGTTGTAAATGAAGGTTAACTTCAGGTGGTGAGTGTTCCGCGTGGGGTTAATTATGCGATTAGAATGTTGTAACTAGTAGCGCGTCAGTATTGCACGGGGCCGATCGTCTGCACGCGGCTGGTGATTTGCGACGAAGCTGTCTCCGCACTGGACGTCTCGGTACATCGCCGTACTGGCTTCATAACCAATGTTCTATACTGAACAAAATACCAGCAGCTGTTCAGTCCCTGATGCCTTACGCCCATCCTGAGAGAACATTTCTGAACTGATTTCGCAACTGCTCCTGCACGTTAACGTCGAATCAGAGCAACCCGATGAAAATGAAACCTGTAGCGTGGTTTAAGCGCGCTCGCATTCTGCCCGAAGATGGCGAACGCGTGCCGTTCCCGGCAAACGATACGGGAGCTGAAAATGGCTTACGAGCGGAGTTATTTTCAACGCCCCAGCTGGAGCGTTTCGGCCAAAGGCTGGCTCGTACACATAAGTTGTCCCGCGACAAACTACCGTACTACCTGCTTAAGCGACTCAGTGACAATGAGGCGGTGATTACACAAAGCTGTTACGCACTCAACGCCGGTAAAAAAACCAGTATCATGCCCGCAGGCGAGTGGCTGCTGGACAACTACTATCTGATTGAAGAGCAGATCCGCATGGTTCGCCAGCACCTGCCGAAAAGCTTCGGTAAAGGTCTTCCGGCACTGGCCATTCCTCATCAATGTCCGCGAATTTATGATATCGCCTCAGAGGCCATCGCCCATGGCGACGGGCGCTGGGATACCGCCAGTCTGACCAGCTATCTCACCGCCTATCAACAGCTAACGCCGCTGACGTTGGGGGAAGTCTGGGCTCTGCCGGGCATGCTGCGTCTGGCGCTGATTGAAAACCTGCGCCGGGTGAGTTGCGAGGTGGCTCAGGCACAGCAGGAACGCAGCCTTGCGGATACGTGGGTAACGCGAATTTTTGAATGTGCTGAGCATACCCCCGCCGACGTAATCATGGTTATCGCCGACATGGCGCGTTCTCATCCTCCGCTGAGTAGCGCTTTTGTCGCAGAGCTGGTCCGCCGCCTGCAGGGACATGGCAACGCGCTGGCGCTTCCTCTTAGCTGGGTTGAACAACGTCTTGCCGCGCAGGGAGTGACGACTGAGGCTCTGATTCATCGCTTCAATCAGCAGCTTGCTGCCAGCCAGCTCTCCGTCAGCAACAGCATTGCCGGTTTGCGCTTGCTGAGTGAAACAAACTGGGCGGAGTTCGCCGAGAGCATCAGCGTAGTGGAGCAGACGTTACGTCGTGATCCTGCGGGTATCTATTCCCGTATGCACTTCGATACCCGGGACCATTACCGCCACGTGATCGAGACGCTGGCCAGAGAGAGTCGTTTCAGTGAACCGGAAGTCGCAAACCGCGTGCTGTCACTGTCTGGTGAAATGGCCGCAGACACTGCGCACCGACACATTGGTTATTTTCTGCTCGGAGAGGGGCGCGCGCAGCTCGAAGAGTTACTGTCGGCTGAGAGGTCGGGTATCAAACGGCTGCGACAGAGTTTAAACAAACTGCCCCTGCTGTCATGGCTCGGCAGCATAAGCCTTTTAACCACGGCCGTTACGGCCGCCGTATTGTATGAGACGGCGCAGCAGGCGATCTCCTGGCTGCTGATACCGCTGGCGTTTCCTCTTATTGTTGCTGTCAGCCAGCTGGTGAGCGATATGCTCAGCGAAGCAACCACGCGTTTTCGCATCCCCAGCCCTCTGCCGCGGATGGACTTTTCAGACGGCATTCCTGTTGAGTATGCCACCATGGTGGCGATCCCCTGCATGCTGACAAGCCATGAAGGCCTCAGCAAGCTTCTCACTCGTCTCGAAGTGTGCTGCCTGGGTAATCAGGATGACCATCTCTGCTTCGCGCTTCTCACCGATTTTGCTGATTCATTAACCGAAAATACCCGTAAAAACAGTGCCCTGTTAAGCCAGGCAATTGCAGAGACGCAAAAGCTTAACCGGCGCTACCCCGGCAGCCGGCCTCGCTTTTATTTACTGCACCGCCAGCCCGAATGGAACGATACACAGGGGATATGGATGGGGTATGAACGCAAGCGGGGCAAGCTAGCGCTGCTGAACAGCTGGTTACGCCAGCCGGGAGCACAGTTTTCAAGCGCTGCAGGCTTGCCCCCGCACATGTTACCCGGACAGATTAAATACGTGATCACGCTGGACAGCGATACGCTCCTGCCACGCGATACCGCGCATAAACTGGTGGCCACGATGGCGCACCCGCTGAACAAGCCAGAATACGATCCGACGCGCCAGAGAGTCATTAAAGGGTACGGGATTTTACAGCCCGGCCTGGCGGAGGAGATGCCCCGAAACGGGCAAGGACGCTACGCCGCCCTGCGCAGCAGTGTGCCGGGTAATAATCCCTACTCGATGATGTCTTCCGATGTCTATCAGGACCTCTTCGGCGAGGGATCGTTCGTTGGCAAAGGTATTTATGATGTGGATATTTTTGTCCAGTCCACCGCCAACGTCTGCCCGGAAAATCTCGTTCTCAGCCACGATCTGCTGGAAGGTTGCTACGCTCGCTCCGGTCTGTTGAGCGAAGTCTTACTCTACGAACAGTATCCGAATGATTATCTCTCCGACGTCGCGCGCCGTACGCGCTGGATCCGCGGGGACTGGCAATTACTCAACTGGCTCAGGCTCTGGGTGAGAAAAGCAGACGGAACCAGGGATAAAAATCCGCTCTCCGCGCTTTCCCGCTGGAAGTTATTTGATAATCTGCGACGCAGCCTGGTGGCGCCTTCCTTCCTGCTGTTGCTGTTTAGCACGCTGCTGTGGGTCCCCAATCCGCAGTACTGGCTTGGCGTGCTGATGCTGATACTGCTGCTGCCTGCGGCGTTAAGCATCGTCTGGGATCTCTTGCATAAACCGCTTCGCCGTCCCTTCAGGCAGCATCTGATGCTGGTCGCAGCCGGAGCACTGAAGCGCGTTTCCCGTATCGGGCTGACCGTGGTGATAATGCCGCACGAAGCCGGTTACTCGATATATGCGATCGGCGTTACGCTCTGGCGTCTTGGCGTAAGCCAGCGCAATCTCACCCAGTGGGTAAGCCATAGCCCGGATAACGGCCAGAATAACGTCTCTGCATTGGGCTTCTGTCGGGCTATGTGGTTGAACGTCGCCTGCGGTCTGGCGCTTACGGCTCTGACGTCTGTTTTTGCACCGCTGCTGCTGACCATCGCGATAGCCATCGGCGTCACGTGGTGCCTGACACCCCTTCTGATGAGCTGGCTGAGCCAGCCGGCTGTCCGTAAGGCCTCCTTGCCGAATCAGCAACAGAAACAGCTGCTGCGGCAGACAAGTCGGGAAATCTGGGCCTTCTTTGAAACGTTTGCCACGGCGAAAGAGAACTGGCTCCCCCCTGACAATTATCAGGAAATCCCCCAGCCTGCGGTCGCGCATCGTACGTCACCCACCAACATTGGCCTCTCTCTGCTGGCTAACCTGACGGCCTGGGACTTTGGCTATCTGCACGGCGGCGGCGTGCTGCAGCGCATCATGCTGACCCTGGACACGCTGGATAAGATGGAACACTTCCGCGGTCATTTATATAACTGGTATGACACCCGTACGCTTGCGCCGCTCAGCCCGCGCTACGTCTCAAGCGTTGACAGCGGCAACATGGCCGGACATCTGCTGACGCTGCGTGAAGGGGTGTCAGGCATGCGTAATCAGCCGGTTTTGAACGGCGAAAGGATATTAGCCGGCCTGGACGATACGCTTTCCCTTCTGGAAAAACACTGGGGGCCGGGTGCCCCCGGTGCGCTGAAACTGCTGCGCAGTCAGTGCGCCAGTGCGGCGGCGCTGCCTTTGGGGCGACTGTATGACGCGCTTAAAAATATGCGCGCACAGTGCAACCATCTCACCGGCGCGTGTCGGCAGGAGGGGCACCTTGTGGTGCGCTGGACGGAGCGTCTGGAGCAACAGCTGGTCGAACTTTGCCATGAATGGTCGCATCTGCTCGGCTGGTTACCCCCGGCGTACTGCGGCGAGACGCTGCCGACGCTGAGCTGGCTGGCGGGCGCGACCTGCGCAGGTGAAGGGACGCCTCCGGCATCGGTTATTACCTACGCCCGCCTGCGGCTGGATATGATCGGCGAGCTTGAACAGCGGCTGAGCGACCATGCGCGTATGGATTTTGCGTTTCTTTACAGCGAAGCGACCAGCCTGCTCAGCGTCGGATTTAACCGTGACACGAATACGGCCGACAAAAGCCACTATGACCTTCTGCCCTCTGAAATCCGTCTGACCAGCTTTGTCGCCATCGCAACGAATCAGCTACCGATGAAAAGCTGGTACGCGCTCGGAAGGCTGTTCACCACCATCGATAATGAAACCGCGCTGATGTCCTGGAGCGGCTCGATGTTCGAATATCTGATGCCGAATCTGGTGATGCCGGCCTGGCACGGCAGTCTGCTTGATAAGATGAGCAAATCCGCGGTGATGCGCCAGATCCACTGGGGCAAGGAGCGCGGCGTGCCGTGGGGCGTCTCTGAGTCCGGCTATCATGCCTTTGATGTTCAACACAATTATCAGTATCAGGCATTTGGCGTACCCGGCCTGGGTCTGCGTCGGGGGCTTGCCGACGATATGGTCGTCGCGCCGTACGCTACGCTGCTGGCGCTGCTGGTTTCTCCGCAGAAGGCCTGCGAAAACTTGCTCAGGCTGGAGCAGAGCGGTGCGCGCGGCGAATATGGGTTTTATGAAGCGCTGGACTATACGCCATCACGGCTTGCTACCGGGCAACTGTACGCCGTGGTGCAATCGTGGATGGCACATCATCAGGGCATGGGATTTCAGGCGCTGGCGCATCTTCTGCTGGACGCTCCGATGACCGCTCGATTTATGGCGAGCCCTGCCTTTATGTCGGCAAACCTGCTGCTCCAGGAGCGCGTACCGGATGTGGTCGATCTCTACAGTCCCCGCCGTCATTTTGAATCCCACGACGGGAGGGTGAAACCGGTGCGCTATGAGCCGCGAGTCTTCACCCGTGCGGACAGCCCGACGCCCGAGGTACAGCTGCTATCCAACGGACACTACCACCTGATGATGACGCCGGGCGGCGGCGGATACAGCCGCTGGAACTCGATTTCCCTTACCCGCTGGCGCAGCGACACGACCCGTGATTGCTGGGGATCGTTCTGTTATATCCGCGACCCGCTTACGGATGAGGTCTGGAGCAACACCTGGCACCCCGTGGGCGGACACGCTGACGGCAACGATGAGATGATATTCACCGACGCGTGCGCGGAATTCAGGCGCACCTTCGGCACTCTGAGCATCAGAACGCAGGTTGTGGTCTCTCCGGAAGATGACATAGAGCTGCGGCGGATTACCCTGGTACACCGTGGGCGACTGCCGCGAACGCTTGAACTGACGACGTACGCCGAAGTAGTGATGGCCCCAGAGGCCAGCGATCTGGCACACCCGGCGTTCAGCAATTTATTTATCGAAACTGAGATTGACCCAGGCCGGGACGCTATTCTGTGCCACCGGCGTCCGCGTTCGCCGGATGAACCGAGTCCGTACCTGTTTCACATGATGGTCGTACATGGCGATAACGGCGCAGGCGCCTCGTTTGAAACCGACCGGGCTAAGTTTATCGGCAGGGGCAGAAGTCCGGCTGATGCCGCTGCTGCCCATGAAAACGGGCCGCTCAGCAATACGTCGGGTGCGGTGCTGGATCCCATCCTGGCAATACGCCACACCGTGACGCTCCTGCCAGGAGTGCCGGTAACCATTGATATCATTTATGGCATCAGCGAGAGCCGTCAGCACAGCCTGGCGTTGCTGGAAAAATACCGCGATTACCCGATTGCCGAGCGCGTCTTTGAGCTGGCCTGGTCGCACAGTCTGGTGGTGTTACGGCAGATGAACGCCAGCGAAGATGACGCCACGCTGTTTAACCGTCTCGCCAGCGCGGTGCTTTATCCCAGCCAGGAATTACGCGCCGACGGCGAGGTCATCAGCCGGAACAGGCGCGGTCAGTCCGCGCTGTGGGGCTGGGCTATTTCAGGCGATCTGCCGATTGTGCTGCTCAGCGCCGCCAGCGAGGAGAGTATGGCCTCCGTCACCACGCTGATTCAGGCGCATCGCTACTGGCGGCTGAAAGGGCTGGAGGTGGATCTTGTTATCCTCAATAACAGCCCCGGCGGCTACCAGCAGGTGTTGCAGACGCAGATTATGGATCTAATCTATGCCGGTTCAGAAGCCAGCATGCTGGATAAATCGGGCGGGATTTTTGTGCGTAACGGCGAGCATCTGTCTGCCGATGATAAGCAATTGTTAATGAGTGTGGCCTGTCTGTATCTCGACGATCGTGCCGGCGGTCTTAACGAGCAGCTTAACCAGCGGATCCACTCGTCGAAAAAAACGCTCAGGCCTTTTGTGCCGGGCAGCGCGGCAGGGAGTAATCAACACACGGACTGGACGCCAGAGACCGACAGGCTGCGACATTTCAACGGTCATGGCGGATTTTCTGAAGATGGTCGGGAGTATCAGATTGTCCTGAAGGAAAACCAGCCGACGCCTGCTCCCTGGGCAAACGTGCTGGCAAACGCCTGTTTTGGAAGCGTGATATCTGAAGCAGGACAGGCCTACAGCTGGTGCGAGAACGCCCATGAATACCGCCTGACGCCCTGGGAAAACGATCCGGTAAGCGACCGCAGCGGTGAAGCTTTTTATATTCGTGATGAAGAAAGCGGCGAGTGCTGGTCGCCCACTGCGTTACCCGTACGCGGGCGCGGCGATTATCTGACCCGCCATGGCTTTGGCTACAGCGTATTCGCCCACCGCGAGAGCGGGATAGACAGTGAGCTGACGGTGCTGGTCGCCGAACATGCCCCGCTTAAGCTGGCGATTCTGACGCTCAGTAATAATTCGGGCCGTGCGCGGCAGCTATCGGTCACAGGGTACGTGGAGTGGACGCTTGGCGAATCGCGCACGCGTTCAGCCCCCCACATTGTGACGCATGCGGTAAGCGTGCCGGGTGGTAGCAGCGTGATGGCCAGTAACTTTTACGGCGCTAGCGGTGAAGGGCGCACCGCATTTTTCGCCGTCAACGACCCCCATGGTTCCTTTACGGCCGACCGCCGCGAGTTTATTGGCCGCAACGGCTCTCTGCAAAACCCAGCCGCCATGAAGCTACGCAGGCTGTCAGGTAACGTGGGCGCCGGTCTCGATCCGTGCGGCGCAATCCAGTCTGTCACTACCCTGATTGATGGCGATCAAAAGACCTTTATTTTTATACTCGGCAGCGAGGAAAATTCTGCCCAGGCGCAGACGGTGCTTGCCCGCTATCTGGATGAGGATAACGCTCGCCGGGAGCTTAACGCCGTTCACCAACACTGGCACCGCATGCTTGATAACATCGTGGTCAACACCCCGGATAGCACCGTTAACTTACTGGTTAACGGCTGGCTGCTGTATCAGACGATGGCCTGTCGTCTGATGGCCCGCAGTGGTTATTACCAGTCCGGCGGCGCGTTTGGTTTTCGCGATCAGCTTCAGGATACGCTGGCGCTGAGCCACAGCGCGCCGGAACGACTGCACGACCAGATTGTGCTGTGCGCCTCCAGGCAGTTTATTGAGGGCGATGTGCAGCACTGGTGGCATCCTCCGCACGGCAACGGCGTAAGGACGCGTTGTTCGGATGATTATCTCTGGCTGCCGCTCGCGGTCTGTCACTACGTCGAAACGTCCGGGAATACCGGGATACTGGAACAATGCATCCCCTGGCTGGAAGGGCGCCAGCTCCAGCCAGGCGAGGAGTCCGTTTACGATACGCCGCTCATCAGCCACACCGAAGAGACGCTCTGGCTGCACTGCGTTAAGGCGATTAAGCACGGGCTACGGTTTGGCCAGCATGGTTTGCCGCTTATGGGTGCGGGCGACTGGAATGACGGGATGAACCGGGTCGGCATCGACGGTAAAGGGGAGAGTGTCTGGCTCGGATTCTTCCTGTACGACATTTTACAGCGTTTCGCGGCGCTCGCTGAGCGGCGGCAGGATGAACATGTTGCGTCGCTGTGCCGTATGGAGGCGCTGCGCCTGCAGAAAAATCTCAATGCCGCCGCCTGG
Source organism: Erwinia sp. B116 (assembly GCF_002865965.1). Lineage (NCBI taxonomy): Bacteria > Pseudomonadati > Pseudomonadota > Gammaproteobacteria > Enterobacterales > Erwiniaceae > Erwinia > Erwinia sp. B116. The sequence continues at coordinate 25,974 of NZ_JRZZ01000001.1, forward strand.
GATGGCGAGTGGTTCCGGCGTGGCTATTTTGACGATGGCACGCCTCTGGGATCCAAAGACTCGCAGGACTGCCGGATTGATGCCATCGCGCAAAGCTGGTCCGTTCTCTCCGGGGCAGCCGATCCTGAACGCGCCGTTAAGGCGATGCAGGCGCTGGACAAGCACCTGGTCGATACCGATGTCGGGTTAATTAAGCTGCTTTCCCCTCCATTTGACGGTCATGGACCGAATCCCGGTTACATACAGGGTTATCTGCCGGGCGTGCGGGAAAACGGCGGGCAGTATACCCATGGAGCCATCTGGGCCGTGATGGCATTTGCCCGAATGGGGAATGCAGAGCGCGCGTGGCAACTCTGGTCTGCGATCAACCCGATACACCACACGCTGGATGCCAAAGGCGTGGAGAGATATAAAGCGGAGCCCTATGTCATGAGTGCTGATGTGTACAGCGTCGCGCCGCATACCGGTCGGGCAGGGTGGAGCTGGTATACCGGGTCCGCAGGCTGGGCGTACCGTCTGCTGACAGAAGAGCTGTTGGGGATAAAACGTTACGGTAATTCCCTTACCGTTCACTCTCTGTTGCCGGACAGCTGGCCGTCATTTAGCATGACTTATCAGCATGGCAGCAGTCTGTATCACATTACTGTTTCACGTGGCGAGGTAAGCTATCAGGTTACTCTGGATGGCATCCTCCTCGCGGATGACAGAATCCCGCTGATGGATGACGGAAAAGTTCATACGATTGAAATCATTCAGAACTGACGCAGGCATCTGATGCGCATTAACATCTGCCGTTAATGCGCTGATTGTCCCTGAGAACATCAATTGCAGTTTTCATCGCGACTTTATCATCTCTTCTTTTTTGTTTGCCTTGCATCACCTGCAAGTATTCAAGCAAAGTTCGGGTATTGATAGGCCTTCCCTGTCTTCCTACGGCGAGTACGGCTTCACCAAGGATTATTTTAACCGGAGGCAACTGTGCCGGATACCAGTCAAGGGTGTCTTCTGATTTCATCATAAATTTCTCACGGAAGGGTATCATATCATAAATTACGCACCTGCATTGAGAGCATCTGGAATCAGAATTTATTATAAATCAACACAATATGTGAGCACGTCATCCCTTGATTTAACATAATTAGTATTATGCGTATCAACCATGTAGTAGCTAAATTCAGATGTCCGCCTCTGACCAAATAGACATGTCCGCGCTACAGTCTCACCACAGCGATCGCTGCTTTCAAAGGATGAGACTCATGACGGCATACGGAACGGAGTTTTTCTCGATGAACGATGTGAACCGACTCAGGATCCTTCAGGACGTGATTGACCGGCGTCTGACAACACGCCTTGCAGCCAGCCGGCTGGAGATCTCTGACAGGCACTGCCGCCGATTGCTTGAACGCTACTGTGAACACGGACCGCTTTATCTTGTTAACCGCCGTCGTGGCCAGCCCGGGAACCGACAACTGATGCCAGGCCTCGCCGAACGTGCATTGCGCATCATTCGTGAACGTTACGCTGATTTTGGTCCGACATTAGCCTGCGAAAAGCTCGCTGAAGTTCATGATTTGTACCTTGCTAAAGAGACCGTGCGTAAGCTGATGACCCGGGCCGGTTTATGGATCCCCCCGTAAGCTACGACCGTCGCGTGTCCATCAGCCTCGCCCACGACGCGCCTGTACTGGTGAGCTGATACAGATTGATGGCAGTGACCATCGCTGGTTCGAGGATCGTGGCCCGGCCTGTACGCTCCTTGTTTATGTCGATGATGCAACCAGCCGGCTGATGCAGCTTCTGTTCGTCAGTTCTGAGTCTACTTTCACCTATTTTGAAGCCACTCGCGGTTATCTGGAGCGATACGGCAAGCCTCTGGCGTTCTACAGCGACAAGGCCAGTGTCTTCAGGATCAACAACAAACAGGCTACCGGCGGCGATGGCCAGACCCAGTTTGGCCGTGCAATGAACGAGCTGAACATTACCGGTATCTGCGCCAATACGAGTTCAGCCAAGGGCCGCGTTGAGCGGGCTCACCTGACATTACAGGACCGCCTGGTCAAGGAGCTGCGGTTGCGCGGTATCAGTACTCCTGAAGCTCCCAACGCCTTTGCTGATGAGTTTATGGCAGATTACAACCGCCGCTTCGCAAAGCTGCCCCGGCACGATTTTGACGTACATCGCCCGCTGGAGAATGGCGAAAACCTGCAGGCGACATTTACCTGGCGTGAACAGCGTAAGGTCTCAAAAAACCTGACTTTACAGTATGATAAAAAGCTTTATCTACTTGAGGATAATGAAGGAAACCGGCGTTTTCAGGGGAAATACATCGATGTCTGGCAGTATCCGGACGGCACTATTGAGCTCCGGGCCAATGGTACTTCCCTGCCCTTCATCACTTACGACCGGCTGGGAGAACTTGACCAGGGTGCCATCGTCGACAACAAGCGCCTGGGACGTACTCTGGAGATGATAAAGCTGGTTCAGGACAAGCGGGACAACACCCGCTCACAGGCCCTGCCATCACTGGACGGCCATACCTCACGCAGAAAGAAACAACCCGGCAAGAAATCACAGCGAAGTCTAAATCAGAACGACATGCTGGAAGCCCTGCAGCAACTTCAGACAAGGAGCAAGGAAATCTTCGGCCAGAGCTGAAACCTGACCCACATGCGGACGTCTTAATTTAGCTACAAAGCGGACCTCTGAAAACAGGCCAGACAGGGTGTGTAACTGCAATATTCTAATGTCACTTTTAACCCATTTAGAGATGTCACTTTTTATGGCATAAAGGATCCAATCCTCAGGCCATGGAGACATCAGGATGCTTGTGACCATGTCAGATAAAGAACTCAGTCGGATCAACCTCATTCAGTCAGTTGTTGAAAAGCGCATGCGCCGTCGTGATGCTGCTCATCAGCTTGCTCTGACCGAACGTCAGACACAGCGGTTAATGAACCGCTTTCGTGAGTCTGGCGCTGCGGGACTGTCATCCCTGAAACGCGGCAGACCCGCAAATAATCGTGCTCCGGATGAACTGCGGTTCAAAATTCTGACGCTGCTGCGAGAAAACTACAGCGATTTGGGACCGACTCTCTGGCAGCCGAGAAGCTCACTGAACGCCATGGCATTACCATTTCGACAGAAACGCTGAGAAAATGGATGACCGCTGACGGACTCTGGAGTTGTGGTCAAGACCCCGGAAATCACGCCCTTAACGTCGCACGCGCCGTTAAGTCCGCCCATCGGGGTTTCGGGTTTAATGGAGGCTGATTTATCGCTGCTCGTACGCTGCCCTGCCAGAGGTAAAACGAACCCTTTTCAAACAACGTTGTTTCGGTCAAAGCGTTTGGGGACATTATAAGCTGTGAACTGCCATGAACCATCCTTACGTTAAAAACGAGCATCGACCTTAACAACCCATCGTATCCCCTACAAAAAATACGCCATCAAGATCATTTAAAACAGGAGGATAGAAGCCAGTAAATAAGACTGGACTTAAATTTGTATGTATTTATAATTTGCTCAAATTTTAAGCAAATCGTAAGAGAGATTGCTGTGTGTATCAACAGGGAACGTTGTGCCGGAGCAGCCGTGCTCCTGATTTTATCCTGCCTTGCCCCCGCGACTGAGGCCGCCGTTCAGACGCTCAGCCCCGCCGATCAGAGCATTATTGAAAACCGTCAAAGAGCCCTGCTCGAACAGGCGAAGGCGCTGCGTGAGTCGCTGCAGAACCAGACGGATCTTCCTGTCGTAACGTCTTCATCACAGGCTAACGCCGGTGATGCCTGCCATCCGGTAAAGCAGATTCGTTTCCGTCAGTCAGCTCATCTGCCGGCCGGCGTGCAGGCTGCGCTTGCCCGCTCCTGGCAGAACCGCTGCCTGACTCTGGCGCAAATCAACACGCTGATACGGGAAACTACCGCTGCTTACCTGGAAAGAGGCTATATCACCTCGCAGGCCTGGCTCCCAGAACAGGATATTTCAGGCGGGGAGCTCATCATCGCCGTCAGCGAAGGACGTATCGAGTCCGTCACGCTTAACGGTGACACGCCGCTGGCGGTAAGAATGGCGATGCCGGCAGGAGCGGAACAGGTGCTGAACCTGCGGGACCTGGAACAGGGGCTTGAGCAGCTTAACCGGCTGCGTTCAGCGCAGGTGACCATTGATATTCAGCCGGGCACGCTTCCGGGCTATTCCCGCGTGGTACTGGTGCCGGCAGATAAAAAATCATCCGTCGGTGTCAGCGTGAGCGCCGACAACAGCGGGCAGAAGAGTACCGGTACGGCACAGCTGGCCGCCTCACTGACCGTTGAAAACCCGCTGCATCTGGCCGACCTGTGGCAGTTTTCCGCCTCGCGCGACGGCGAGTTCCGACACGACCGGCGCAGCCGCAGCCTGACCGGCAGCGTCAGCATCCCTTACGGATACTGGCTGCTGAGCGGGCAGACCGGCTGGAACGATTTCTATCAGCAGATCCCACTGCAGCAGGCCAGCTACCGCTATGCCGGCAGCGCTCTCAGCCAGCGTTTCTCCGTTGGCCGCACCCTGCTGCGTGACGGCAGACAGAAGCTGGCGTTTGAAACCGCGCTGAGCCGCAGGCGCAGCGAAAACAGGCTGGCCGGAGAAAAACTCAGCGTCAGCAGCCCGACCATAACCGGCCTGAGCGGCACCCTCAACTACAGCCGCAGCGCGGGCGGGGGGTGGCTCACATTAAGCCCGTCGCTCAGCCACGGCCTGCATGTGCTGGGTGCCACGCCGGACGCACCCGATCGGCCAGGGCTGCCCCGCAGCGGCTTTCGCAAATACAGCCTCAGCGCCAGCTACTTCCTGCCGCTTTCCTCCTCCGTTTGGTATCTGACCTCTTTCTACGGCCAGACCACGCCGGACAACCTTTGGGCCAGCGAGCGGATCTCCGTCGGCGGCCAGTACTCGGTGCGCGGCTTTAAGGAGCAGTACCTCACCGGCAACCGCGGAGCCTACTGGCGCAATGAGCTCACCTGGCAGATTGCCAGCTCTGCAAGCTTCGGCGGCCTGTCGCTGACCGGTGCGCTGGATATCGGCCGGGTGCAGAAGGAAGCCGAACGGGTGGAAGGCGGCAGCGTGGCCGGTGCGGCGCTGGGCCTCGGCCTCAGCGGCGGTCTGTTCAGCCAGTCGGTCACTGTGGGCAAGCCCCTTTTATCGCCGGACAGCCTGCAGCCGGACGCCTGGGTGGCGTGGTGGCAGGCCGGCATCACGTTTTAGCAACAGCACACAGCCGGGCACCGCAACGTGCTCTTTTTAACATCCTTCGAGGGAATGACGATGGACAAACTCAATAATCCGCTGGCCCGGGGGGCCAGCTATCTGCTGATTTACCTGACGGCGCTGCAGCCGCTGAACCCGGCGATTGCGGCAGGCATTACCGCCGCGGTCAGCGGTACGCAGGTGCAGTCCGGCACGGTACCGGTGGTGAATATAGCCCCCCCCAACGGGGCCGGGATTTCGCACAACACCTACAAAGATTTTAATGTCGCTACGCCAGGCGCGGTGCTGAACAACGCCACGGCGGCGGGCAAGTCTCAGCTGGCCGGTCAGCTGAACGCTAACCCGAATCTTAAAGGTAAAGCGGCAGAGCTGATTATTAACGAAGTGACCGGTGCCAGCCGATCGGAGCTGAACGGTAAGCTGGAGGTGTTTGGCAGCAAGGCGAACGTAATGATCGCCAACCCGAACGGTATTACCTGTGACGGCTGCGGGTTTATTAATACCCCCGCCGTAACGCTGACCACCGGCAAGCCGGTCATGGGTAAAGATGGCACAATGGAAGCGCTGGAGGTTAAAAAGGGCAGCGTCGTTATCGGCAGCAAGGGGTTGGACGGCAATAACGCGGATTACGTCGACATCATCAGCCGTGCGACTGAGATGAACGGCAAAATAAACGCAAAGACCCTGTCCCTGACGCAGGGCGCTAACCGCATCAGCTACGTGGATGGCACCCTGAAGCCAGTCAGTGGTGAAGGAACCAAACCGCAGCTGGCCGTGGACACCAAAGCGCTGGGCGGCATGTACGCCGGTAAGATCCGTCTCGTGGCGACTGAAGAGGGCGTGGGCGTCAACCTTCGCGATCTGACCACTAACCAGAAAGACATCAGCCTGAGCGTCAAAGGTCTGGTGGCCTTCACTGGCTCAGCCCAGGTTAAAACCGATCTCAACATCACGGCTAAGGAACTGCAAATCTCTTCAGCCAGCAGCATCAAGGCTGGAAGAGATATCACAGTGGACAGCCCCCGGCTGGCAAATGAAGGACAGTTCAGCAGCGCCGAAGATATGCGCATCTTCAGCGACGAAGCGCGAACCACCGGCGAGAAAACACTGATTCAGGCAGGAAAAAATCTGTGGATACAGAAGGATGCGACGGGAAATAAATCCACCTATCTGACCAATCTTTCCGGAACGATCAAAACGACGACCGGTGATTTGATCATCCGAACCAACAGGCTGGATAACGACCGACATAAGTTAGTTGTTGCCATGGCTACAGCGCCTAAAGATAACAAGGACTTTGACCGCTACGCGGGAGCTGGTTTCTATAATCACCCTACGGATTTTGTGGGATTCGATTACACTGCTGACATTGATGACAAGAGTTTTAAATGGGTAGGTCACATTGATTTCAAAAAATCTCTGGCAGTTAACAGCGACAGGGAAACATGGTCTGTTATTTCTGACAACAAACCAGCAGAAATCAGCGCAGGCAGCAATGCATATATCAATGCATCAGAACTTCGCAATCGCGCCAGTGAGATAAAATCCGGGAAAGACCTTATTATTACTGGAGGCAATCTTGAAGTTATTACAGAATCAACCGGGACTTATAACGAATACGCTAATTTCGAACGTATAACAAATCCTGAACCCCCACTTTACCATTACAACCCAACAGATCCCCGCAGTTCATACTTTAAAGATGATCCTGCTAATGCATACTTTCTCCTTATTTACAGCCAGAAAGGAAAAGAGGGTAGCTGGTCAGCAACAGCAAACAGGTCATCACTGCTGCAGGCTGGCGGCAATCTCACCGCAGATTTCAATAATTCAATCATCAGCAAAAGTAATACAAATTATAACCCAGCATCGGTTAGCGACATTACATCGATTGAAAACCCTGTAGTGTTTTCAGCCAACAATATCTTACTGAATAGCAAAAATATCACGCTGAGTGAAGGATTAAAAGCGACCGGCGATATCACCCTGATTGCAGGCGATAAAGCCAGTGTCAAGGAATCTACCTGGACCGCCGGAGGGGCCATTTCCCTCGCTGCCGGGAGCAATATTGACCTGCTGCAAAGCAACCTGAAAGCGCAGGATATCACGCTTATCAGCCGTGAGGGGGATATTAAATCAGCCACCAGCAGCAGTCCGTCTTATTTCCGCACTGACGGAACGCGCTGGCAGACCAACCTGGATGCATCCCGCGATCTGACCCTGAGTGCCGGTAAGTCAATTACTTTGAACAATGCGTTGTTGTCTACCCAGGGGCGAAATATTTCAATGACCTCTGCGGGAAATATTTCGTTAGTCCGTGATGATGCAATTTTGCAACGCGCGCGGCCAATGGAAACACTGCCAGCGACTAAGGCACAAGAGTACTTCAATAAATTACTCACCGCAGGGGCCATCAACGTCACTGATTCCGTGTTGATCAACAGCGGTGGCGACCTTGCACTTCGCGGCGTCAATATTAAAGCCGGCAAGGATATCACCTTGCTGGCCGGTAAAAGTGTCGACCTCAGCGTAAGGCCATTAGGAGAACAGTTTGACCCTCTGTTTGCTAACGTCCGTGTTGCGGAACTGCGAAGTACGGTAAACGCCAGTGGCAATCTGCTTTTAAGTGCCGCACAGAACATCACCGCCCAGGGGGCATCACTTGCTGCCACAGGCAATGCCACGTTGATGGCCGGTAAGGATCTGCTGCTTTCAGCAGTGGCCTGGTCAGCTATCGACAGCCAGAACGACAACAATAAGGATGACCGTAATCTGACCGCCAGCCTGAAAGCCGGTAAGGCACTGACGGCAGCAGCTAACGAAAACTTTATCGCAACGGGCACCGAGTTTACCTCCGGTAGTGATATGACGCTGAGCTCCGGCGGCAAGATGGAGTTTAACGCGGTGGCCAGTCATATCTACCGCGAGCGTAGCGATGGCTACAGCGAAGAGGTCACCCAGCAGAACAGTAAACTGAACAGTGGCGGCGTGCTTACCCTGCTGTCGAACGGCAGCATTCTTTTCCAGGCGACTTCGCTGATAGCGAAAGGCGCTATGGACGTGGCGGCGAAGGGGGGCTTCCTGTATGCCCAGGCGATGGAAGAGTCCAGCAGCTACGAAAAAACCACCACCAGTCGTAAATGGTACGGCAAAAAAACCACCATTAAGCAGACCAGCCATAAGGTAACCAATAAGGTCACCGAGTTTACCGCTGACGGCAATATAAACCTGCTCAGCCGTGATGACAGCACCTACCAGGCCAGCAAAATCAACGCCGGTAAAAATGCCACGCTGACCAGTACCAACGGTAAAGTGATTTTCGAAGCGGTAAAGAACACCACCTTTGAACAGCGCATTACCAATTCAAAAGGTTTCTGGATTAAGAATGCAGATAAGGGGTATACAGAAAGCAGATGGATTATGCCCTCGGTTTATACCGGCGGTATTCTGACGGTAAATGCGGCAACCGGTATCACTGCCGATATCAAAACAAAAAATGCACAGTCGCTGAACGAAGCCGTCACGCTGCTCGGCAATACCACCGGCACTGACTGGCTGAAGGGACTGAACACCCGTAAAGACGTGCAGTGGCAGCCAGTGCAGGACGCCTACAACAGCTGGGATTACAAGAGCCAGTCGCTGAATCCTGTCGCGTCAGCAATCATAGCCGTAGCTGTTGCGGCCGTTACCGCCGGCACAGGGCTGGCCGCCTGGGCTGGTGAAGCAGCGGTTACCGCCAGCGGCTCGGCTGCTGCAACCACTGCGGGTGCTGCCGCTTACGGTGTGGGAGCAGCCGGTATGACGGCGCTGACCTCGCAGGCGGCCGTCGCGCTGGTCGAAAACAAAGGTAACTTATCGAAGACACTGCAGGCGTTAGGCAGTTCATCTTCAGTAAAATCTCTGGCGACCTCAATGGTGGTTGGCGGAACCCTGGCGGGTTTTGACCAGGCAGTATTTGGTATTAATGCCACAGCATCGTCCACAAAGCTTCCACTTCTGAGTAAGGGTGACTGGGGTAAAATAGTCCAGCGTGTGGCAGGACAATCCATCCTCAGTTCAAGCCTGAATACCACAATCAATGGCGGCAGTTTTAAAGATCAGTTAACAAGCGGATTGCTGAGTAATGTTGCCGGTCAGATTAATGCTGAAGGTGCGAAATTTGTTGGAGACCGCGGGGGAGTATTAGGGATTCCTGGAAAGACTTTGTCACATATGGTTGTCTCAGGCATTGCCGCTGAAATTGGCCAAGGAAATGTTAAAGGTGCGGTAGCAGGAGCACTGGCAGCAGAGTTAGCTGGGATTATAATTAATGACAATCTTTTTAAAACTGTAGGCTGGCGGGAACGAGATGCACAGATCAGCCGTGTAGCAGGGGCTTTGGCCGGAGCGCTGGCAACTAACCAGGCTAACGGAGTAAATAGTGGTGCCAACGCAGCGGAGATAATAGAGAGGTTTAACCGACAGTTACATCAAGATGAATTAATCGCCATAAAAGAACTATCTAAAGGAGATAAGATATCTGAAGAAAAACTATTGGCTGCATCATGTCGCCAGACAAATTGCACCTATCAGGAAGCATTAAGCTCAGTTGAGAGAGATTTTTATGACACCTTAATGAAAAAATATCCAATCACATTATATGAAGATAGTATTCTATCAGGTTATTGGGTGAGCAAATCAAAAAACAGATATGGAAATTACCCTGCGCACACTGAAAATTACATAGAGCAGTTATTCACTTACACCGTAAATGATAGTATTACTGATAGTGAAACTTTTGCAAAAAACCAGTGGATAAGTGAGGCAAGAAATAAATTTGGATTATCTAATTCAACATTAACATCCGTGCATAATATGTTAGCAGTGGGTGCAATTGTCTTAGGTTCGAGAAAGGGGAATGTTAATGGCAGGCCTATTACTTTAGAAAATGGATTCTACGTAGCCGACGGGCTAAAAATAAGTACAAGTTACTACGACCGTTTGTGGCAACAAGGTAGAAAAGCGCCGTTCCTTCAGGCCAGGGAGATACTCAACAGTAACCCTAAAGTCATGCAAGACCCTAGAGGGGCCCCCGGATATATGAGATATGAAGTCGGAGGCATTGAAATGGTGTATAATCCCACTACAGGCCAAATTGGCCACATTCAACCACTGAAAAAATAAATTTGAGGATAAACATGGATATTTGGCCAGTAATGCAGGAAGATCTCATTCGATATCGAGATCTACGCGGTTCGATTGAGTTACATCTCTTGCATTATGAAAAAAGATGCACCGAAATCATTCAAAAAATTAGCCAATTATCATTTGATGAAAGTCAACTGCTGATTGATGAACTTTTTAGTATACAGAACGCACTTGCAATCTGTCAGTACAAGTACAAATTTCCATTAAATGAAAAATTACGGGGCTATGTTTATGAACTTGACCAACAGGATGATTTCACCAGAAAATACTGGTATGAAAGATTTACCAACGGAATGACATGGCCAACTTCTTAGCAAAGTAAGACTAAAGAAAATATATAACAGACAAGTGAATAAGCAGGTATAGAAGATTATTTTTATGGATCAACACACCGAGCCAAAAAATAAAAACTATACCTGTTAGTCGATAATAAAAATAACATTATGCCTCCCCCTCCCTCCGTTAAACGGAACACAATGCATCAAGCTATCCACCTTACTCGGAGCACCAGCGGGTGCTTCCACGGGGGCTAGCCTTGCGTCAGCGCCGTTCCCTCCGGTGAAGGCCATCGCACAGTTATCCCAGACTACGCGGCACAATAGCGCATTACTGTGCGGACAGATTCAGTTCCGGTTGTTCTCTTAATTGGTAAGAAGTGGTTACTGCCTCCCGTTAATATTCCCCGCGCCCACCACCAGCCAGACCCTGACATGTCATGTAGCCCAGCAGGAATTCTGGCCCAGCTCCGGCACCAGCATCAGCATCAGCATCAGCATCAGCATCAGCATCAGCATCAGCATCATAGAGCCTTCCAGCCGATTACTACAGCCGATAACCGGCCTCCAATACCTCAGTTCGCAACAAAAATGTGACGGGAATCACCGCCTTCATGTTGCATCCTTGTTAGCATTCGAAGCAACAAAACTTACGAACGAAGGTTTTTTGATGTTCGTTCGGAAAATGATGCAGCTTAATCCGGAGGAGTTACCATGAACATTTTTACATCGACCACATTGCCAGAAGACCACAAGGCCAGTATCCGTCTGATGAAACAACAGCTGCGCCAGCAGATCGGAGACGTTGAGGGGTTGTTCCAGAAAGTAAAAACCAGGATTATTCAGGAGATTGCAGCGGCAAAAGCCGATGAAGCAAAATATGGCACGGCATGGCCAGAGGTCAGCTGGGCTGATATCGCTGAAAAGAGAGTGAGCCCGGAAGCCGTTGAGCATATCAGACGCCGTGGCTGCCTTGTGGTTCGCCAGAACTTTGAACGGAGTAAGGCCCTGGCCTGGGATCGCTCCATGCTTGAGTATCTTGAGCGCAATAATTTCGATGCGCAGTACAAAGGCCCTGGCGACGCATTCTTTGGCAGTCTGGAGGCCTCCCGCCCGGAGATATACCCCATTTACTGGTCAAACGCGCAAATGGAGGCGCGTCAAAGCAGCGCGATGGCGCTGACGCAGTCTTTTCTTAATCGTCTGTGGAAATTTGAATCTGCGGGGGTTAACTGGTTCGATCCCGATGTAAACATCATTTATCCGGACCGTATCCGTCGCCGCCTGCCGGGGACCACATCGAAGGGGCTTGGCGCGCATACCGACTCAGGCGCGCTGGAACGCTGGTTACTCCCGGCTTATCAGAAGGTCTTCCGTAAAATCTTCACCGGTCAGTTCGACGATTACGATCCCTGGGATGCGGCTTACCGTTCAGAAGTAAATGAGTATGACGTTGATAATACGACTAAATGCTCAGTTTTCAGGACGTTCCAGGGATGGACGGCGCTGTCGGATATGGCGATCGGTCAGGGCCTGTTGCACGTCGTCCCTGTGCCGGTGGCGATGGCGTATGTTCTTCTGCGCCCCTTACTGAAGGATGTGCCGGAAGATGAACTCTGCGGCGTTGGGCCGGGTAAAGTTCTGCCCATTTCAGCGCAGTGGCATCCTGACCTGGTCGAAGGGCTGTGTTCAATTCCTGCATTACAGGCCGGGGACTCGGTCTGGTGGCATTGCGATATCATTCATTCCGTTGCGCCGGTCGAGGATCAGCAGGGCTGGGGCAATGTGATGTATATTCCTGCAGCACCGCTGTGTGAGAAAAACCTGGCTTATGCACGAAGCGTTGCCGATGCTCTGGACAAAGGAGCGTCGCCGGCAGACTTCCCCCGCGAGAATTACGAACAGGACTGGCAGTCGCGTTTCACCACGGCTGATTTAAACGCCATCGGCAAAAGAAGCCTGGGGCTTAGCTGATCGCGATCGCAGAGTTGCCCTGTCCGATAACGAACAGGGCAACTGCTTGTTATCTATGAATCTGCTAGACTCGACGTACTTATCCCTGCAAGCCTGAACTGAAATGAACAACAGACACGAACAGATAATACGGTTAGTCAATGAAAGAGGCAGCGTCAGCGTCAGCGAACTGTCTCAGCTAACCGGCGTTTCTGAAGTCACCATTCGTCAGGACCTGAACACGCTTGAAAAAAGTAACTTCCTGAAACGTATTCATGGTTCGGCGGTTACGCCAGACAGTGATGACGTCAGTTCGCGCCTGCGGACAAGATACAGCGTGAAACAGTCAATCGCTGAGTTTGCCGCTTCTCAAATTGTTGATGGCGAATCCGTGTTCATTGAGGGAGGCAGCACCAATGCCCTGCTGGCCAGAACGCTGGCAACCCGATCGAACTTAACCATCATTACGGTAAGCCATTACATTGCTCACCTGTTAAGGGATTCCCAGTGTGAAGTGATCATTATCGGTGGCCAGTTACAGAAGAGCAGTGAATCCGTTGTCGGTCCGTTAGCACGCTATTGCATCCAGCAGTTACACTTCCACAAGGCCTTTATCGGCGTCGACGGCTGGCATCCGCAAACAGGGTTTACCGGACGAAATATGTTGCGGTGCGATGTTGTTAATGCGGTGATGGGAAAAGTCACCCACACGGTGGCATTAACTGACTCCTCCAAGTTTGGCCTGGTGCATCCCTACCCTGTTTCAATTGAGCATACTTTCAACCAGGTGATCACTGATGATGCCATCCCTGATGATGCCAGGAAGCTGTTAATTAAACAAAATATCCGGTTAGATCTGGTTGCTGAGAGCCACCAGCCTGGGTGATTTCCATCGCCAGCCCGGCCGGACAGGTCCGGGCCGACGGCTCACACCATCGCTGTTTTACGGCGTCATTCTATGAGTGCGGCCGCGATTGATTCGACCTCTTTAACGTCTTTTGAGGCGCTGGCTCTTAGCGCCATTTCAGGAAGAGCCGGCTGCCCACCGGTTTCTTGCGGCCCCCCCACCACGGATGAGGTCTCTACGCGATCTGAGTGCTATTGCGCTGCACAATCTTGCCGCAGCCTGTAACATCGGCCTGCCCCAGTGTGCTAAGGGCTCCCGAGGGAGCAAGCGTGTCGCTGTTCACATTATTCTTTACTGGATAACGTTATTTATAGTGCTATTAAAGGCGCTTTTAAAAGCACCTTTTAAAGACCTAAAAAAAGCACTATCATCAGTACTGCTATTTACGTCTGATACGCAGACCGGAGGATGCATGATCACCGAAAACATTCTGAGTAGAAAAACCGCGTCCATCACCGAGTTCAAAAAGAACCCGACGGCCGCTATGAACGAGTCGCACGGCGAACCCGTTGCCGTGCTCAACCACAACAAACCCGCGTTTTACTGCGTGCCACCGGCGATGTTTGAGCTGATGTTCGAGCACGTGAGCGATGCGCTGCTGCTGCAAAAAGCGCTGGACAGAGCCGGAGACGACGAGCTCGACGTAAGCTGGGACGATCTCTGATGTCCGATACCTTCAAGGCCACCCTGAAGTTTAAGGCGCTGGCCAAAAAAGAGTGGGACTCTCTGAACCCGTCTATCCGGGAGAAGTTTGCCAAGGTGCTGAAGAAGCGCGCGGCGTCATATGAAGCGCTGACGATGCCGGCCAACCGGCTTTCTCTCCAGCATAACTGCTACAAAATCAAACTGAGAAACGACGGCTTCCGGCTGGCGTATACCGTCACCTCTGATGACGCGGGAAACGTCAGGGTTACGGTTACCGTGGTTGCCGTCGACAGACGCGACGAGATCTACGAAGACCTGAACAGGCGGCTGGCCGGAAAATAACCGTGCGAGGATAATAGGCCAGCATACACGCCGCCGTTCTGCCAAAGGCCACCGCTTCCCCGGCCACTCGATATCTGAGCCAGATCCCCGGGTTCACCAGCGGCAAACCCGGCACGCCCCATGTGACTAACGCACTGCGCCTCCCTGATACTCACCCACCAACGTAAAAGCCCGCAGATCACGACTTCACGCTGGCAATAAACGTTTTACGTGCGGTTTTTGATCCAAGCCGTTCCGCCTCATCCAGCAGCTTCAGCGCCTTATCGACATCGCCCACCTTCACTGCTTTCCTGATCGCATCGTTAAAGTAGCTTTCGGAATCGTCGAGCATCGGCGCATCCGGTTTGACCGGGGCTGGTGCTGGTGCCGCCGCAGGCACGCTGCTGCCCACCACCACCGGTGCGGCTGCCGGGGCCGGTGCCGGGAAGATCTGGCCAATCATCACGTTGCCGGTTTTCTGTTCGGCGGTTACCTTCAGGCTCAGCGTGCCGGTCGGCGTATGGCGCGCCACCGGATCGGGAATATCCGGCACGGCGTTACCCACGCCCGCCGCATAGGCTTTCGCCGGGTTAACCATCTGCGTGCTGCCGGCCAGATCCTGACGCGTGGTGTAGACCAGCAGGAAAATCTGCTTCTGTCCCAGCGCCGGCGTCAGCTTGAGGGTGCCTTCCAGCCGGTCGCTGGAGACAATCCCCGGCTGCTGATACGGGAAATAGCCTGAAGGGTAAAAGGCCGCCGGGCGCATCTGTTCATCCAGCACTAACACATTCGGCGCATACAGCGTTTTGCCGGCGGCAATGCTGGTCAGGGTGATCTCCAGCGATCCCCGATCGGCAGGCAGGGCAAAGGCCGCCACCGCGCCCTGGATATCCCCCTGATTAATTTCAGCGCTGGCGGTTCCCAGCGTGACGTCCTGCGTCACCGGCGGCACCAGCGGCGTCCATGACAGGTTGCGCAGGGTCTGGCTGGCGATCGCCGGTGCGGTATTCACATCATTCTGCGCGGCAGCCACCAGGGCAGGCGACGCCGCCATCAGGCTCAGCGACAGACACAGCGACAGCAGATTTTTTCTCATCGTGGTTTCCTTTTGCTCACAATAAAGGCTGGCGGATATCCACCGATAATCCACCAGCCAGCACGTCTCAGCTCATGTAAAACGCTACCACCACACTTCCATCTGCGCGCCGAAGGTGACTTCATCGTCATTGCCGCGGCTGAAGGTACGGGCGCTGGTGTCGTTCATCGCTAACCCGTTGCCGGCACCGCTATCGGTGTTGTAGCCCCACTTCTCGTCCCAGTTGGCATAGGTGGCAAACACGCGGATAGCCGGGCGCGACCAGATGCTGCTGCCCGCCTGCCACTGCTGGGCCAGAGTCACTTTATACTGACCGTTGCGGTCGCCGGTACGCTGCGACTTGACGTTGTCGTAGCCCACCTCCAGCAGGGTGCTCATGATCGGCGTCCATTTGTACATCGGGCGCATACCCACGGTGTACCAGGTGGTGCCGTTGTTGTTGTCACGGTCAACGTCCTGATACATCCCGACGTACATCAGGCTCCAGGTGTCGTTGAAGTCCATCGCACCGTGGTCCAGCACGCGCACCATGCTGCCGTTGTTGTTGATCGCCGAGCCGTTGGCGTGGCCGTTCGCCGCGCCCTGCCCCGGATCGGTCATCGCGTCGGCGGCATACTGCACCACAAACTTGTTAAAGCCGTTCCAGATGCTCTGCGTGTGCTCCGCCGTCAGCAACCAGCCGTCTTTGGTGGCATCGTCAGCCAGCGAGTAGCCGTCGCGCGCGTTGGCCCGGCCGTAATCGACGCCCAGCTCCAGCACGCCGCCCGGGTTGGTGTTCAGCCCGGCCAGGCGCACGTCGAACACGTCGTTAGAGGTGGCAACTTCATTACGCTGGTCGGCGATATAGCCGAACGAACCGCCGCTCTCGGTGTTGCGCGTTGCGGCCAGCGACAGCTTACCAAAGCCGAGGTCGATATCTTCCAGACCGGCGCCCGGGCCCGAGATATCCCAGTAGTAGAAGTCGATCATATGCACGTCATGGCGCTGATAGAAGCGCTTACCAGCCCAGATGGTGGAGCCCGGCAGCCAGTCGATCAGGTTTTTCCCCTTTACGTTGGCTTCGCGGAAGGCCGGGTCGGTTGACTCCCAGTCGTTCTGCTGTGAGACGGAGTAGGCCACGTTGGTATCGAAGTAGAAGCTCTTATCCCCCTCTTTCCACACTTCCTGGCCCAGCTTTAACTCGGCATAGGTCTCACACTCGTTGCCCAGACGGTATTTGCTGTCGGCGCCGGTGGCCTTGAAGCACTGCTGCTCGCCGCCGCTGCCGGACCAGCCAATCCCGGAACGGGCATAGCCGGTGAAATCAACCGCCAGGGCGGGCGTCGAGAGGATACCCGCAGCCACTGCCAGCGACAGGGAAGCTTTACGCATTGTTGTCATCTTTTTCTCCTGTAGGGGGATCGCGTGCTTTCAGACGCCGGGTTCGGGATGCAGCCGGCGACATGCCGTTCCGTCTTCGCGGAACAGATGGCAGCGGTGTGGCGGCAAACCGATGGCGAATGTTGCACCTTCTTCTACCAGCACCACGTCATTCTGGCGGTAGACCAGGTTCTGACGGATGGCCGGAATTTGGATATGAATCTGGGTTTCGTTGCCCAGCTGCTCAACCACCTGGACCTCACCGGACAGCGTCACCTCAGCGACGTCGCCCGGCAGCAGATGTTCAGGGCGCACGCCCAGCGACAGGTTGCTGCCGACGATGACGCCGCTGCCCTCGACCGGCAGCCAGACCCGCTGGCCGTTGGGCAGCTCAACCTGCACGCGCTGCGGCTCCGCACCGGTGACTTTGACCGGCAGGAAATTCATCTT
Organism: Erwinia sp. B116; assembly: GCF_002865965.1. Classification (NCBI taxonomy): domain Bacteria; kingdom Pseudomonadati; phylum Pseudomonadota; class Gammaproteobacteria; order Enterobacterales; family Erwiniaceae; genus Erwinia; species Erwinia sp. B116. The sequence goes on from NZ_JRZZ01000001.1 coordinate 43,411, forward strand.
TGGCGAGCCGATAAACCCGGCGACAAAACGGTTTGCCGGGTAGTGATACAGCTCAAGCGGTTTGCCGACCTGGGCGATATGCCCGGCGTCGAGCACCACGATTTTGTCGGCCAGCGTCATCGCTTCGACCTGGTCGTGGGTCACGTAGATCATGGTGCGCTTCAGGCGCTTATGCAGACGCGAGATCTCAATGCGCATCTGCACGCGCAGCGCGGCATCCAGGTTGGAGAGCGGTTCATCCAGCAGGAAAACCGTCGGTTCCGCCACCAGCGTGCGGCCAATCGCCACGCGCTGGCGCTGCCCACCCGACAGGGCTTTCGGGCGGCGTTCGAGCAGGTGCGCCAGCTGTAGCACCTCGGAGACCTGATTCACCCGCTGGGCGATGTCGGCTTTCTTCGCCCCGGCCAGCTTCAGGCCGAACGACATGTTCTCGGCCACCGACAGGTGGGGATACAACGCATAGGACTGGAAGACCATGCCGATACCGCGCCCGGCGGGCGGTACCTCGTTCATACGCCGGTCGCCAATTTTCAACTCACCGGAGGTAATGTCCTCCAGGCCGGCAATCATGCGCAGCAGCGTGGACTTACCGCAGCCGGAGGGGCCGACAAACACCACGAACTCGCCTTCTTTAATCTCCAGGTTGATGTCGCTGGAGATCACCGTTTTATCAAAGGCCTTGTACACGCCGTTAAGGGAAACGCTCGCCATGCTGAACTCCTGTACCTGACGCCTGCGGGAAAACTCGATGCAACGAAGAGTGAGGGATTAGCGGATAAGCGTAATCATCCGTAACAAAGTTTTTCACGGCGGAGGCGCAGGGAGGAACGGCGAGACAGGCAGCCGGAAAAAAGTTCCGGCCGGGTGGCAAATTCGTGATCGGGGTTGCAAAAAATGAAGGGGATTGCTGCGCGGTAAGCCACATAACGCCAGAGAGTGTCGGTGGGATCACACTCTGTGCGGTGGGGGCGTAGAGGGGGGGATGATGAAGCCGCGCCGGGTTGAATCCACACTGGCGCGGTACCCTGTCATTGCGTCTGTGACATCAGCATTACCGACTCCTAACAGAGAATAAAAGGACTGGATTATGACTCTCAGCATTAAGGCCCCTTCCATTAAACAAATCGTTAAAAATGCCCTGGCCGTGTCCGCGCTGGCATCGATGGTGTTGTCCTCTTCCGCCTTTGCCAGAATTGAAGAAGGCAAGCTGGTTGTCTGGATCAACGGTGACAAAGGCTATAACGGCCTGGCGGAAGTCGGTAAGCGGTTTGAAAAAGAGACCGGCATCAAAGTCACGGTTGAACACCCGGACAAGCTGGAAGAGAAGTATCCGCAGGTGGCGGCCACCGGCGGCGGCCCTGACATTATTTTCTGGGCGCACGACCGTTTCGGCGGTTACGCCGAGTCCGGCCTGCTGGCGGAAATCAGCCCGGATCAGGCGTTTAAAGACAAACTGTTCCCGTTCACCTGGGACGCCGTCACCTTTAACGGCAAGCTGATCGGCTACCCGGTGGCGGTGGAAGCGCTGTCGCTGATTTACAACAAAGACCTGATCAAAGAGGCGCCGAAAACCTGGGAAGAGATCCCGGCGCTGGACACCTCGCTGCGTGCCAAAGGCAAAAGCGCCATCATGTGGAACCTGCAGGAACCCTACTTCACCTGGCCCCTCATCGCCGCCGACGGCGGATATGCCTGGAGGTATGAAAACGGCAAATACAACATCAAAGACACCGGGGTGAATAACGACGGCTCCCGCGCCGGCCTGCAGTTCATTATCGATCTGGTGAAGAACAAACACATTAACGCCGACACCGACTACTCGATCGCCGAAGCGGCCTTTAACAAGGGCCAGACCGCGATGACCATCGACGGGCCGTGGGCGTGGTCAAACCTCGATAAGAGCAAAATCAACTACGGCGTGGCGCTGCTGCCCTCCTTCCACGGCAAACCCTCTAAGCCGTTCGTTGGCGTGCTGACCGCCGGCATTAACGCCGCCAGCCCGAACAAGGAGCTGGCCAAAGAGTTCCTGGAAACCTACCTGATCACCGACGAGGGTCTGGGCTCGGTCAACAAAGACAAACCGCTCGGGGCGGTGGCGCTGAAATCGTACCAGCAAACGCTGGAGAAGGATCCGCGCATCGCCGCCACCATGGCCAACTCGAAAAACGGTGAAATCATGCCGAACATCCCGCAGATGAGCGCGTTCTGGTATGCCGAACGCAGCGCTATTATCAACGCGGTGAACGGCCGTCAGACCGTATCGCAGGCGCTGCAGGACGCTGAGTCACGCATTACCAGATAAATCACCTCACCAGCTGATGCCGTTGAAGTCATGAAACAGAGGGTGCGGAGCCTGCGGGCTCCGCACCCTGCCTACAAGGAAGCCCCTATGCCAGTAGCCCAAACCGGTCTGACCGCTGAAAAAAAACGGCCGTTGAGTCATGTGCTGAAATGGCCGGCCATCGGCCTGCTCGCCTGCTTAACCGGTTATCTGATCGTGCTGATGTATGCGCAGGGTGAATACCTGTTTGCCGTTCTGGCCCTGATCCTCTCCAGCAGCGGCCTCTGGATTTACGCCAACCGCCGCGCCTTTGCGTGGCGCTATGTCTATCCCGGCCTGGCCGGAATGGCGCTGTTTGTGCTGTTCCCGCTGGTCTGCACCATCGCCATCGCTTTTACCAACTACAGCAGCACCAATCAGCTGACGTTTGAGCGCGCGCAGTCGGTGCTGATGGGCCGTGAATTCCAGGGGGGCAAAGCGCTAAACTTTGCCCTCTATCCCGCCGGCGATCGCTGGCAGCTGGCGCTGACCTCGGCGGAGAGCGCTGAGGTGCTGGTCTCACCGCCCTTCGCCTTTGATGCCGCCGTGCAGACGCTAACCCTGACGCCGCAGGCGCTTCCCGCCGGCGAGAAGGCCGGGCTGCGGGTGGTAACCCAGAACCGTCAGGCGCTCGGCAGGCTGATGGCCCGGCTGCCGGATGGCGCCACGCTGCGGATGAGTTCGCTGCGCCAGTTCTCCGGCACGCAGCCGCTCTACCGCCTGAATCAGCAGAACCAGCAGCTGACCGACGCGCAGTCCGGGGTGGTCTACCGGCCGAATATGCACAGCGGCTTTTATCAGGCGATCGACGCCGGCGGGGAGTGGCAGGCGGAGAAACTCAGCCCCGGCTTTACCGTCGGCATCGGCTGGGGCAACTTCCTGCGCGTGCTGCACGATGAGGGCATTCAGCAGCCGTTCCTGTCGATCTTTGTCTGGACGGTGGTGTTCGCGTTGCTGACCGTGGTGCTGACCGTCGCCGTCGGCATGGTGCTGGCCTGCGTGGTGCAGTGGGAAGCGCTGAGAGGCAGGGCGGTGTACCGCATCCTGCTGATCCTGCCCTACGCCGTACCGGCGTTTATCTCCATCCTGATTTTCAAGGGGCTGTTTAACCAGAGCTTCGGCGAGATCAACCTGATGCTTAACGCGCTGTTTGGCATCAAACCGGCGTGGTTCAGCGATCCCTGGACCGCCAGATGCATGATTATCATCGTCAATACCTGGCTGGGGTATCCCTACATGATGATCCTGTGCATGGGCCTGCTGAAGGCGATCCCGGATGACCTCTACGAAGCCTCGGCGATGGACGGCGCGACCCCGATGCAGAACTTCTTCCGCATCACGCTGCCGCTGCTGATTAAACCGCTGACGCCGCTGATGATCGCCAGCTTTGCGTTTAACTTTAACAACTTCGTGCTGATCCAGCTGCTGACCAACGGCGGGCCGGACATGATCGGCACCACCACGCCGGCCGGGCATACCGACCTGCTGGTCAGCTACACCTACCGTATCGCCTTTGAGGGCGGCGGCGGGCAGGACTTCGGTCTGGCCGCGGCGATCGCCACGCTGATCTTCCTGCTGGTCGGCGCGCTGGCTGTCATCAATCTGAAAGCCTCACGTATGAAATTCGATTAAGGAGCAACACCCATGCCGATGGTCAAACCAAGGTCGCAAAAAGCCAGGCTGCTGGTAACGCATCTGTTACTGCTGTGCTTTCTGGCGCTGATCCTGTTCCCGCTGCTGATGGTGTTCACCATCTCACTGCGGCCGGGCAACTTTGCCACCGGGAGCCTGATCCCGGATCAGGTCTCTTGGGATCACTGGAAGCTGGCGCTGGGCATCAGCGTGACCAGCGCCGACGGCAGCCTGACCCCGCCACCGTTCCCGGTGCTGCTGTGGCTGTGGAACTCGATCAAAATCGCCGGCATCACGGCGGTGGGCATCGTGGCGCTCTCCACCACCTGCGCCTATGCCTTTGCCCGCATGAAATTCCGTGGCAAAAGTTCACTGCTGAAGGGCATGCTGATCTTCCAGATGTTTCCGGCGGTGCTGTCGCTGGTGGCGCTCTACGCCCTGTTTGACCGGCTGGGTATTTACGTGCCGTTCCTCGGGCTGAACACCCACGGCGGGGTAATTTTCGCCTATATGGGCGGCATTGCGCTGCACGTGTGGACCATCAAGGGCTATTTCGAAACCATCGACGGTTCGCTGGAGGAAGCCGCGGCGCTGGACGGCGCATCGCCGTGGCAGGCGTTCCGCCTGGTGCTGCTGCCGCTGTCGGTGCCGATCCTGGCGGTGGTGTTTATCCTGTCGTTTATCGCCGCGATCACCGAGGTGCCGGTGGCCTCGCTGCTGCTGCGCGACGTCAACAGCTATACGCTGGCCGTGGGGATGCAGCAGTACCTTAATCCGCAGAACTACCTGTGGGGTGACTTCGCCGCCGCCGCGATCCTCTCCGCCATTCCGATCACCGCGGTGTTCCTGATTGCCCAGCGCTGGCTGGTCGGTGGCCTGACGGCCGGCGGGGTAAAAGGCTAGTTTACCGCACGCTTTTTTGCGCGTTATCCCGGCAACGGGTGTACTACTTTTCCTGTGTCCTCTGGGTGGCTGAATAAGCCGCCCTTTTTTATGCCGGGTCGGTCATTACCGGGATGCCGCTCCCGGTGCTGAACAGCCATGCCGTGCCGTGCTGGCCTGGCGCAGGGGCCGCCCTCTGTTCCGATACCGCAGTCTGCTTTCGCCTGTTTTATAACGAAAAAAAAGGGTTTCCCCCGGCGGGAGAAACCCTTTTCTTACTGCGTTACCCTCAGCTGACCGACACGCCGCGCCGCCGCTTATCGAGGTCCTTAATCAGCTTATTGACCCGATGGTCGGCGAACATCTCCTCCAGCGTGTGGCTGAGCTTACGTCGCCAGTTGGGATACTCATCGCTGGTGCCCGGAACGTTCACCGGCGCGGCCATATCCAGCCAGTCTTCCGGCTGCAGGCCCAGCAGCGCGCAGGCGCTGTCGGCGACATAGCGCTGCAGCCCGCGGTTGATCACCGGGGTCATCGCCATCAGTTCAGCGTGGCTGCCGGTTCTTTTGGGGATACAGCCGTAGTGATGCAGCCCGTCAAGCAGCCCCTGACGCGCGCGCGCGCGGTCCTGGTACAGCCCCTGCAGCACGCTGTCATCACGGTACAGCCCGAGCTTTTTGCCCAGCGTCAGATCGTCCGCCTGCCAGTAGCCGCGCAGCGTCGGCAGATCGTGGGTGGTGACGGTCGCCATCGCCTGCACCGGATAGGACTGCGGCGCGCGGAAGTGATGCTCCTCGTCGCGCTCGAAATAGAGCACCTTGTAGGAGTAGACGCCGCCTTCGCGCAGCCTGCTGACGATCTCCACCGGCACCGTCCCGAGGTCTTCGCCAATCACCATGCAGCGATGGCGCTGGCTCTCCAGCGCGAGGATCGCCAGCAGGTCGTCCAGCGGATAGTGTACGTATGCGCCCTTATCCGCCGTCTCGCCCGCCGGGATCCACCACAGGCGCAGCAGCGCCATCACGTGATCGATGCGCAGCGCACCGCAGCGGGTCATACTGGCGCGCAGCAGGTCGATAAACGGCTGATAGCCGCGCTGTACCAGCACCTGCGGATCCAGCGGCGGCAGATCCCAGTTCTGCCCCTGCGGGCCGAGGATATCCGGCGGTGCGCCCACCGAGGCTTTCAGGCAGTAGAGTTCGCCGTCGCTCCAGGTCTCCGCGCCGTCGCGGACCACGCCTACCGCCAGATCGCGGTACAGCCCCAGCGACATCGCCAGCTGCTGGCTGGTGTGATAACAGTCCGCCAGCTGCGTCTCCGCCAGCCACTGTAACCAGAGATAAAACTCCACCTCCTGCCTGTGCTGCTCGCAGAAGGCCCTCACCGCCGGGCCGCGCGCGTCCTGCCATTCTTCGGGCCAGTCGGCCCAGCCGCCGGTCGCGCCGCTGCGCAGCGCCAGGTGCGCGTGCAGCGCGTCAAAGGCGGCCTGCAACCGGAGGCACTCGCCCCCCTGGCGGGTAAAGTTCGCCAGCGCCTTGACCTGCGCATCCTGCGGTTTACGCATGAGGAAATGCGCCCAGGCCAGCCGCAGCCCCTCCAGTTTCAGCGGCATTACGCTGGCGTAATCCACCTCATCGCTGGCCCGTACGGCCTGCAGACGCTGCCGGGTCTCGGGCAGCTGCCACCAGCGCTGTGCCGCCTCACTCTGGCGGAAATCCTCCAGCGCGCCGACGTCGATATAAATCACGTTCAGCCAGCGGCGTGACGACGGGCTGTAGGGGCTGGCCGCCGCCGGGTTGGCCGGGTAGAGCGCATGGATCGGGTTCAGCCCGACAAAATCCCCGCCGCGTGCGGCAATCTGCCGCAGCAGCAGGGTCAGATCGCCAAAATCACCGATGCCCCAGTTGCTCTCCGAGCGCAGCGTATAGAGCTGCACGCAGGCGCCCCACAGCTTTTTGCCGGCCAGCAGCGCGTCCGGTTCATAGCAGCGTTTCGGGGCGATAATCACCCGGCACGTCCATGATTCCGCCGCCTGGGTCAGCGTCAGCTGGTGGTAACCGGGCGGGATTTTCCCCGCCAGCACCAGCGTCATCCTGCCGCTGATGCGGCCACGCTGCGTGGCGCCGCTCTCCGGCTGCAGCGTCCACAGGTACTCCCCGTCGCCCTCGACCGGCAGCGCCAGGCGTTGCCCGGCGACAAAGACTTTGACCGCCGGCACCGGCGTGGCCAGCGGGCGACGATCCGACCGCCAGCCCATCGCCGTCAGCAGCTCGCGTTTGGTTTCCGGCGCGGTGGCCTGCTGCTGGCCGTGGGCGTTAATAAACCCGGGGGCGATCCCCGCGTCCCTCGCCGCCTGCTCCAGCGTAATATTCTCCATGCGGACTCCTTAGCGTTTCGCCTGCCAGATGCGCTGCTGATAATCGCGGATCGACCGATCCGAACTGAACATGCCGACGCGGGCGGTGTTAAGAATGGTTTTGCGCGTCCACGCATCGCGATCGCGGTACAGCGCATCGACCTGCTGCTGCGCGGCGCAGTAGCTGGCAAAGTCAGCCAGCACCAGATACGGGTCGCCGCCGCCGAGCAGGCTGTCGAGCATCAGGCTGAACGCCTGTTTATCGCCGTTGCTGAAGAAGCCGTTTTCCAGCTCCTGCAGGATGCGGTCCAGATGCTTATCTTTTTCACGGACCTGTAACGGGTCGTACCCGCCCGCCTGCAGCGCTTTCACCTCATCGACGGTGTTGCCGAAAATAAAGATGTTCTCTTCACCCACCTGTTCGGCGATCTCCACATTGGCCCCGTCGAGGGTGCCAACGGTCAGCGCGCCGTTCAGCGCAAGTTTCATATTGCCGGTGCCGGAGGCCTCTTTACCGGCGGTGGAGATCTGCTCGGAGACGTCCGCCGCCGGGATCATCAGCTCGGCCACCGATACGCGGTAGTCCGGGATAAACACCACTTTCAGGCGGTCGCGCACCAGCGGGTCGTTATTCACCTTCTCCGCCACCTGGTTGATGGCGTAGATGATGTTTTTCGCCAGGTAATAGCCCGGCGCCGCCTTAGCCGCAAACAGGAACACGCGCGGCACCCTGTCCATCTCCGGGTTATCGCGCAGCTGGCGGTAGAGCGACAGAATGTGCAGCAGGTTAAGGTGCTGACGTTTGTACTCGTGCAGGCGTTTGATCTGCACGTCGAAGATCGCCTCCGGGTTCAGCGTCAGTCCGGTGACCTGCTTAACGTAAGCGGCCAGCGCGATTTTGTTGTCACGCTTGATCTGCTGGTAACGCTGGCGGAACGTCGCATCGTCCAGCGATTTTTCCAGCCCCTGCAACGCATCGAGATCGGTCACCCACCCGGTGTTCAGCTGCGTATCGATCAGCGCAGAGAGCGCCGGGTTGCACTGCTTTAACCAGCGGCGCGGGGTGATGCCGTTGGTGACGTTGTGGAATTTCGTCGGCCACAGCTGGTGATACTCCGGGAACAGGTCGTTGACCACCAGCTCGGAGTGCAGCGCCGCCACGCCGTTAACGGCAAAGCCGCTGACCACGCACAGGTTGGCCATGCGCACCTGGCGGTGCTGATGCACCGACAGTTTCTCCCACACCGCTTTGTCGCCCGGCCAGCGTTGTTCCACCACTTTTTTAAAGCGGGCGTTGATGGCTTTAATCAGCGAGAAGTGGCGCGGCAGCAGGCTGCGCACCAGCTTCTCATCCCAGCACTCCAGCGCTTCCGGCATCAGCGTGTGGTTGGTGTAGGCAAAGGTTCTCTGGACGATATCCCAGGCCGCGTCCCACGCCAGCCGGTGCTCGTCAAGCAGGATGCGCAGCAGCTCCGGGATGGCAATGGTCGGATGGGTATCGTTCAGCTGGATCACCTCATACGCCGGCAGATCCTCAATCCTGCGCCCGAGGAGATGATGGCGGCGCAGAATGTCGGCGACCGAACAGGCGCACTGGAAATACTGCTGCATCAGGCGCAGGCGTTTACCGGCGTCGTGGTGGTCATTCGGGTAGAGCACCTTGGTCAGCTTCGCGGCGTCGATGCCCTGCTGTTCCGCCTTCAGGAACGCGCCGTCGTTAAACAGCGTCAGGTCGAACGGCTGCACGTCGCTGGCCTGCCACAGGCGCAGCGGCTGGGTGACGCCGTTCTGATAGCCGACCACCGGCAGATCCCAGGCCTCGCCGCGCAGCGCATAAGCGGGCTGCCAGCGCTCGGCGCCCTGCGCATCTTTCACCAGCCTGCCGCCGAAGGCGACGTCCACCGCCAGCGCGCTGTTGTGGCTGAACCACGGATAGCTTTCGCGCTGCCAGTTGTCCGGCGCTTCCTGCTGCTGCCCCTGCTGAAACGACTGGCGGAACAGGCCGTACTGATAGTTTAAGCCGTAGCCGGTGGCGGACTGGCCGACGGTGGCCATTGAATCAAGGAAGCAGGCCGCCAGACGCCCCAGCCCGCCGTTGCCCAGCGCCGGATCGGTCTCCTGCTCCAGCACGTCGGCCAGCACCACGCCCTGCTCCTGCAGCGCCTGGCTGACCTCATCATACCAGCCGAGGTTAATCAGGTTGTTGGCGGTCAGGCGGCCGATCAGAAACTCCATCGAAATATAGTTCACATGACGCTGCGGCTGCTGCGTTGCCGCGGGTTCAGGCAGCGCGTTCAGCTGCTCTGACAGCGCCGCGCTGGTCGCCTGCCACCACTGGTGCGGCGTCATCTGCTCTGCCCGGCGTAAACCAAAGCCCTGCCACCGGCGTTTTAGCGCGGCGGTAAACTGCGTTTTATCAAAAGTCACCTGCATCACATGCCTCTTTATTCGCGGATCTGTAGGAAAATGGAGTGTTATTACGCGCTATGCTGCCGCCTTCAGCGCGGGGCGGCATCCTCCCGCCGGCAATCAGGCAGGGAGGAGAAACGGGGCGTAGCCGGAGGAGGCGGCCGGTGAGGAGGATGGGGGGTAAAATCAGCCTTAAAAAATGTGATGCAGAGCAAGTTAACGACATGTAACTCCTCAACATTGTTGCATTCAGGGTTTCAAAGGAGGACTTTAGAAAAAGTGATTAATTACGCGCTGCGAAATAAAGATTACGCCTCCTGATCACCTTCAACAGAATCGAAAAAAATGCTGATCCCATCAAAACTGAGCCGCCCGGTGCGGCAGCAAAATACCGTGGTTCGTGACCGACTGTTGGCCAGGCTCTCGGCGGCACCGAACTATCGCCTGACCCTGGTGGCCGGCCCGGCGGGCTATGGCAAGACCACCCTGGTGGCCCACTGGGCAGCGGGTAAGAGCGATCTTGGCTGGTATTCTCTTGATGAAAGCGACAACCTGCCCGAGCGTTTCGCCAGTTATCTGATCGCCGCCATTCAGCAGGCCTGCGGCGGCCACTGCGGCAAAAGTGAGGCGCTCAGCCAGAAACATCAGTATGCCAGCCTGCCGGCGCTGTTCGCCCAGCTGTTTGTCGAGCTGTCGGACTGGCACCGCCCGCTGCTGCTGGTGATTGATGATTATCATCTGATTACCAGTGAGGCGATCCACGCCGGGATGCGCTTCTTCCTGCGGCATCAGCCGGAGAACCTGTCGCTGGTAGTGCTGTCCCGCACCCTGCCGCCGCTGGGCATCGCCAACCTGCGCGTGCGCGAGCAGCTGCTGGAGCTGAACGCCGCGCAGCTGGCGTTCACCCACCCGGAAACGCAGCAGTTTTTCGACAACCGCCTGAACGACCCGATCGATCCGGCCGACAGCAGCCGCCTGTGCGATGAGGTTGCCGGCTGGGCTACCGCCCTGCAGCTGATTGCCCTCTCTGCCCGCCAGTCCAGTACGCCGTCACGCCAGTCCACCCGGCAGTCGGCGCGTAAGCTGGCGGGGCTGAACGCCAGCCACCTGTCCGACTATCTGGTGGAGGAAGTGCTGGACCGCATTGATGCGCCGACGCGGGATTTTCTGCTGCGCTGCTCGCTGCTGCGCTCGATGAATGATGCCCTGATCGTGCGCCTGACCGGCGACAGCAACGGCCAGCAGCGGCTGGAGGAGCTAGAGCGCCAGGGCCTGTTTATTCACCGTATGGATGACACCGGCGAGTGGTTTAACTTCCATCCGCTGTTTGCCACCTTCCTGCGCCAGCGCTGCCAGTGGGAGCTGACGGCGGAGCTGCCCGCCATCCACCGCGCCGCCGCAGAAGGCTGGCTGGCGCAGGGATTCCCGGCGGAGGCGATCCACCACGCCCTCGCCGCGGATGATATCGCGATGCTGCGCGATATTATGCTGCAGCACGCCTGGTCGCTGTTCAATCATAGCGAGCTGGCGCTGCTGGAAGAGTGCCTGGCCGCGCTGCCGTACGACTGCCTGATCCGCAACCCGAAGCTGGTGCTGCTGCAGGCGTGGCTGGCCCAGAGCCAGCACCGCTACGCCGAGGTCAACACGCTGCTGGCCCAGGCGGAATGCGAGATGCAAAAACAGGACCGGGTAATGGATCAGGACCTGAACGCCGAGTTCAACGCGCTGCGCGCCCAGGTCGCCATCAACGACGGGCGCCAGGACGAAGCGGAGCAGCTGGCCGCCGAGGCGCTGCGTTTTCTCTCCTTTGAGAGTTTTTACAGCCGCATTGTCGCCACCTCGGTGACCGGCGAAATCCAGCACTGCAAAGGGGACCTCGCCCGCGCGCTGCCGCTGATGCAGCAGACCGAGCAGATCGCCCGCCGCCACGAGGCCTACCACTACGCGCTGTGGGCGCTGATCCAGCAGAGCGAGATCCTGATCGCCCAGGGCTTTTTGCAGGCCGCCTTTGAGATGCAGGAGCGCGCCTTCGAACTGGTGCGCGAGCAGCACCTGGAGCAGCTGCCGATGCACGAATTTTTACTGCGCCTGCGCTCGCAGCTGCTGTGGTCATGGTCGCGGCTGGACGACGCCGAAGACGCCGCGCGCCAGGGGCTGGAGGTGCTGACCAACTTTCAGCCACAGCAGCAGCTGCAGTGCCTGGCGATGCTGGCGAAATGTTCGCTGGCGCGCGGCCAGCTGGACAATGCCCACCATCATTTACAGCGCTGTGAAGCGCTGCTGAAAACCGGGCAGTATCATATCGACTGGCTGACCAACACCGACAAGCCGCGGGTGATCTACTGGCAGATGACCGGCGATAAGGCGGCCGCCGGACAGTGGCTGCAGCAGGCGCGTAAGCCCGATATGGCCGATAACCACTTCCAGCAGGGGCAGTGGCGCAATATCGCCCGCGTGCAGATTTTGCTGGAGAAGTTCGCCGAAGCCGAAGCGGTGCTGGATGAGCTTAACCACAACGCCCGCCAGCTGCGCCTGACCAGTGACCTGAACCGTAACCTGCTGCTGAGCAACCTGCTTTACTGGCACACCGGCCGTAAAGCGCAGGCGCAGCAGGCGCTGATCGAAGCGCTGGGGCTGGCGAACCGCACCGGGTTTATCAGCCACTTTGTGATTGAGGGGGAGATGATGGCCCAGCAGCTGCGTCAGCTGCTCCAGCTTAACCTGCTGCCCGACCTTGAGCAGCGGCGGGCGCAGCAGATCCTGCGCGAAATTAACCAGCATCATCGCCATAAGTTCGCGCACTTCGACGAAGGGTTCGTCAATAAGCTGTTAACCCACCCGCAGGTGCCGGAGCTGATCCGCACCAGCCCGCTCACCCAGCGCGAATGGCAGGTGCTGGGGCTGATCTACTCCGGCTACAGCAACGACCAGATCGCCGGGGAACTGGACGTGGCCTCGACCACCATCAAGACGCATATCCGTAACCTGTATCAGAAGCTGGGGGTGGCCCATCGCCAGGACGCGGTGCAGCAGGCGCAGCATCTGCTGCAGGTGATGGGCTACGGGGCTTAATGGCCGTGCACGGTCAGCCCCACCAGCCGGATCACCACCGGGCGCACCACCAGGATGCAAACAAAGGCCGCAGGCATGGCAATCTGATAGGCATTCATCACATTTGTCATGTAATCCGTGCCCAGGCCGAACTCAGCCCAGGTGATCACCAGGCTCATCAGAAACGCCATGATCGTTGCCATATACAGCGCAAAGATATAGGGTGAGGCGTGCTTTGGCAGGCGGATGCGGGCGGGATTTTTTGCGACGGCGTCGGTCATGGTGTCATCCTGTTAACGATTAATAATAAACGGCGGTGAATAAAACAGCCGCTAAATTATCAGGCCGTTCAGGGCGGCGGTAGCCGGGCGAAGCTTTAATCATTATTAAGCAAAACTATCGAATATGACGTTGAGGCGGCGATGGATCTGTTAGGGCTGATTGGCACCTTTATTCGCGTAGTGGAGAACGGCAGCATCGCCGCGGCGGCGCGTGCCAAGGGGATGAGCCCGGCGGCGGTCAGCCAGAGCCTCTCCCGTCTTGAGGCACATCTGGGCGTACGCCTGCTGTCACGCACCACCCGCAGCATGACCTTAACCGAAAGTGGTCAGCGTTATTTCGAGAAAGTCCGCCACATTCCCCATGATATCGATCTCGCCTCTGAGGCTGCTGCGCTGGAAAGCAAACCGCAGGGCCCGCTGTGCATCGCCACCACGGCCGCGTTCGGCCGTCACGTTCTCGCGCCGCTGATGCCGGCCTTTAAAACGGCTTACCCAGGTATTGTTACCGAACTGATTAGCACCGATCGCAACGTCGACCACCGGCTGGAGGGCGTCGACGTCAGCATTCGTATTGAGGCACAGCTCAGCGACCAGCTGATTGCGCGAAAAATTGTCTCATTACCCTTTATCTTCTGCGCGGCCCCGGCGTATCTGGCGCACGCGGGCATCCCACAGCATCCCGATGAGCTGAGCCGCCACGCCTGCCTGGTATTCCGCTATCCGACCGACGGCCGTTTTCTGCCCTGGACCTTTATGGTCAACGGCCAGCCGGTCAGCGCCAGGCTCAACCCGGCATTTATCAGCGATGATATTGATATCATCGCCAGAATAGCCGTGAACGGCGGCGGCGTTGCGCGACTGGCGAGCTTTGTTGCCCGGCCGCTGATTGAGCAGGGTCTGCTGGTCCCGTTGCTGCAATCGGACCCAACCGACGGGATTGATATGGCGTCGTTACCGATGGATATTTATGCCTGCGTTAACGAGCGGTCGGCGCTGAATTCAAAGGTCAGAGCCTTTATTCAGTTTCTGGAGGAGTCGATCTGACGGGCCGTATCACCGTACAGACCCGCTTCGTCGGCGCTGCTGAACCAGAAAACCTGGCCGGCTTTTGCTTATCCGCCAGTCAGCAGATAGATCAGTGAAAATTTATCGGTGAAGTCGATCTGTTCGATCTCTGCCAGCAGTTTATCATCAGCGTATTTGTCATGCTTAGTGATGCTGTGATAGCTGTAAACGATATTAATCACCTCCTCTTCGCTGAATTCGGGGTTAAGTTCAACGGAAGCGGCAATCAGCCATTTTAACAGGAGCCATTCCGACATCAGCAGCAGAAGATGGGTTAAGGGTTCCCTGCCCTTTTTCGACGGGAAGCGATCCTCATAGAGTCGATACTGAATATAATTACTGAGCAGATGGGGGCGAGCCTGTAGCCACGGCAGCGCCTTCTCCCGCCAGATAGTATTCAGCTGCCGTGCTGGCGTCGTCACCTCGGTGGATTGCGTAACACCCTGGGTTAAATCAGTCAGGTTCTGATAATAGCGCTGTAAACGTTGTCCGCCGCGCCCTTCATTTTTGGTGCTCAGATAGCTTTGCAAACGTAACAGCAGCGCGGACTGCAGCTGATGATCGGGGTGCAGCTCGGCCATTTCTTTTTTTACCGTGCCGTTTTGCAGCGCCGTCTGGATATCCTCGAAAAAACGCAGCATTTTTTCCTGCAGGTCAGCGTCCCCGGCTAGCTTATCGCGATAAAGCAGCAGCATGGTGATGCCGTAAAACCCCTCTTCGATGTCTGACCCGCAACCGACCATAATATGCGTACACATCAGACCGATCAGCCGGTCCTCCTGGCTGATATCCGGTGCATCCAGCGGCTCGGGGCTTTGCCTGACCCTTTCGCCGAAGAGCATCGCCCCCGGTGTGGTTAACAGCAGCCTGGCGGCTTCCGGACAGGACAGGGTCAGGTTACTGCGGATCTCATATTTAAAGCTGCCATACAGCCGCGGATAGATCGCGCAGGTGCCGCTCAGCGCTTTTTCGCCCAGAGACTTATGGACTTTACACAGGCGGTCTTCATCGAGGAAAGAGCAGTTTCCGTTGCTTTGTAATTTAATCTTCCCCCAGCTGCCCTCATTTATTTCCGTCGTGATGACATTTTCCTGCGCTATATGACGTATTTCAATCTCATCACTCTGCAGGTAGCGGTTCACCGTCGGCTTATCAAGCTCGATATCCCAGCCTTTACAGCAATGATCGGGACAGGCGCTGCCCACACAGTGAAACTGGGTGAAAAATGCCGGCTCAACAATGACGATATCATGCATAAATTAAGGACTCTTCAGGGAAAGAAAAATGGCTCATGCTAAGATAACAAGCCATTGAGTCATCAATTGTCTTAAAAGGCAGCCAAATCAGCGCCTGTTTTGCTGATGACGCTGAAGAAGATGTCCCCTGGCTGCTCATCTTCAGATGACGGCATTAACGCCCTTTTACTGCTGTCGCGGCGTAAACGTCAAGTTTACGGCCGAGCTCAGTTTTACAGAGGAGGCGAGCTCGTGATGATTGTAAAGTTCTTCGGTTAATATCCTGAATGCTTCTGCGCGATTTGCATATTTCCTGCGAAACTGAGTCGGCGTGATGGAAAAATAGGACTTGAAGGTGCGGGTGAAATTTTGCTGACATGAGAAGCCATTCTCAACGGCGATTTCAAGCATCCCTTTATTCGTAAAAGCAATCAGATGTGCAGCTCTTGCAATACGTCTGAGCCGGATATAAGCAGCAAGATTAATACCGGTTCCCTGACGAAACAACCGCTGAAAGTGCCAGTGGCCGTAACCGCTGCGTTCTGTTACCGTTCTGACTCTTATCGACTCATCAGAAAGATTTTTATCAATCCAGGGAAGAATACCCTCAATCACAGCATCAGTGATTTTATTTCGTGCTGATTTCATCTTCTCTTCCGGCTAAATGCGTTTTCATTTCAATCTCAACAGGACTACGCTGGTCAGCAGGCGTGCGCATCAACAGGTTCGGGTGAGGCTGACAGGTTTCTCTTATACGGCCATTATGGCTCAGTTTAATCGACGTGTATGTTATACAAAGGGATAGTATACAAAGAGATCATTGCATATTTTCCTGTGCCTGATGCAGCTCGCCGAGGCGTGATAACGAACAGACCGGTGAAGTTTATATTTTAAAGCTCATCGCATCGGGTTATATTGACGTTCATGAAGAAAGCGTTGAGAGTCAGAAAGCGTCTCTATGGATAAAAAAATTTATATCGTTGACGACGATCAGTCTGTCATCAACTCACTGGATAACCTCCTCAGTTCCGCAGGTTATGCCGTTTCAAGCTTCACCTCGCCAGCCGAATTCCTTAGCCAGACGGATTACAGTACACCCTGCTGCCTGATCGTAGACCTCAACATGCCGGGGTCAGACGGTTTTGACGTCAGCCATCACCTGACCGAACGCGGTTACTCCATACCCACCATTTTTCTGACCGGCTTTGGCACCATCCCGATCACGGTCAGGGCGATGAAGGCGGGGGCATTTGAATTCTTAACCAAACCCGTGATGCCCGATGATTTACTGAATGTCGTCGCGGATGCGCTAAAACTTTCTGAAAAAAGCGTCGCCCTTTCTGAGGAAAAACGTCGGGTGAAAACGCGCTACGGTTCACTTACGCCGCGCGAGAAGGAACTTATGCTGCTGGTTATCCGGGGATTGCTCAATAAGCAGATAGCCGCCGAAATGGGGATCAGTGAAATCACCGCGAA
Organism: Erwinia sp. B116; assembly: GCF_002865965.1. Classification (NCBI taxonomy): domain Bacteria; kingdom Pseudomonadati; phylum Pseudomonadota; class Gammaproteobacteria; order Enterobacterales; family Erwiniaceae; genus Erwinia; species Erwinia sp. B116. Next base: position 60,118 of record NZ_JRZZ01000001.1, read on the forward strand.
AGTGCATAAGCGCCGGGTAATGGAAAAAATGGGTGTCCGCTCAGCGCCCGAGCTGGTCAGAATAGCGGAAAAGCTAGGGCTGCCTGATGATGATGCGGCCGCCGGTAGTGGAATTTACTGAGCCCCCTTCCACCGTCAGTGAATGCTCCCGCCACCCCGTGCGGGAGCTCCTCTCACTCCATTTTTCCCTCAACCGGGAGGGTGAACCAGAACAAACTTCCTCCCTCAGGGCGGTTCTCGGCGTGCAGAACGCCACCATGACGTTTGATGATCTCTTTGCTGATGGTCAGCCCCATGCCCATACCTTCCGCTTTGGTGGTGTAAAACGACTCGAAAATCTTTTCCGGCATCTCTCCGGGCAGCCCGCTACCGTTATCAGCCACGTCGATACGAATCACATCCCGGACCGGATGCGATGAAGCGATACGTAAATGTCGTACGCCGGCGTTTTCCGCCATCGCTTCAATGGCATTAATGACCAGGTTAAGCAAAACCTGCTGTATCTGGACGTTTTCACAAAAAATAGCGTCATTTCCCGCCGACAGATCCAGCTCCAGCGAGATGAGTTTGCGTTCCAGCTCCAGACGGGACAGGCTTAATATATCCCGCGTGATCAGGTGCATTCTTGCCGAAGCAAACTCAACGACCTGTTTACGGGTAAGCGCCTCAAGCCCGCGGATGATATTGCCGGCGCGTCGGCCTTCACTGATGATCTCATCAAGGCTGTTGCAGGCATTCTCCAGATTAGCGGGATCGCGTTTCAGCCAGCGCTGGCTGGCACCGGCATTAGCCACGATAGACATCAGCGGCTGGTTAATTTCATGGGCGATTGAAGAGGTAAGCTGGCCAACGGTCGATGCACGCGCCACGCGAGCCAGCTCCACCTGAGCGATCCTGACAGCGTTCTCTGATTCACGCTGTGCCGTGATATCCGTCAGCGTGCCAAAGTATTCAGCCACCTCTGGCCAGTTATCATTTGGCTCACCAATGCCCTTAATATAACGACATTCGCCATTATCGCGGATAATACGGAACTCAGCCTGCATGACGGTCCCCTTCATCACGCTGGTTTCAATTAACTCCCGCAGGCAAAGAATATCATCCGGGTGAACACGACGCTGGAATTCAGCCATCGAGGTGGTGGTCTGTTCATCCGGAAGGCCCATAATCCGTTTATATTCATCAGAGATGTATTGCACGTCGGGTTCCACATGCCAGTGCCAGGAGCCGGTATGACTGATTTTTTCCCCCAGCATCAGCGACGTCTGGCTGGACAGCAGTTTCTTTTCGATTTTACGGCGCTGATTGTTCTCCTCGACCAGTTCGGCATACAGTCGGGCCGTCTCCAGTGAGACCGCCGCCTGTGCGCCCAGCATGGAAACAATCCGCGAGTGTTCGGCGGTAAACATATCGGGCATCAGCCGATTTTCCAGGTAAAGTACCCCAACCATCTGAGCCTGCCGGTACATCGGCACGCACATCACCGCTGCCCCCGAGGCGACCAGATAATTATCCTGACTGAACGGGCTGAACACCTCAGGTTTGCCGGTGCGGATCTCCTGCCCGGTGCGGATCACCGCAGAGAGGACCGACAACGGCAGATCGGTCGCGACCGGTAATTCGCGGACAATTCTGACCTTTATGCCGTCAACGGTGGTGGTGGCTCTTGCCTGGATTTCAGGAATATTATCGTCGGTCAGCCTGATTAACATGCAGTGCTGGGCACCGGCGCGTTCCACCAGCATGATCATCAGGATGTGTATCAGCCGATCCAGGTTGATCTCTTCGGTCAGGGCGCGCATCACGGTTACCATGCTCTGCAGGTCGCCGATCGCGGCGCTGGGTTCAAAGGACAGGGTGCTGAGCGCAGTCTGAGAGGCGTGGCAGGCGAGTGCCGGATACCGTGTTTCCAGCTGCTTAACTTTGGCCCCTGCCCCCCAACGGTCCCATGCGGCTATTGCCCCCCTGATGTAAGCATCACCGGCGAACGACATGCCCCTGGCGTAGGCCAGACCTGCGGCCAGCTCGCAGGCCAGTCCGTTGATATGATGAAACTGCCCTTCACGTGACAACGCAATGGCTTTTTCAAACTGCTCTGATGCCCCGGTCGTTTCCCCTTCAAGACGCAGCAGCTCCGCGCGAAGCAGGGCTTCCTTATCTGAAAACGTTTTCGTGTTCTCATTTGACCAGGTCACAATCCTGTCGAAATGGTGCCCGAGCCGCTGCCGCAAATCCTCGGTCATGGCCCCGGTTTCTAAGGGAATGGTCAGGGACAACGCGCTGTAGAGGTGATAATCGAGCATATGTACATGCCCGGGGATGTGTTCGACAAAGGGTAACGCGTCTTTAAACAACTGCTCTGCCACTTCATATTCATGTGCAAAGAAGTGGGCCATCGCTTTGTACAGTCGCGACCAGAACCGCATCAGGAGTATCGGCTCAACGGCGTTTTCGGGTTTCACCACCTCCAGCACCGGCGTCAGGAAATTATCGCCGCTGAACGTATGGCCCCGTGGCTTACGCAGGAACAGGACGAAGTCCAGCTGCATGCCGAGAATAACTTCAACGTCGCGATACTGCGCCTTTTGCACAAACAGCAATGCCCGCGAGACTGACGTGTGTACCCCGTCGAGATGGTCTCCCCGGGCCAGCATATTCATAATGATATGCCGCAGCGCCAGGCAGGCAGAGGTCCGGTCGCCGGTTTCAACCCCAACGTCAAAGGCAGCCCTGGCCCGCTCAATCGCGTAGGTTAGCGGCATTGTCCACACGCTGACCTGGTCAAGCGGTAGCAGCGTACGCGCTTTAAAGCTCACAAAGTCATGCTTGTAAACCAGTTCACGCGCCAGCAGGGTGCTGGCAAAACCACGGCTGTACTCATCATACCGATCGCCACAGACCACCCCGTACCATGAGAGCGCGAGCGTGGATGCGCCACTCAGTCCACGGGCCATGGTCAGGTGCAGCAGCCTGCACAGCAGCATGAATTGCAGTCGTGGATTGGTAAAGGCGGCGAACGTGCTGGCGCTGGCCATCAGATTCATGATGGCTACGGTATTTTTACATTCCACCAGCGGAAGTGAACGGAACCGGGTATACGGATTTTTACCCACATCCTCCTTCAAAACCAGCCTTGCTGCATCGCACTCTTCCGGGCCAGGATGACGGTTCAGTTGCACACCAAACACCGCAAGCCACTCTAGCGCGGTTTCCAGCGCACGTTCACTGTCCGACTGCCGCATGTGGATTTCAGCGATCAGACAGGCAGCCTCCGCTTTGGTTGTCATCTCGCCGGATGAAAAGTGAAGCCGGGTACTTAACGTCAGTGCGGCAGCAAGATTGCCGTTAAGAAATTCGCACTCGGCCTCTTCAAGAAGGAACTCCCCGGTATCGCTCTTTCCCACGTCGTGGAGAAGAGAACGGGCCATTTTCAGGTAGCTCAGCGCTGAAACGTAGTCACCGGTGGTTTTTGCACGCCGGGTCGCTTTCAGTATCAGCTGGCAGCATCCCTCAATATCCTGAGCCAGCAATGAACGATCTTTAATGGCAACCAGATGATGCGCGGCGCTGAAAAGCAGCACATTGGTCACATCGAGGCTGAATTTACGCCTGTAAATAAGCGCGGCGGCGTAATGAAAAGCATCTTTCTCTTTATCTGTTAACAGGTCGAGTGCCGCCTCATGCATGCTCTCATGCATAAAAGCGTAACCCTGATCGCTTAACGCGATCAGTCTTGCCTTCACGGCGGGTAACAGCATCCGCTCAATGTCAGCCACGGGCAGGGTGGTAATGGTGCTAATCACCTCGAGCTGGCCCGCGTTTCCCGCTAACGCCAGCTTGCCCAGTAGCTGACGCGTCGGCACCGGTATTAATGAGAGATGCAGTAAAACACTGGCGGCAACGTTGGCCGTAAAATGGCTGTTTTTAAGCGCCTGCAGATCGCAGGCCCAGCGGCGCGGCGCGGTGTGGCTAATCAGTTCATCACGCAGGGCCTGACGGAAAAATTCATGGGTTGCAAGCGGATTGCCGGCGGTTTTCTCATGAATAACCTGCGCAAGTTCCAGGGTGGCCGAAGGGGTGGTGTGAAATATCCCGGCCAGCCAGCCGGCAATATGCGTCTCAGAAAGCGGGGCCGGCGTGATATCGGTAATGCGCATGGCACAGGCGCGAAGACGCTGCAGATTGCCGATGATGGTAGGGCAAGGTAATGAGACACTATCGCGATGTGCCATGACCAGCAGCAGCGGGATGTCTTCACTGGAGCTGAGCAGATTCTGCAGCAGGTGAAGCGTGGCCTGATCGGTCCAGTGCATATCATCGATAAAAATAACCAGAGGCCGCCCGGGCGCGGTGAACGCCCTGACCAGGTTACTGGCAACCAGCATCAGCCGTTTTTTTGCATCAAGCGTGTGCACATGAGTCAGCACAGCCACTTTTTTATTCAGCAGGATGCCCAACTCCGGGACCAGATTCACCGCCAGCCCGGCGTGTTCGCCCAGCAGGCGGGTTATGTGCGCCTTCCACTGCGTCATTTCTGCATGGGGAAGGCCGAGCACGTGGAGTGCCAGCACTTTGAAGGCGGCGGTAAACACCGTATACGGCATCACCGGCGAATGCTTATCCGCCTTCACTACGGTGAGCAGCGCTTTTTTATTACGCAGTCGTCTGAGTGACGATGCGATAAGTGATGACTTGCCCGATCCCTGAGCGCCACCGATCACCACCAGACTGTGCTTGCCGCTGCGGCTTACCTCATCAAAAGCCGCCAGTATCTCCGTTGCCTGTGGATGGTCCGTACAGAGCGTATCCAGTGAAAAATGGCTGTTGGGGGGATCCTGCAGCCCCGGCGTAAAAGGCTCAATCAGCCCGTCCGGCATCAACGTGGACGCGCATTGCCGCAGATCGGCCAGCACCGCCTCGGCCGTCTGATAGCGGTTTTCCGGAGATTTGGCCAGCAGTTTCAGGATAATGGCCGAGAGAACCACCGGAATCTCTTTGCGCAACGTATGCGGCGGCAGCGCCTCAGAGGCAATATGGTGATGCACCCACTCTGCGTGTCCGCCGTCAATATTGCCGTAGGGCAACCTGCCGGTCAGTAACTCGTACAGCACAATACCCAGACTGTAGAGATCGCTAACGCGGCTGACCGGATGCGCTGAGCGAGAGGTATGCTCCGGAGACATATAGGCCAGCGTACCGCCGGCGACCTGCAACGGTGGCTTCTGCAGTAAATCGTCATTAACAGATGACAGCCCGAAGCCGCCCAGCAGCACCGTGCGATCGTCCGTATAAAAAAAGTTGGCAGGCTTGATATCACCGTGTACCAGCCCCTGCTGATGCATCATGCTCAGCGTGCCGCAAAGCGTTGCGGCACGTGTGAGAAAATCAGTGATATCTCCGGGGGGCATGCACAAAATATCTGCCAGCGTGCGATAGTTAAACGGCGGGTAGATCAGCGCATATCGCCCTTGATAATGGGTGTGTTGCCGCGGTTTTAGCGCCCAGCTCTCCGATAACCTGCCGCGAAGCGCATATTCGTTTTTCAGCCGCTGGGTGATCTGGGAGAGCAGTTCATCATTGCCTGCGGTGGCAAGAATAAAGGATTCACCGCTAATGGCATGGCGACACAGAAACCAGTCAATCGTGTCATCCTGCACCAGCCGGCTAAAGGTAGTGTCCTCTGATAACAGGATTTCATCATGTTCTGTTTCGACAGACGGCCGCGTAGAGTGGCTCACTGACGCGCAGCCTGACAGGAAAACGCCTGGAGGATGTGTTCAAACAGGGTGTCAATCTCAATCGGCTTAGGTAAAAACGCTATCGCGCCTAGCGCGATAGCGTACCTGTGCATGCTTTCATCTCCATTGCCGGAAATGATAATACCCGGCGGATTTTTCAGCCGCCGGGTGAGATTGATGAAAAGCTCAAAACCATTCATGCCTTTCAGCTGCACATCAATGATAAAAAGCGCGGCATTCGCCATCGCTGCTTCATCAGAAAGAAGAGATTCTGCCGAATCAAACGCCTCTGTCAGAAAACCTTCTGACTGAAGCAGGTTGGTCAGACCACTGCGGACAGAACGTTCATCATCGACGACGATAATGCGCTGCGACAGCTGCATGCAGTTTTCCTTAGTTAATACTCAGGCCCGGATCGGGCGCTTCCCTGGGAGGATTTGTCCTCTGAGGACGAGGGATTATCCCCGATTTTATGGTGATACTGATGGCGAAACCAGTGCAGATTGACCGGCTGACGCTGAATCAGTCGCCTGGCTAGCGGGATAATGTGCTCGCCAGTCTGCATGCCCAGCAGCCCTACCAGCGCAACGATTGGCGGGGCCGGAGAATTTACGTCAATGATGGCATAGATCAGGCCCGCCAGTACGCCAACGATCAGTGAAACAGAATAGGTTTTCAACATGTTTATCCCGCCTGCTTAGCCAGTAATGATAACGACTGCGGCCGGTGGTCAGCGGTGACCGGGTGTTGTTCACTGATGGTAACCCTGGCTGATGAGGAAGTGTGAAGCAGTTTCCCTCCCAGGGTGCTGCCGATAACCATTCCCAGCAGTCCGATCAGTGCCACCGCTGGCGGAGCCGGAGACTGAACCCTGAGCAGCGCATAGATGATGCCGATCAGCGTGCCGGCCGCCAGAGAGAGTAATAAAGGACTCACAGGCCCTCCTTTATCTGAAAAAGCGGGCCGGCTCCGCAAAGAGCCAGCCCGCTGAACGGTTTAACGCACCGGTGCCGGAACCGGAGCCAGGGTACGGTGTTCGCTCTTCTGACGTGAAGGCGCCTTGTGTACCATGGTGTAGGCGTAATCAACGCCGATACCGTAAGCACCTGAGTGCTCTTTCGCAATGTCCATCACCGCGTTGTACGTCTCTTTGTGGGCCCAGTCACGCTGCCACTCCAGCATAACCTGCTGCCAGGTGACAGGAATAACGCCAGCCTGAATCATGCGCTGCATCGCATAGTCGTGCGCTTCTTTGGTAGTGCCGCCAGAGGCATCAGCCACCATGTAAATTTCGTAATCACCTTCCAGCATCGCGCACAGTGCGAACGTGTTGTTGCACACTTCAGTCCACAGGCCAGAAACAACAATTTTCTTCTTGCCGTTCGCCGCCAGTGCGTCGCGGACTTTCTGGTCATCCCATGAGTTCATTGAGGTACGCTCAAGGATGTCCTGGCCCGGGAACACGTCCAGCAGCTCCGGGAAGGTATTACCGGAAAAACTTTCGGTCTCAACGGTAGTCAGTACGGTCGGAATATTGAAGACTTTGGCCGCTTTAGCCAGCGCCACGACGTTATTTTTCAGCACCTGGCGATCGATTGACTGCACACCAAACGCCATCTGTGGCTGCTGATCGATAAAGATAATCTGGCAGTTCTGCGGCGTGAGTACTTCAAGCTTGCGATTGGTCATGTCATTTCCCATTGAGGTTAGAGGGGCTAAGTTCAGTAAAAAAAATTAATGGCATCAATTTGCAGCAGCCGCCGTTAGCGGGTAGCGCATTCCTGCTCGCTGCTATCCGTAGGGGTGGGTCACTGTTGCTGCGCAGTGTAGGAGCCTTTTATTTTTCAAACTATTATCTATAGGTATAACTATACGAAGGTATACCTATCCTTTTGTATAACTAGACCTGCTACCGACCTCCTGATCATAATCCCGTCATCCCACTATCCTGCTTTTACAGCAGAGCATTTCACTGGCTGCGGTCGTAATGAGCGCATCAGACCATTCAATTCTGGAGATCATATGGTTACCCTTGGTAAAGCCGACGTCATACTCACTAATGGACGATTTCACACTGTCGATCGCGAAAATCCGGTGGCCGATGCCGTGGCCATTCGCGACGGTAAATTTCAGGCCGTGGGCAGCCTGGCGGAAGTTATGCAGTACCATTGTGAGGGAACCAAAGTCCTCGATCTTAAGGGCCATACCGCCGTACCGGGCCTGAATGACTCACACCTGCACTTAATCCGTGGCGGTCTGAACTACAACCTGGAGCTGCGCTGGGAAGGCGTTCCCTCCGTCGCGGATGCGCTACGCATGCTGAAAAATCAGGCGCTGCGCACCCCTTCGCCACAGTGGGTGCGCGTGGTGGGCGGCTGGAACGAATTCCAGTTTGCCGAGCGGCGTATGCCCACGCTGGATGAGATCAACGAAGCGGCGCCGGACACGCCGGTGTTCGTACTGCACCTGTATGACCGCGCGCTGCTTAACCGTGCCGCACTGAAAGTGGTGGGCTATACCAAAGATACGCCTAACCCGCCGGGCGGTGAGATCCAGCGCGACGGCAACGGCAACCCGACCGGCATGCTGATCGCCCGTCCCAACGCCATGATCCTCTACGCCACGCTGGCGAAAGGACCGAAACTGCCGCTGGAGCAGCAGGTGAACTCTACCCGCCAGTTCATGCGCGAGTTAAACCGTCTGGGCATCACCAGCGCCATTGATGCCGGCGGCGGCTTCCAGAACTACCCGGAAGATTATCAGGTGATTGCCGAGCTGCATGAGAAGAAGCAGTTGACGATCCGTATCGCCTACAACCTGTTCACCCAGCGTCCGGGGCACGAGCTGGAAGATTTTGAAAAATGGACCGATCTGCTCACTCCGGGCCAGGGCACCGACTACTTCCGCCACAACGGCGCGGGGGAAATGCTGGTCTTCTCGGCGGCCGATTTCGAAGACTTCCTGGAACCGCGTCCCGATCTGGCGCCAGGCATGGAAGATGAACTTGAGCGCGTAGTCCGCCACCTGGTTGAACACCGTTGGCCGTTCCGCCTGCACGCCACCTACGACGAATCAATCAGCCGTATGCTCGACGTGTTTGAAAAGGTTAACCGCGACATTCCGTTTAACGGCCTGCACTGGTTCTTCGATCACGCTGAAACCGTTACCCAGCGCAATATCGATCGCATCAAGGAGTTAGGCGGCGGTATCGCGGTCCAGCACCGTATGGCCTTCCAGGGCGAATACTTCGCCGAGCGCTACGGCATCGAAGCAACCCGCCACACGCCGCCGGTGGCCCGCATGCTGGAGACCGGCGTGCCGGTCGGGCTGGGTACTGACGCCACCCGCGTGGCCAGCTACAACCCGTGGACCGCGCTCTACTGGCTGGTGTCCGGCCGCACGGTGGGCGGGATGCAGATGTATGACGTCAACGCCCGTCTGGATCGCGATACGGCGCTGATGCTGTGGACACAAGGCAGCGCCTGGTTCTCCAGCGAACAGGGTAAGAAAGGACAGATTAAAGCCGGTCAGCTGGCGGACGTCGTGGTCCTGAGCAAGGATTACTTCAGCGTGCCGGAAGAAGAAATTAAGGGTATTGAATCGGTGCTGACCCTGGTGGACGGGAACATCGTCTACGCTGCAGGTTCTTTCACCTCTGAAGCGCCGCCGTCAATTCCTGTGCTGCCAGAATGGTCGCCGGTGGTGAAGGTGCCGGGCCACTACCGCAGCGCCCCCCCTTCTGCGAACACCCGCGTTGGTCTGCAGCAGATGCCTCACCAGTGCAGCGGTCCGTGCGGCGTGCACAGCCACTCACATGACGTGGCTCGCGGCGCCAACCTGCCGGTATCCGAAGATAACGCCTTCTGGGGCGCGCTCGGCTGCAGCTGTTTTGCATTCTGACGTTAAAACGCGTCTGTTCTCTCAGCAGCCCCGCAGTAATGCCGGGCTGTTCTGTCTGCGCCTGCCCGGCGAACAGACCCAGTCGGCCTGCCTGCCGGTCCTCGACGGGCCGGTGGCGCATCCGCTTTGGTAAACCCAGGAAAGTAGTTATGGCGCAAGCTAACGATATCAACAACATTACGCAGAATGAGGCCCTGCCGTCCCCGGCGGCGGCATCATCTCTGGATCCTTTGCGTCAGCCGGTGTTTCGCATGCTGTGGATTGCCACGGTGGTGTCCAATATTGGCTCGTGGATGAACGACGTGGGGATCAACTGGACCATGCTGACGCTCAGCGCCGATCCCCTCAGCGTGGCGCTGGTGCAGGCAGCCAGCAGCCTGCCGATGTTCCTGTTTGCCCTGCCCTCCGGCGTGCTGGCCGATATTATCGACCGGCGTAAGTATCTGCTGTTTTCACAGCTGTGGGTGTTCATCGCCGCCGCCGGGCTGACCCTGTTGTCCTTTACCGGGCACGTCACGCCGCTGGTGCTGCTGATTGCGGCCTTCCTGATGAGCGCCGGTGCGGCAATGAGTTCACCGCCATTTCAGGCTATTGTCTCGGACCTGGTGAAAAAGGAGGAGTTAGGACCCGCGATTGCGCTTAACTCGCTGGGTATCAATATCAGCCGCGCCATCGGTCCGGCACTCGGCGGGCTGATCCTGTCGTTCGCCGGGCCGTGGATGGTGTTTCTGCTTAACGCCCTCTCTGTCGTTGGCGTCGCCTGGGTGCTGTACCGCTGGAAAGAGTCGCCCGGTATTCAGCGCCTGCCGCCGGAGCACTTTTTTCCCGCCGTGCGCGCCGGTCTGCGCTACGTACACGCCGCACCGGTGCTGCGCAACGTACTGGTTCGTACCGTGGCATTCTTCGTGTTCGGCAGCGCCGGCTGGGCGCTTCTACCGCTGGTTGCACGCCGCGAACTGGGGATGGGGCCAGGCGGCTACGGCATTCTGCTGGCCTTTATCGGCGTCGGGGCGATTTGTGGCGCGGTGCTCCTGCCCCGGCTGCGCAAACGCTTTAACGCCGACCAGCTGATGGTGCTGGCCAGCCTGATGTTTGCCGCGACCCTGCTGGCGCTGGCGTTTATACGCAATGTCTGGCTGCTCAACGTGTTTGAGTTCTTCACCGGCTTCGCATGGATTGCCGTGCTCTCAACCCTGAATCTGGGCGCACAGCGTAGCGCCGCAAAGTGGGTCAAGGCGCGGGCGCTGGCGGTTTACCTCACCGTGTTCTTTGGCTCAATGACCGTGGGTAGCGCCATCTGGGGGCAGCTCGCGTCCAGTTACGGCATTCCACTATCGCTGTGTGTGGCAACGCTGGGGATGGTGCTGGGCTGCTTTACCGTATTGCGCTGGCGTCTGGATAAAGATCCTGACCTCAATCTGGACCTCAGTGATAGCAACGAGCCGGTTCCGGTACTGGATGTGCATCACGATCGCGGGCCGGTGCGGGTAAGCTACGAGTACCTGCTGCAACAGCAGGATGCGCCGGCATTTATGGTCTGTATGCAGGACTTAAGGCGTGTACGACGTCGCGGCGGCGCCATCAACTGGGCGGTGTACGAGGATATTCTGCAACCCGGCATTTTCGTTGAAACATTTGAGGTGGGCTCGTGGATGGAGCATCTGCGCCAGCTTGAACGTTACACGATGAACGATCAACGGATACAGAACCGGGTAACCGCATTTCATCAGGCAGAACAGATGCCCGTGGCACGCTATCTGATTGCACCTGAGTAAGGCATGATTTTTGGGTAAATTACCCAGGCCTGATACTCTGCAGGACCGGCTCACCGGCCGGTCCTTTTTCTTGCTGACCCCGTCAGAGCGTGGTGCAGCTGGCGAATCTTTCCAGCGCGGGGCCGTCAAGCCGGTAGCGAACCCACTCGTTAAGGGGCAGCGCATCAATACTCTGATAAAACTCGTTGGCCGGTTTATCCCACTCCAGTACGTTCCATTCAATGCGGCTGCACTGCCGGCTTACCGCCAGTTGGGCAATAAACTGCAGCATCGTTTTGCCAGCGCCCCGCCCTCGGTAGTCGGGCGTAAAGTAGAGCTCTTCCACGCTCAGGCGATGGCGGCCTGACCAGCTGGCCTGACTCATTGAGATTATCGCGTATCCATTGACAGTCCCGTCTATTTCACAGATATAGGCTTCAGCAGGCGATCCCGGAGAGAATAAAAACGTCCTGATTTCTTCAATGGCGGGTATCGCTTCCAGCGGTGCCTCTCTGTAGACGGATAAGCCATTGATCATGTTATAGATGGCATCCGTATCTGCCTCGCTGGCCTGCCTGATCATCACGTCCATACACTGTCTCTTATCATCACCATTTGAAGGCTGAAAGGATAATGGGTATCTTTCAATGAATTAAGTGCATTAATATCAATAAAGGATGAATTCTATGCATCATGTGCTGAGGCGTATCGATCTTAACCTCTTGCCTGTTTTTGATGCGGTGTTCCGGCACCGATCGGTCCGGCTTGCGGCGGTTGAACTCTCAATGAGCACTTCAGCACTCAGCCATGCCTTAGCGCGCCTGCGTGACTTTCTGAAGGACCCTCTGTTCTATCGTGAGGGGCACCGAATGTGCCCCAGCGTTTACGCTCAACAGCTTGCTCCTCACATCGCCAGGTCACTGTCTGCCCTTAATCAGCATCTCAGCCCGGTGCAGCCGTTCGATCCCCTGAACAGCAGTGAAACGTTTCGTGTTGCGGTAACGGACTACACCGCCTTCTGTATTTTTCCGCGGCTGATGCGTGCGATTGAAAACACTGCGCCCGGCATTAATTTTGAACTGTTTCATTTACCTCACAACCCGGCCCTGAATCAGTTACTGGCAGGAGAAGTGGACCTGGCGCTGAGTTTTAGCGAGCCGGACGACGTTAAACATCAGGATTTGGACGAGGTTGAACTCTTTAGCGATGAATTTGTGGTGATCGGTAACGTTAATCGTCAAAGCATGACGCTCGACGATTATCTCTCTGCCGTACATCTGGTGGTGACGCCATGGAATGAAAGACAGGGATTGCTGGATACGCACCTCGCAAAACTGGGGCTGCAACGAAAAATCACGCTTAAAACGCCCTCGATGCTGAGTTCACCCTATATTATCGCCGAAAGTGAACTGCTTATGGCAATCCCGTCGTTCGTTGCGGGAAAGCTGGAAAAACTGGCCAACTTTAAGACCTTCAAACTGCCGTTCTGTGCGCCTCCTTTTACCGTCAAAATATTCTCCCATGAACGCAGTGGCAAAAAGAAATCTACCGACTGGTTAAAAAAAGTCATTTTAAACAATACTGTTATCGGCACCGACCCTGGTGTGACGCCATACAAGCTGTAAAAATTTCCACCCTGTCTGAGAGTCGTGCTGCCCGGCGGACGCCCTCGCGTTGGCTGGAGCCTGTCAGAGCATAGTACATCGCTCCTCCGCAGGCAGCTCAGGGCCTGGCGGCGCGCTCAGGCAAACCGCTGACGACTGCAGCTACGTCAACGGTAGTGAACTGTTCGTCGACGGCGGTACCGCAAAAATTTAAGCGTCCTTCATCCTGTTTAGCGATGCCCGGCTAAAGTGACTTTAATTATTATCACTCATATTCCTTCATGACCTTGTTGAGCCGGACGTTTCATTCGCCGTGCAACGCGAGGTCATCCTTAACAATGTAACAAGGCAGACACATGCATAGTGCTGATTCTTCGATCGGTCAACTGCACACTGTTTATTTATTTCCCCTCCTCAGACATCTGATAAGGCGTGAATGCGTGCATTATAATTAGCATTGATTTATATGAAATTTATATGCTCCCCACTTCTCAAAAACAATTACACCCGCATCTCCTTCAACCGCTATTTTTTTTGCAGCCCATAAATAACGGCATGAAAAACAGAATGGTGCAGAATATTCTTATTTATGAACTACGCTTAAATTGAATTAACACGTAACCATGTAAATTAAGGATAGTTTATGGACATTCAAAGAGATTCAGTTGTGGTCAGGCGTATTTCCTGGGGAAGCGTGATCGCCGGTGTGGTCACCGCTATTGCGCTGTCCCTGCTGTTCACCACCCTCGGCACCAGCCTCGGCCTGTCAATGCTGCAACCTAAAGCCGATGATGTGGTGAACGGTGCCGATAAAGCCGTGCTGGCGTGGTCGGTGATTTCGGTGGTGATCAGCCTTGCCTGCGGCGGGTTTATCGCCGGCCGTCTTGCCGGCACTGACGGCACCGTTCACGGATTCCTCAGCTGGGCAACCTCGCTGATCGTCGCCTCGGTACTGGGCTTTATGGCGGTCGGCGGGGCGCTGAATATGGCAGGCTCCGCGGTAGGCTCTGTCGCTTCAGCCACCGGCAGCGCGGTCAGCGGCATCGGCAGCGTGGCGGCGAACGCCGCAGGCGGCACCGCAGGCGGCACCGCCGATATGGCGAAAAACCTGTCGGATCGCCTTGGCTTCGACACCCGGCTGACCGCGGAAAACGCGGATGACAATATCACCGAAGCGTTACGGAAGTCAGGCATCCGCGAGCTGCAGCCGGACTATCTGCAGTCCCAGCTGCAGGCGGCGGGCAATGACGTTGCTTCGGCCGTTAAGGATCTGGCGGTCAGCCCGGACAGCAGCGATGCCATTTTTGATAAACTGGGCCAGAAGCTTAAAGCCCGTATCGATACCGTCAGCCAGTCGATCAACCGGGACGATGTTAAAACTGCGCTGGCGCAGAACACCAGCATGACCCCTGAAGAGGCGGATAAAGCGGTTGATAACTTTATCAAAACCCGCGATACCACCGTCACTCAGGCTAAACAACGTCTGGACGAACTGCAGGGGCGCCTGAACGAGGCTAAAGTGCAGTACGCCGAACTCAAAAAAGAAGCAATTGAGAAAGCGGATCAGGCGGCCAGCGCGGGTGCCAGACTGGCGCTGTGGTCGTTCATTGCGCTGCTGATCGGCGCGGTCGTCAGCGCCTTTGCCGGCCTGTGGGGGGTGAACACCCATCCTGAGTATCGTCGCATCAGGGCATAAACGTCACCCACCTGAAACGACCAACGCTGTTTACCCCGCCCTGAGATCCCTCTCAGGGCGGTTTTTTTTCTCACCGCACTTACCGTCACTCTTCGTTCATCAGCTTACGGCCTTGCGCCTGACGCCGTTGCGCCCGTAACAGTATGGAAAGCCTGCCGTTAAAGATGACACCGTCCCTGGCCTCAGCCATTATGAGTGAGGCCAGCGGATCTTTTACCGGCTGGATCGGCCGTCGCCGTTATCGGGCGCAGTGACCCACAGTAAGGGAGGTTTATGAGCAATCTTGATTACCACGTCAGCTACGCTTCGCACCGCGTGCCGGTGATGGGCCGTAACGCCGTTGCCACCTCGCAGCCGCTGGCGGCGCAGGCGGGCATCCGAATGCTGCAACAGGGCGGCAACGCGGTGGATGCGGCGATCGCCAGCGCCATGGCGCTGACGGTGCTGGAGCCGACCGGTAACGGCATCGGCAGCGACGCCTTCGCCATCGTCTGGGACGGTAAGCAGCTGCATGGCCTGAATGCCTCCGGGCGTGCCCCCGCTGAGTGGAACCTTGCACGTTTTGCCGGGCTGAAAACGATGCCGCAAACCGGCTGGGAAGCGGTGACCGTACCAGGTGCGGTGTCGGCGTGGGTGGCGCTGGCGGAGCGTTTCGCCAGCCTGCCGCTGACCACGCTGGCGCAACCGGCCATCGACTACGCGCGTAACGGCTTTCCGGTGTCGCCGCTGATCGCCCGGCTGTGGCAGGCCGGCTACAACAAACTGCAACAGCAGCCGGGCTTTACCGAGTGCTTCGCGCCCGGGGGCCGCCCGCCGCGTGCCGGTGAGCTGTACCGCAACCCGGCCCAGGCCGCCACGCTGCAGAAAATTGCGGAAACGCGCGGTGAGGCGTTTTACCGCGGTGAACTGGCGCAGAAGATCGTGGCCAGCGCGCAACAGCACGGTGCGGCGCTGAGCCTTGCCGATCTTAGCAATCACCGTGCTGACTGGGTGCGGCTGCTGTCGCGGCCGTTTGCCGGTGGTTCGGTGCACGAGCTGCCGCCAAACGGTCAGGGCATCGCCACGCTGATTGCCATCGGCATTCTTGAGCAGTGGGATATTGGCCGCTATCAGCCTGATTCCGCACCGTGCCTGCACCTCTGCTTTGAGGCGATGAAGCTGGCGCTGCTCGATCTGGAACGCTACGTCGCTGACGACGATCGTCTGGCGTTCCCGGCGGAGCACCTGTTAAGCGACGAGTATCTGCAGCAGCGGGCGGCGCTGATCGATCCCGATCGTGCCGGGGATTTTACCTATGGCTCGCCGCAGCAGAGCGGCACCGTCTATCTCACCGCCGCCGACGCCAGCGGCATGATGGTCTCGTTTATCCAGTCCAACTATATGGGCTTCGGTTCCGGGGTGGTGGTGCCCGGCACCGGCATCAGCCTGCAGAATCGCGGCAACGGCTTCTCGCTCGACCCGCAGCACCCGAACGTGGTGGCGGGCGGTAAACGGCCGTTCACCACCATTATTCCTGGGTTTGCGTTGGACGCGGCCGGGCAGCCGCTGATGTCGTTTGGCGTGATGGGCGGCACCATGCAGGCGCAGGGCCATCTGCAGCTGGCGCTGCGCGTGATGCTGCACAAGCAAAACCCACAGGCGGCGATCGATGCCCCGCGCTGGCGCGTGGTGCAGGGGCGCGAGGTGATGGTCGAATCCGGCATTGACCGCAACGTGCTGGCAACGCTGCGTGAGATGGGGCACCTGATTAGCGTAGAAGATCCGCTCTCCGGCCATAACTTTGGCGGCGCGCAGGCGATCGTCCGCGATCCACAGGGCTTCTATGTTGCAGGCTCCGAAAGCCGGAAAGATGGTCAGGCGCTGGTCTGCTGATAGCCTGAGCACCGACCGCACGCCGCAGGCGACTATGCTAACGGTTTTACCGTGACGCTCTGGCCGCCGCGGGATATTCTGGTGGCGCAAAGGGTCTCAGTGACCCTTTAACCAACCTGACGCGTATCCACGTTCGTGGTCAGTGCCGAACCTGATTATTCCTTATTTGCGGGCGCTGAAGTTGAGCGATCGGCTTCCGTACCGGTGCGCTCAACTCCATCACTGGCATTACCAGCACATTCAGCAGATATTTTGCCGACAGGTATTAAATTCCAACAATTCTCATGCAGATGCATAGCCCCCACCGTACAAATATCACCCACTTGGTTTTATCTACAGTCAGAATAACGCCGCAGCCTCTTAAATTCCCCCCCACCAATTTTGTCATTTTAATTTTTTTTCAAATTTTTTTGCATGAATAATTACCTGCCAGCAGGGGGCACATTAATGCATTTATATGCAATTTTTATTCATTTTAATGAATAGTTTTGTTAAAACCATGAATTTTTCAGGGGGTTATAGGTTAGCTTACTGTGCATAAGACGTTTTGTTTTATCGCTAACTTTGTTAATGTGCGGCACCATTATGGAGCATGGCAGTAAGAAAAACGCTATTCTGGCGAATTTTCCACCCGCTCCCGGTTCGTAACAGAGAAACACGCTTCGCAGAGAAAATACAGTACGGCTATTTAATGTCACTCACTGGCAATGCCAACAAACGTTGCTTTTTAATCCATGCTTCCGGGCAGGCCTTATCACACCTGTCACTTAAAAGACGGGGAAAAAGGTAACAAGTCGGATGGCATTGAAAGAGTCATTGTCATTAAAAAAACAATCGCTTCATGGCGGGAGAATTAATTCCCTGCCGGGGATCGCTTTGCCTGCTCGTTAATAACGCGAGCCTTTGCTGTGGCATCAACAGACCATCCCCACGTCGTTATTACGGGATTGATTGCCATTAAGCATACGGATAACTGAAATAGCATTTCCGAACCGAAAAAACCATTAGCTGCACAGGGATAACGCCTGTTTCTATCCAGGTATATTGATTTGACAGAGGCCGGCACAGGATGTCACCCGGCCGCCTGTCGTCTACCAGAGAGACGTTCTGCAATGAAACTGACAAGAAGAAAATTTTTACTCGGTGGCGCGGCGCTGGCCGTGGCCGGCGGCGCTATTCTGACGCCTATGCTCACCCGCGAAGGTCGCCTGCTCCCGGGCATGCCGCGTTCCGGCTTTGTGCCCGGCCTGAGCGAACCGCTGCCGAAACAGTCTGACGTGGTGGTGATCGGCGGCGGCATCCTCGGCATTATGACCGCCATCAACCTGGTTGAGCGTGGCCTGTCGGTGGTAGTGCTGGAGAAAGGCAACATCGCCGGCGAACAGTCGAGCCGCTTCTACGGCCAGGTAATGACCTACAAAATGCCGGATGAAACTTTCCAGCTGCACCACCTTGCCAAACAGCGCTGGCGCGAGATGAATGCCCGAATCGGCACGGATACCACCTACCGCACCCAGGGCCGCGTTGAGGTCCCGCTGGATGACGAAGATCTCGAGCATGTAAAAACCTGGATCGAGCGTAAACGTCAGGAAGCCGGCAGCGATATTCCGTTCAGAACCCGCATTATCCAGGGCGATGAACTGAGCCAGCGCCTGCGCGGCGCGAAGTCCGAATGGAAGATTGCCGGTTTTGAAGAGGACTCCGGTAGCCTGGACGCCGAAGTGGCGGCGTTTGTGATGGCCGAGCATGCGAAAAAGATCGGCGTCAAAATTTACACCAACTGTGCGGCGCGCGGCATTGAAACTCAGGGCGGCGCGATTTCCGACGTGGTCACCGAGAAAGGCGCGATCCGTACCTCGCAGGTGGTGGTGGCAGGCGGCGCATGGTCACGCCTGTTTATGCAGAACCTGAATGTAAGCGTCCCTACCCTGCCGGCCTACCAGTCACAGCAGCTGATCAGCGGCGCGCCGGGTGCGCCGGGCGGCAACGTGGCGCTGCCGGGTAACATCTACTTCCGCGAACAGGCCGACGGCACCTATGCCACCTCACCGCGCGTGATCGTGGCACCGGTGGTGCAGGAATCCCTGATGTACGGCTATAAGTATCTGCCGCTGCTGGCGCTGCCGGACTTCCCGGTGCATATCGCGCTGAACAAACAGCTGGTCGACACGCTGATGCAGCCAAAGCACTGGAAGAACAGTGAAGAATCGCCGTTCGAGAAAAACCGCGATATGGTCGCCGCACCGGACCTGCCTGAGCTGAACAGCTCGCTGGAAAAACTGCGCGCCGAGTTCCCGGCGTTTAAAGCGTCGAAACTGATCGACCAGTGGAGCGGCGCGATGTCCATCGCACCGGATGAAAACCCGATTATCTCCGAGGTGAAGGAGTATCCGGGAATGGTGATCAACACCGCTACCGGCTGGGGCATGACCGAAAGCCCGGTCTCAGCAGAAATCGCCGCCGACCTGCTGCTGGGCAAAAAGCCGGTTCTCGATCCAAAGGCGTTCAGCCTGTATCGTTTCTGACGCCGTCCGGACCTGCCAGCGCGCCAGTACCCAGGGGTACTGGCGCTACGCTTACTTTGCCCAGTCTTCCAGTGCCAGACCCGTTACCCGTTCAAACTCTCGCACGTTGTTGGTCACCAGAACGGCCCCTGCGGAGATGGCATGGCCTGCAATGCCGGTGTCATTTGGCCCGATCGGCGTGCCCGCGGCAAAGAGCGCAGTCTTAACCTCTGTGGTGGCGTCTACCGCAGCCCGGTCCCACGGCAGAATGGCATCAAGACGGCTGCAGAATGCCTCAACCAGCTTTGCATGGCGCGGTGAAGCCTTTTTACCGATTGCACCGAAACGCATCTCCGCATACGTAATCGCAGAGACAACGATGCGATGGTTGCGCAGTACAGCCTGTTCAAGACGGCGAATCACCGTTTCCGGTTGCTCACGCATGATAAAGGAGCAGATATTGGTATCCAGCATGAAGGTTTTAGTCATAGTTCAAAACGCCCCTCATCACTGACAACATCATCGCGATCGGCCATAAAGTCCTTATCAGCTTTCTCCTCTTGCAGATACGATCCCCACGTTGGTCGTACGGGACGCAGGATAAGGGTATCGCCATCCCGCAGGATTTCAAGTTCACTGACGCCGTCAAAGTCCAGGTCACGTGGCAGGCGAATAGCACGGTTATTACCGTTTTTAAACACGGATACGGTTCGCATAGTTGTCCCTCACAGGTTGAACAGATCCGGGGGATATTCCCGGTCAGATTATTATAGATGTCCGGGCGGAACATGTATATGCCTGGCATATGCATAGCGTGCTTTTTGTTCACCTCCGCAGCAGCGAACCTATAAACAGCGCGGAGAGCGACGTGCCCAGACAGGCCACCGACGCCAGCGTAGTGGTCTGCACCTGAGCGGATAGGGAGAGTAATCCCGTGCCGGTTGTTAACAAGTCTCATATTTATGCTTATACAACGTTAAATATTATGGACTGATAAGATCATTTAAAAAAAGCACAGTAATATAACTCTATTTTTTGAATCGAAAATAGTTTGATAAGCAACGTTGCCGTTTAAAACCGATCCTACCGGTAAAGTTAATCCTGTTGATGCCGATAATAGTGGTGTCCGTCTTTTTTTAAAAAATCACGCTAACACGGCAGCTGAAAGGATGAATTTTTATTATGAAAAACACAATGAGCGTGAAAAAAATGCTGACGCTGGCCTTCGCCACCGTCATCCTGTGCGGCGTCTGCGTTTCACTTTTCGCCGGCTATAAACTTTACAACGCTTCGGAGCAGCAGAAGCTGACTACGGCGCGATTCAATGACTTAGAGGTATTAAGAGGCCTGCGGGACACGTTCTCGCAACAGCTTAACGAAGTACAGGGGCTGCTGGCGCGTAATGATGATAGCGCGGCCCGTACATCAGAGACTTTTATTACTTTGCAGCAGAAGAATGACGCGGTAACGGATATGTTTCGCGGCCTGGTCAACGGGGCGAAGTCGATTCCCGGCATTAACCTGCAGGAGGTCGAAGAAGCCTCTTCGCGGTTAGCCGTTATAGAACAGACGCGCGCCGCCTGGCGCGAGAAGGCCGCAGCGCTGTTTACTTATCCGCTGGCCGACGACGCAGCGCGACGCGCGTGGTTTATTAACCAGCTGCTGCCTGCCGCGGATAGCTATGGCAAGGCGATCGGTGAAATGGTTGATTACCAGCAGAGGGTCACCAACGCGACGCTGGATTCATCCTCACGCCTGCTGGCCGGCGTATTCACCACGCTGTATATCCTGACCGGGTTTTCAATCCTGCTGGGTATCCTGATGACCTGGCTGATTACCCGTCGTCTGCAGAGCCAGCTGGGCGGAGAACCGGCTGAGGCGGTGCGTCTGGCCACGGCCATCGCAGAGGGCGATCTGACCACCGAAACGGCGATCGGGCCGGGGGACAGCAGCAGCCTGATGGCGTCGCTGGCCGGTATGCAGGAGCGTCTGCGTGCCCTGGTGGCGGGCGTGAAGGATACCGCCTTTAACGTGGCCGAAGTGGCAAACGGCATCAGCAACGGCAACCACGAGCTCGCTTCCCGTACGGAACAGCAGGCGTCGGCGCTGCAGCAGACCGCGGCCAGCATGGAGCAGCTCAGCGCCACGGTGCGGAACAACGCCAGCGGCGCCGAACGCGCGGCGCAGGACGCGCGTGAAGCGGCGAAAAGCGCGCGTAACGGCGGTGAGAGCGCCGGCCAGATGTCTGACGCCATGAGCGGCATTGCCAGAAGCGTGGACAAGGTCAGCGAGATTACCGGCGTGATTGAAGGCATCGCCTTCCAGACCAATATCCTGGCGCTGAACGCCGCGGTGGAAGCGGCGCGAGCGGGCGAAAGCGGGCGAGGCTTTGCCGTGGTCGCCGGTGAGGTGAGAACCCTGGCACAGCGCAGCGCGGTGGCCGCACGGGAAATCAAGGACGTGATGCGTGAGGCAACGTCGCTGGTAGCGGAAGGGTCGAAAGTCACCGACGCCACCGCCAGCAACATCCGTGGTATCGCTACCACGGTGGTTGACCTCGCCGAATCTATCGGCGAAATATCACTGGCGTCCGGTGAGCAGATGCTGGGCATCAGCCAGATACACCAGGCCGTAAACGAAATGGACAGCGTAACCCAGAAGAACGCCACGCTGGTTCACACTTCTGCGGCGGCGACTGAGAAGCTGGACGAACACGTGTCGGTGCTGACGGCGGCCGTCAGCCGCTTCAGAACCTGATAACGGCACGGAGCGTGATTTTTTATTTAACCGCAGAGGGGCCATTTGTAAATAATCGTACAGGTCCCTTGCGCTTTCAGCATACGGCTACTATTACTTAGCCCGCTGATTGTTAAATATTTAAGATGTGCCTGAATGCATATTGACCGCCCCCTTGTGGGGCGGTTTTTTTTTGCACGCGGCTAACGCCAACCGGTACTCCAGTTAATTTAAAGCATAGGTGATTAAAGTTAAAAAATAATAAACTTTATCTTTCTTAAAATCTTATCAGTTTCATGTCCGCCATTTTATCATTCTCACCGCTGGCTGATGATTGTTGCCCGATCCTGTTATCACGCCGATGGGTTTTCAGGACTGAAAGGCAAAGCTATATTTATTTTATATATTTAAAACAATATGTTAAGAAAAATAAAAGGTTCAGACTCTGGTCTGCATCCGCGGCTTCCGGCTGAGCGGCAGTACAGCAAGACTGAACAGAAATCCGCTCACAAAAAAACTTCTGATGACTCCCCGTACGATATGCGCGCTAAACGTACCACAGTCGTTAATATCAGGAATCAGACCGGAAAGTGTTTAAGCCCGGGAAGCACGATCCTTAAGGTGGATCTCCCCGAGCGGCACTCAAAAATTGACCTAACAGAAACCGGCCGTCTGACGTTTACTCGCCAGGCAGGCGGAGCGAGTCATCGGGTGTTCTCCCTTAAGCAGATACACTGTAAACGCCCGATGCGCCGATTTTATTCATCCCTGCACAAACATTTTTTTCCTGCGCTTATTGCCCGCCGTTCAGCCGCCACACCAACGCCTGGCGGGCGTGGGCAATACGCGGCTGGCGCAGCGCCCCAGGCAGCCAGATCAGGTGGTAGCGGATTTCACCGTCACCAACCGGCGCGTTGAGTCTGACCAGTTCGCCGCTGGCCATCTGCGCCTGGCACAGAAATTCCGGCATCACCGACCAGCCAAAGCCCCGGCACAGCAGGCTGCGTTGCCCGCGCAGATCCTGGCCGACCATTGCCGGCAGCAGCGACTGATAATTGATGCGGTTCTTATCCAGCCAGCCGGCGATCAGCGACAGCTGCAGATCGTAGGCCAGCAGCGGCTCGCGCAGCAGATCGGCGGCAAAATCTCGGCTCTGGTGCAGACGTTCTGCCACGCCGGGCGAGGCCACCGCCACTACCCGATCGCGGTAAACCACCTCGCCTTTCAGACGTGGGTCGGTCACCGGGTGCGCGGTAATACCGAGATCGCAGTGCCCTTCCGTGACCATCTGCGCCACCAGCGAGCCGTCGCCGGTATGCATATGCACGCGGATGCCGCTCTCCAGCAGCGGCAGCAGCTCCGCCGCCAGCTTCTCGGCCATAAAGTCGGCGTGGCCGATGATCTGCAGCGTGCCGCTAACGTCCATCGATCGCGCCCGCGCCGTCGATAGCGCCCGCTCGGCGCTGTCCAGCGAACCACCGATATCAGCGGCCAGATCGTCGGCGGCGGCGGTCGGTTGCACGCCCTGCGGCTGGCGTTCAAACAGCGGCCGGCCGATTGCCACCTCCAGCCCGCTGATATGCTGCGACACCGCCGGCTGCGTCAGGTTCAGCGCCCGCGCCGCGCCTGAGATCGAGCCCTGGCGATAAACTTCGATAAAGGTGCGTAAGCGAACCAGTGACACGGTGACCCCATAAATTTATTTATACCCCTGTGAAAATAGCCTTGTTAGCGGCAAAACGCCAGCGCGGGTAACCTGTCTGCAATTCGAAACGCACAGGATAAACATCATGACCCATCAGCAGGAATTACAGCACGTACTGCAGGTGATGAAGCACGCCCATCTGCAGGCCGGCCCGGCTTCCGCCGCCCTACGCCGCGACCGTTTACAGCGCAGCATCGCGCTGCTCCGCGATAACCAGGCGGCGCTGATTGCCGCCATCAGCGACGATTTTGGCCACCGCAGCGCCTATCAGACGCAGGCGGCCGACCTGTTAACCACCATCAATATGCTGCAGCACTCGGCCGAACACCTGGCACAGTGGATGCAGCCGGAAGCCGCCGAGGTGCCGGTCGCCGGCATGCAGGCACGTATCGAGCCGCAGCCGCTCGGCGTGGTCGGCGTGATCAGCCCGTGGAACTTCCCGATCAACCTGGCCTTCGGTCCGCTGGCCGGCGTATTTGCGGCGGGCAATACCGCGATGCTGAAACCGTCCGAGCTGACGCCGCGCACCTCCGAGCTGCTGGCCGAGCTGGTACCGCGTTACTTTGCCGCTGATGAACTCACCGTGGTGCTGGGTGATGCCAGCGTGGGCCAGGCGTTCAGCGCCCTGCCGTTCGATCACCTGGTGTTTACCGGCAGCAGCGCGGTGGGCAAACACGTAATGCGCGCCGCGGCAGAAAATCTGGTGCCGGTCACGCTGGAGCTGGGCGGCAAGTCACCGGTGGTGGTGGACGAGGACGCGGATATTGCCCAGGCGGCAGAGCGCACCCTGACCATTAAAACCTTTAACGCCGGGCAGATTTGTATTTCACCGGACTATCTGTTGCTGCCGCAGAGCGCGGAGCCGGCCTTTATCCGTGCCGCGCAGACCTTTATGCAGCAGGCGTTCCCGACGCTGCAGGCCAATGACGACTACACCGCCATCATCAGCGATCGCCACTATCAGCGGCTGGTGGATCTGATTGACGATGCCCGCGCTAAGGGCGCACGCATTATCAGCCTGGCCCCCGCCGGTGAGGCGGATTTCAATCCGCTTACGCGCAAAATCGCGCCGCAGCTGATCCTCGATGCCAGCGAAGAGATGACGGTGATGCAGGAAGAGGTGTTTGGCCCGCTGCTGCCGGTCAAAACCTTTACCGCCGGGGTCAGCGAGGCGATTAGCTACATCAACGCCCATCCGCGCCCGCTGGCGGCCTACTATTTTGGCAAGGATCCGCAGCGCCAGCGGCAGATGGCGCAGCACACCACCTCCGGTGCGCTGGTGATAAACGACGTTATGACCCATGCTTCTCTCGACAGCCTGCCGTTTGGCGGCGTTGGTGCCTCGGGTATCGGCGCCTATCACGGCATTCACGGCTTCCGTCGTTTCAGCCACGCTAAACCGGTGGTGATTCAGGATGCAGCCGGCACCAGTAACCTGCGCCTGCGCCCCCCCTATCAGCAAAACAGCGCGGCGCTTTCCGCCCTGCTGAACAACGCACGCTAACCGAGGATCACCGATGAAAATTTTAATGGTACTGACGTCACACGCCGAGCTGGGCAACACCGGCAAGAAAACCGGCTTCTGGCTGGAAGAGTTTGCGGCCCCTTACTTCGTGTTTAAAGATGCCGGTGCCGAGGTGGTGCTGGCCTCGCCGGCCGGCGGCCAGCCGCCGCTGGATCCAAAAAGCGACCTGCCGGAGTTTCAGACGCCAATGACCGAGCGCTTTAAGGTCGACAGCGCGGCGCAGCAGGCGCTGGCAAATACCGTCAAGCTGGAAACGATTAATCAGCAGGATTTTGACAGCGTATTCTATCCCGGTGGCCACGGCCCGCTGTGGGACCTGGCAGAATCGGCCACCTCGATCGCGCTGATTGAATCCTTTAACCGCGCCGGCAAGCCGATTGGCTTTGTCTGCCACGCACCGGGCGCGCTGCGCCACGTGAAGGCCGCCAACGGTGCGCCGCTGATTCAGGGCAAACGGGTCACCGGCTTTACCAACGGTGAAGAAGCCGCGGTGGAGCTGACAGACGTGGTGCCGTTCCTGATCGAAGACGAGTTTATCCGGCTGGGCGCGCACTACCAGAAAGGCCCGGACTGGGCACCTTTCGTGCTGGAAGACGGCAACCTGATCACCGGGCAAAACCCGGGAAGCTCGGAAGACGTGGCTAAGGCGTTGCTGAAGCAGGCTTTTGCCTAAGCAGGCATCATAAACAAGCGGGTAAAATAATTAATGGGTTAGACCACACTTTAACAATAACCCATTGAATAATATAATTAAAACAATGTTGTTAACTGACTCTGTGTAAGTTAAACTTGTTCAACTCTTTAGCGTGGACGTATTACGTCTAGTCGGGTGATTAGCCAGACTCTAACTTATTGAACGCATTTGGGGTTGCGAAAGTAAAGAGTTGAAGCCGGCAGAGTGTATTCTGCCGGTTTTTTTTACAGGTAACGTTATGTCGGTAATCAATGGGCTGGCTGGGCTATTAAATCAGAGCGAACTGGACGTTGTCTTGTACCTGCAGAGCGCATCCAGAAAGTACAAGGTGTACAAAATCCCCAAGCGGACCACAGGATTCCGGATTATTGCCCAGCCTGCAAAAGCACTAAAAGACTATCAGCGTGCCTTTCTCCAGCTTTACCGTCTGCCTGTTCACAAATGTGCGATGGCCTATCAGAAAGGGAAAAGCGTGCGGGATAACGCACTGGTGCATGCGCAAAATTCGTTCCTGCTTAAAACAGATCTGGAAGACTTTTTTAACTCGATTACGCCTGACATTTTTTGGGAGAGCATCGAGCGTTCCCCATCAGATACCCCGCAAATCAGTGCAGAGGACAAGGGCTATGTTGAGCACCTCCTGTTCTGGCAGCCAGCGAAACGTAGCAAACGCTTGATATTGAGTGTAGGCGCCCCATCCTCCCCCGTTGTATCAAACTTTTGTCTTTATGAATTTGACAACCTGATCAGCGAATTTTGTCTGCCTCTCAATATTGCCTACACACGATATGCTGATGACCTGACGTTTTCCTGTAATACACGTGATGTGCTGGGTGTACTCCCGTTAATAATCGAGAAACTTCTCAACAAACTCTATCGGAGAAAGCTGAGGCTCAATCGTGCCAAAACCGTTTTTTCCTCCATGGCGCACAACCGTCATGTTACGGGTGTTACGATCAACAATGAAGGCGAGCTATCATTAGGCAGGGAGCGTAAACGCTTCATAAAACATCTGATTAATCAGTATCGATATGACATGATAGATGAGGCTGACAAAGCCTATCTGGTAGGCCTGCTGGCTTTTGCAAAACATATCGAGCCTGAATTCATTCTCAGAATGAACAGAAAGTACACGACTGAACTGATGGAACGTATCAGGAGGCAACAATGACAAAACAGATCGAGCGTAATGCAAGGGGGGGGGAACCTGCTCTCAGCATTCGAACTGTTTCGGCAAGCAAGCAACGACAGTATGCCAGAGCATCACGATAACGCCGAAGAGTGGTTCGAACTTTGCTGGAAATATCTACAAAATGGGGGGGATACTCGGGATGGGGTATATCGTCCTGAAAATAATTTTTGCCTGCGCTCAATGATATTAACGGATTTTAGGCGTTTCTCACACCTGCCTGTAAGATTTGAAGAAGATTTGACAATCATTATCGGCAGCAACGGACAGGGCAAGTCCAGTATTCTCTCTGCGATTGCTAAAACACTGAGCTGGTTTACAGCAAGTATTCTTAAAGAAGATGGCAGTGGGCAGAGACTGAATGAATTCTCGGACATCAGGAACGGTTCTGAAAATCAATTTACCGACATCAGTAGTCATTTTTCTTTTGGTAAGGGTCTGAAAAACATTCAGCTCAGGCTATCAAGATCTGTGCCAGGTGCGGCCCAGAAACGAGACAGTGAAATCAAATCAGCAAAAGAAATCGCAGATATCTGGCGGGTGGTCAATAACAAATGCACCATTAATTTACCTGTATTTGCATTTTATGGTGTAGAGAGATCATATTCCTTTACTAAAAGCAGAACGAAATTTGAGAAACGGGAAGACAGGTTTGACGCATATACTCACGCACTGACCGGTGCTGGCAGGTTCGATCATTTTTCTGAATGGTTTATCTCTCTGCATAAGATAAGTGGAGCACAGAAAATTGCAGATCTCCACCAGTTACAGGAGCAGGTTAGTTATCTAGAGAAAGCGGTAATTACGGGGATCAGCGCAGTAAAACCGTTGCTACAGGAGGCGCAAGAAAAGCTTAAAGCTGCGCTTACTGAATATGAAGCAAAGGGTTCAAATGACACGCTGTCAGCGGAAATAAAGATGGGCATCGTATCCGATGCCATCACTTCTATAGTACCCAGTATTAGCAGGATTTGGGTAGATACTTCGACAGGTTCGGATATCATCAGGGTCATCAATGATCAGCTTAATGTTACTGTAGACCAGCTATCCGATGGTCAGAGGGTATTCCTCGGCCTGATAGCGGACCTGACACGACGCATTATCATGCTAAATCCATTACTGAGCAATCCGTTGGCAGGCCAGGGGATTGTTCTGATAGATGAAATTGAGCTGCATCTTCATCCTAAATGGCAGCAGGAAGTCATTCCCAACTTAAGATCTGTGTTCCCCAACATCCAGTTTATTATATCCACACACAGCCCTATTGTTTTATCAACAGCGGACAGACGTTGCGTACGAGAATTTACAACAAATCTGGCTGGTGAAGACCAAATTCTTGACATGCCTTCAATTCAGACAAAAGGTAGTGAAAATTCAGAAATTCTTGAACAGGTTATGAATGTATTTTCATCTCCATAAAACATCGCTGAAACACATTTACTGAGTGAATTTGAAGCATCGTTAACTGCTGATGAAGATAACCTAAGCCAGGATTCTCAGGATCTTTATAATAAAATCCAGTCTCATTTTGGTCTGCAAAGCTCCCAGAAACATAAGGCAGATAGTTTGATGCGCCTGAATAAATTAAAAAATAAAATCAGGAGATCAAAATCTGAGGGGAAAAATCAAGGATGAAAGCGCTAGTTCGCCCCTTGCCCGGACCACAGCATCTCAATGACTTCACTGGAGGGTTACATCATTGGAACTGTGCTACCAAATCTGAAATATGGCCATTTTTAGAAGAAATGCAGGGGAGTTTCTGTGCCTATTGCGAATGCTTTCTTGACAAAAGGCATATTGAGCACTTCAGAACTCGAAATTCGCATCCTGATCTTACTTTTGACTGGAGTAATTTATTTGGTTCATGTTGCGGTAAGTTACGTTGTGGGACGTTCAAAGTAAACGGAGCAGGAACCTATAATCCAGATCACATCATTAAGCCAGACATCGATAACCCTGATGACTATCTTTTATTCCTTACAACAGGGAAAGTGATACCCGCTAAAGGTCTTCATGGTCAGAAACTGATAAAAGCACAAGAGACAATCCGTGTTTTCAACCTCAATGGTGACTCTGCTTTGTTTGGCCGTAGAAGTACTGCGCTGAAATTAGAGTTAAAAAATATTCTGGCGTTGAATGACGAGGAGAATCATATTCCCGAGACGGAATTTCTGGAACTACTGCAGTCAGAAATTGAAGATGTTGAGCAGAGAGAATTTAGCACCGCATTGCGACACGGCTGGCGTTTTAATGATGCTTATGAATAATATTAGGGTCCGTAAATTCAAACACGATTATAAAAACTGAAGCCACTGCAGAAGTGACTTTTTCAGACTTTCTGGTTAACCGCTTCCAGAGAGTCTGTAACGTTCTTTTCCCGATAAATCAGTCTGCAAATACCACCAGCTCTGTGTTGAGGGTCTTTTTCACGCCCACCAGCCTTCAGGACTTCACCGGTGAGGCGTACTGTTCATCGCTGACCTGCTCCAGCCAGTCGACGACTTTACCCTCCTGCGCTTCGGCGATGGCAATATGCGTCATGCTGGTTTCCGGCGCGGCCCCGTGCCAGTGCTTCACGCCCGCCGGGATCCACACCTGGTCGCCGGGGCGGATCGCCCGCAGCGGGCCGCCCCACTCCTGTACCAGGCCTGAGCCGGCGGTGACGATCAGCGTCTGGCCCAGCGGATGGGTGTGCCAGGCGGTGCGCGCTGCCGGTTCAAAGGTAACGGTCGCCCCGCCGATGCGGGCAGGTTCGGTGCCCTGGAACGGCGCGTCAATGCGCACCGTACCGGTAAAATAGTCGGATGGGCCTTTAACAGAGGGTTTAGCACCCGCGGCGTTAATAGTAATCATTGAATTATTCTCCTGAGCTGAAACGGCTGAGACCGAAAGCGCGAGTGACAAAGCAGCGGCGGCAAGTGTCTTCATGCGGGCTCCGTGATTCAGAGTTAAGGGCAACTTGCCGGGTCAGCGGCTGCGGACGTGAAACTGAGTCAAGCGTATAGAGAAATAGAGGGGCTGATAAGAGGGTCAAATAAGAATGGGTATATGAACAGTATTCAACAATGACCGGCGAGAACCTGAATGACCTGCGCACCTTTACGTTACCTTCCCTGAGCGAGAAATCGGCCGGTACGATGCGCAATAGCCCCCAGGACCATGCGATTAACGCCGTGCTGTAGCCGCATCTTCGCGGCTACCGTCTCAATGACGCCAGCCGTCGTCAGGTCGCCCCGGCGCTGTCGCTGGTGATTGAGGCGCTGCGGTATCAGGGGTGACGGTTACTTCTCCCACGACGGCGGGTTGAAACTCTCTTTGAGGAAGTCGAGAAACTTCTGCACCCGCAGCGGACGGGCGTTTTCACGCAGGCTGGTCAGCGCCACAATATCCGCTTCCGGCAGGCGATAATCCGGTAACAGATGCACCAGGGTGCCCTGCTCAATTTCTTGTCTGATATCCCAGCCGGAGCGGATCATAATCCCCCCTCCGGCGAGCGACCATTTTTTTATGATGCGCCCGTCATTGCTGGAGAGCCTGGGGGAGATGCGGATGGCGTATTCGCGATCGCCTTTTCTGAACTTCCAGCGGGTCACATCTTCCGCATTTTCCCGGATCACCAGGCAGCTGTGGTGACGGAGATCGTCCGGGTGTTGTGGCGCCCCCGCGCGGGCAATATAGGCCGGTGAAGCGCAGAGATAGCGTCGGTTTGAGGCCAGCCGGGTGCAGTGCAGTGAGCTGTCGCGTAAATGGCCGATATAAATCACCACGTCCCACTTATCGGCGAGCATCCAGTTAGGCGCATCCGACAGGGTTAAATCCACCATCAGGCCAGGATGCTCATCGGCATAATCGGCTAACAGCGGGGCCACGTATTCGTAACCAAAACCCAGCGGGGCCAGCACCCGTAGCGTACCGCTCACCTGAGAACGGGTGTTATCCACCACGTCCTGCAGCGCATCGATGTCGCTGAGTATCCTGGCGGCCCTGTCGAGCAGTATCTCCCCTTCATCGGTCAGAATGATTTTTCTGGCCGGACGAATGATCAGCTTCACGCCTAACTTGCTCTCTATATTTTGCAGACGCTGGGTCACCGAAGGCGGGGTGATATCCAGAAATCTGGCCACGGCGCTGAGCGTGCTGCTGCTGGCAACGGTATGAAAGAAACGCAGGTCATCGCTGTTTATCATTAGGTTTTAGCCTAATCAGTCATTGGGTTTGCTCGCATTGTAATCACTTTTTTGCGGTGAGAACATAGCGCTATTAGCCCGGAGGATCTCTGAAAATGAACAACAGCCCGCTAGCCGACCCGATGATGACGCCGTACCTGTTGCTGGATAAAGAACGCTTTCAACGCAATATCGATCGCCTGACTACCCGCATCCAGGCGCTGGGATGCCAGCTGCGCCCGCACCTGAAAACCCTGCGTTCTCTCGAGGCCGGGGCGTACCTGCTTGAACACCGGCGTTCGCCAGCCACGGTCTCCACGCTGGCAGAAGCCGAGGCGTTCGCTTCGGCGGGGTATGAAAACCTGCTGTATGCCGTCGGCATCTCGCCCAACAAGCTCGGCCGGATTGCCGCGCTGCGCCGGCGCGGTATCCAGCTCCACCTGCTGCTCGACAGCGCCGAACAGGCGCGAGCGATTGTCGGCTACGCACAGCAGCACAGCGTGGCCTTCTCGGTTTTCATTGAGATTGACTGCGACGGCCATCGCGGCGGGATCCGCGCTGACGCCCCGCAGCTGACCGGGATAGCAGAGTATCTGCACCATAACGGCGTCGAGGTCTCCGGCGTGATGACCCATGCCGGCGAGTCTTACCACGCCGGTTCATGGGATGAAATCGCCGCCGCCGCTGAACAGGAGTGCGCGGCGGCCACCGCCGCCGCCGCGCGCCTGCGGGAACGGGGAATTCCCTGCCCGGTAGTCAGCGTCGGTTCCACGCCGACGGCACACGCGGTCAGCAACCTGGCCGGCGTAACCGAAGTGAGGGCCGGCGTGTTCTCCACCTTTGACCTGTTTATGTCCAACGTGGGCGTCTGTCGCACCGATGATATCGCCCTGTCGGTGGTCACCTCGGTGATTGGGCATAACCATGAAAAAGGCTGGGTGTTTGTCGATGCGGGATGGATGGCCCTGTCACGCGATCGCGGCACCGCCACACAGCGCAAAGATTACGGTTACGGCCTGGTTTGCAACAGTGAGGGGATCTCCCTCGACCTGACCATCGCCAGCGCGAGTCAGGAACACGGCATTATCGAGATTCCACCAGACAGCGGCTGGAACATTACGGACTTTCCGCTCGGCACCACGCTGCGCATTCTGCCCAATCACGCCTGCGCCACCGCCGCCATGCACCGCCATTACCGGGTGATAGGCGGACGGAACGGCAGCACAGAAGTCTGGGAGCGGATTACCGGCTGGTAACACCGCCCTGCTCCATCAGGTTTATCACCGTTCAACAGGAAGGTTTTCTCATGTCTGATTTTGATCCGGAAAAAATAACGTTCTCCTCGGGTAACTACATTAACGGCGAATATATCTCAGCGCCGGGCGACAGCCTCGGCGTTAAGCGCCCCTCAGACGGCCAGCTCTATGCGGAGATCCACCAGGCCGACGCGCAGACCGTCGATGCTGCGGTCACTCTCGCCGAAGCCGCCCGCATCGACAGCGGCTGGTCCACCTGCTCGCCGCGGGAACGAGGAGCCGCGCTGTTCCGCTGGGCCGATTTAATCGACGGCGACAGTGAGTATCTGGCAAAACTGGAAGCCGTAGGCTCCACCCGCCCGATTACCGACGTGATTAATCATGAGGTGCCGTTCACCGCCGCGGCCATCCGTTTCTACGCGGAGTGCGCGGACAAATACAGCGGTGACGTCTTACCAACCCGCAAGAACAGCCTGGGGATGCTGATCAATGAACCGTATGGCGTGATCGGCGCCATCACCCCGTGGAATTTCCCGCTGTCGATGGCCTCGTGGAAATGCGGCCCGGCCCTCGCGGCCGGCAATGCGGTGGTGCTTAAACCCTCTGAGCTGACGCCTTTTTCCACCGCCCGGCTGGCAGAGCTGGCGGTAAGGGCCGGTATTCCGGCCGGCGTACTCAACGTAGTGCAGGGCAGTGGACAGACCACCGGAAATGCGCTGGTCACCCATCCGCTGATCCGCAAAGTCTCGTTTACCGGTTCCACGGTCACCGGTGCCGCGATTATGAGCCAGGCGGCGCTGCACGGCACCAAACCGGTCACGCTGGAGCTGGGCGGCAAAAGCCCGCAGCTGGTGTTTGATGATGCGGGCGATATTGACGAGGTGGCCGACCGTATTTTCCAGGGCTTTACCGCTAACGCGGGTCAGGCCTGCGTGTCGGGCACCCGACTAATCGTGCAACGTGGCATTGCGGCAGCGCTGACCGAAAAACTGATAGCCTTATGCCAGCAGCCGCAGCCCGGCATGACCTGGCAAGCCAGCAGCCGTTACTCACCGCTGATCGACCAGCGGCAGGGGGAAAAAGTCGCGTCGATCGTTGCCGCCTCTGTCGCACAGGGGGCTGAAATTCTTGCCGGCGGTCAACGCTTTGAGCATCCCGGCGACGGGTGGTTCTGGCAACCGACGCTGCTGGCGAAGGTTGCCTGCGATAACGTTGCCGTCCAGCAGGAGATCTTTGGCCCGGTCCTGACCATTCAGGTCTTCGATGATGAACACGAGGCTATCGCGCTGGCGCGCCACGACGTGTTCGGGCTCTGTGCCGGGGTGCATACCCTGAACCTGCCACGGGCCATGCGGCTGATCAACGCCCTGGACGCCGGTACCGTATGGGTGAACCGCTACCGCAGAACCCACGACTTTATTATCCCCACCGGCGGTTTTCAGGGATCGGGCATGGGTAAAGACCTCGGCCGTCAGGCGTTTGAAGCCAGCATGCGCCAGAAAAGCGTGCTGATCGATTTCTGAACGGAACCAACAACGACCGATCCCGACGGCTACAACGTCGGCTGGCGACTGACTGAACAGAAAAGCGGAGAGAACGGCTATGCCGGCACATTTACGGTTCGTACAGGACAGCGTTCACCTTCCCGACAGCGCCGACGTGGTGATTATCGGCGGCGGGATAGTGGGAGCAGCCTGCTGCTGGGAGCTCACCCGCAAAGGATATCGGGTGGTGGTGGTTGAAAAGGGCTGCGTGGCGGCGGAACAGTCCGGCCGCAACTGGGGCTGGTGCAGACAGCAAAACAGGGACGAGCGGGAACTGCCGCTGATTATCCACGCGCTGCAGCGCTGGCGAGAGCTGAACGAAGAGACCGGTGAAGAGCTGGGATTCCGCGCCAGCGGCCTGGTTTACGCCACCCGCAACGAGCAGGATATCCGCCGCTGGGAGAGCTGGAACGAGATGGCCAGCCAGTACGGCATCCGCAGCCAGATATTAAATGGTACGCAGGCGAAGCTGCTGACGCCGGGCAGCACCAGCGACTGGCGCGGTGGCGTTCACTCACCGGATGACGGCCACGCCGACCCGTCGCTCGCCGCACCGGGGCTGATGAGAGCCGCGATCCGGCGCGGTGCCCTGCTGTTTCAGCGCTGCGCGGTTCGCGGCCTGGATATCTCATCGGGTAAGGTCAGCGGGGTGATTACCGAACGGGGGCTGATCAAAACTCAGCAGGTGGTGTGCGCTGCCGGGGCGTGGTCCTCCTTATTCTGTCGCCGGCACGGCATCGACCTGCCGGCCGGTAATGTGATTGGCAGCGCGCTGCGCACCCATCCGGCCGATGCGATCATTCGTGGCCCCTTTTATACCGATGCCTTTTCATGCAAACCGCGGCTCGACGGTGGCTATACGCTGGCACTTTCAGGCGCAGGCCGGCTGGAGCCAGGGCTGCAGAGCCTGCTCTATGCCCGGCAGTTCTACCCACTTTACAAGGCGCGCAGGATGAACCTCAGCCTTAAACTGCGGGCCGCCTCGTTTTATCAGGGGCCGGAATCCCTGGCCCGCTGGTCGATGGATGCCGTTTCGCCGTTTGAAAAAATGCGCGTTCTCGATCCGGCAGTATCAGCCGGCGTGGTTGACGCCGCGCTGGCGGCGATCGGCAACGAGTTCCCCGCGCTGAAGGGGCTGCGCGTCAGCCAGTCCTGGGCCGGCGTCATTGACTGTATGCCCGATGACGTGCCGGTCATTTCACCGGTGCCGCAGCTGCCGGGGTTAATTTTGTCCACCGGCTACAGCGGCCACGGATTTGGCATTGGCCCCGGCGCCGGGCGCTTAACGGCCGACCTGGTGACCGGCGATCCACCGATCGTCGATCCGGCCCCTTTCAGCTACTCCCGCTTCGCCCGCGGAACGCGGCCTGACGCGCCCGGCATGATGTGATCGTCCCCCACCTGTAAGCAACATCTGAGGTCACCATGAACGACGATATTCAGACGATAAACCGCCACGACGTAGCGAACGTCGGCCATTACTCCCACTGCTGTGCCGCGCAGGGCCTGATCTTCGTTTCCGGGCAGCTTCCGGCGACGGATGCCGGCGATATGCTGAGCGGAGCATCCTTTGCCCGGCAAACCCGGCAGGTGTTCCACAATCTCGATCGCTGTCTGCAGCAGGCCGGCGTCTCGACTGAACGGCTGATGATGGTGCGGGTTTACCTGAGCGATATCCATCACTGGGATGAATTTAACCGGCTGTATGCCGCCTGGCTGCCGCACAATAAGCCGGCCAGAGCCGTGATCGCCGTGTCCCGGTTGCATCATGGCGTGGCCATTGAAATTGAAGCCATCGCCGCGGCCGGCAGCCGTTAAAGAAGGAAAGCGATAGCCTTTCGAGGCATGTTTAAACATTACCTCTACGTCAAAAATGGCGTTGCTGCTTTTTTAATATCCATTTTAACTCTGTAATATTGGGTGTTAACCGCCACTTACCGGATTAAGACCCAATATGCTGGATTTATCTCTCACCCGATCGCAGGAGGTCGTCAGGCTGCTGTGTGGTCGGCTACGCAAAGAGCGCATCAGCCAGCAGATGACTCAGTCAGAGGTTGCGCGCCGCGCCGGGGTGGGCGTAAACACCGTTTCTAACCTTGAACTGGGCCGCAGCGTCGGCGTCGAGAATCTTGTGCGGGTAGCGATGGTGCCAGGACGCGGCAAGGAGCTGGAGGGTCTGTTTATGCCAAAAATCGACAGTCTTGCAGACCTGCAACGCTATGAGCAAAGCACCACCCGGCAGCGGATCAGGAAAACGTCACGTGCCGATAGCTGTTAATGAACTCCCTTCATAAGCCCATTTCTGTTTTTGTCGGTTATCATTCTTCTTTGTTACCGCTACCCTGAACAGCAAACGGGCGTTCTGCCCTGTCTGTCTGATTAAGAGAAACAACATTGACCACCCCAATTCCTGCAGCGACCACCGGGGCCTTATCCCCACGGCTGGTTTTATTACTGGCGCTCTCCGGTGGCATTGCCGTCGGCAACCTGTACTGGGCGCAGCCGCTGCTCAATACCATCGCGGCCTCTTTCGGCACCTCGGCCAGCGCCGCCGGCACGCTGATCACCGCAACCCAGCTCGGCTACGCCCTAGGGGTGCTGTTACTGGTACCGTTGGGTGACACCTGTAACCGGCGTAAACTGATCCCGCTGCTGATGCTCTGCTCCTCCGCCGCGCTCGCCGCCAGCGCGCTGGCACCCGGGTTTGGCTTCCTGCTGGCGGCGTTAAGCCTCGTCGGCATCAGCACGGTGGCCGGGCAGCTGATTACGCCGCTGGCCAGCGAGCTGGCGGCACCGGCCGAGCGCGGGAAAATTGTCGGCACCATTGTGTCGGGCATGCTGACCGGCATTCTGTTATCACGCACAATCAGCGGTTTTCTGGCGGAGTGGCTGGGCTGGCGTTCGATCTACTTCTGCGCCGCCGCCTTAACCGCCGTGCTGGCGCTGGTCCTCTATCGCCGCCTGCCCGATGACGCCGCGCGTCCGCGGATTAGCCTGCCGCGGCTGCTGGCCTCGATCGTCACCCTGGTCCGCCAGAGTCGGGCGGTGCAGGTTACGCTGCTGCTCGGTTTCGCCGCCTTCGCCACTTTTACCCTGTTCTGGACCGGGCTGACCTTTTTGCTCAGTGCGCCGCCGTGGTCATATAGCCTCAGCCAGATTGGCTTAGTCGGGCTGGTGGGGCTGGCCGGTGCGCTGATCGCCCGCCGGGCAGGCTGGCTGCACGATCGCGGCTATTCGGTACCGGCGTCCGGCGCGGCGCTGCTGCTGGCTATCGTCTCCCTCGCGGTAAGCGCCGCAGGGGCTGGCAATATCCTGCTGATCCTGGCAGCGGTGCTGTTTTTTGATATCGCCATTCAGGCGCTTAACGTCCTGAATCAGACCCGCCTGATGGCACTCAATCCGGATAACCGTAGCCGCATCAATACCGCATTCGTCACCTGCAATTTTGTCGGCGGTGCCGTGGGTTCGGCGCTGGCGGGTACGCTATGGCAAACCGGGGGCTGGATGCTGTTAATGGCTGCGGCGATGGTTCTGTTGAGCGCGGCGTTTTGCGTGTGGTTTTTCCAGCGGAACCGGCTGTAACAGCCCCCCGACTACGCCGGGTAAGCGGTAATACGCTGCGCTGCGCGCCGGAACCGCCAGCACTGCACTGCACGTTACCGCTTACCGCTTACCGCTTACCGCTTACCGCTTACCGCTTACCGCTTACCGCTTACCGGTCGGTATACTGGCGACAGGATTAACAATCAACGACCGAGTGTAAAATCGCATTCTATTTAAGAGATTAACTCTCTAACGGCATTCAGGCATTCAGGCATTCAGGCATTCAGGCATTCAGGCATTCAGGCATTCAGGCATTCATAAATGAAGTTTAAATAATAAACTAAACACCAAATCTAAGACCTGTAACCTTTTACAACAAACTATTACTCCCATATTGAAAGTGTTAACGCATCGAACACCCGCCACACTATTACAAAATTCATGGCTACTATTGATCCTGTACCCGCGACAGATCCTGTTTCACGTCTGAGCAGAACTTCTGGAAACCTAACCAGGCCAGACGACGATCGGCGCAGCGGTTTTTTAACTTACTGTGAGCAATCAACAGCCATGAGCAAACATAAAAGACAGGTTCCCGGGGTTCATCCCTACGACGGCCCGGCGGGCGGATGGGGTGCCCTGAAGGCGACGGCCATCGCCGTGCGTAATGAGATGGAGACGGTCAAAGCACCCGCCACGCTGTTACGTACCAATCAGCCCGACGGCTTTGACTGCCCCGGCTGCGCCTGGCCGGACAAGGCGCACGGTTCAACCTTTCAGTTTTGTGAAAACGGCGCGAAAGCGGTCACCTGGGAAGCCACCAGCAAACGCGTGACGCCGGCTTTTTTCAGCGAAAATACGGTCGCCGGTTTATTAAAGAAAACCGATCACCAGCTGGAGGGATTCGGTCGGCTTACCGCCCCGCTGCGCTACGATGCCGACAGCGATAAATACTGTGAAGTGAGCTGGGATGACGCGTTTGCAGAGATAGCGTCCACGCTGAACAGGCTGCAGCCGCAGGAAGTGGAATTTTATACCTCCGGCCGGGCCTCTAACGAGGCCGCGTGGCTGTTTCAGCTGTTCGCACGGCAGTACGGTTCAAATAATTTCCCCGACTGCTCGAATATGTGCCACGAACCGACCAGCGTCGGCCTGCCGCAGTCGATCGGTATTGGTAAAGGGACGGTGCAGCTTGACGACTTCGATCGCACCGAACTGCTGATCTCAATTGGCCATAATCCGGGCACCAACCATCCGCGCATGATGGGCACCCTGCACGAGCTTTCACGCCGCAACGTGCCGATTATCGTCTTTAACCCGATGCGCGAGCGGGCGCTGGAGCGCTTTGCCGATCCGCAAAACGTCGTTGAAATGGCCACCTACGGTGCGACCGATATCGCCTCCACCTACTATCTGGTTAAGGCCGGCGGCGATGCGGCGGCCCTGAAGGGCATCGCCAAAGCGGTGATCGCGCTGGATGCCGCCACGGGTGCCGCCGTCGACCGCGCCTTTATCGCGCAGCATACCGAAGGGTATGAAAATTTTGTCGCCGACGTGCAGCTCACCCGCTGGGAGACGATCGAAGCCGAATCCGGCCTCACCCGCGAACAGCTGGAAGAGGTCGGCCGGGCCTATGTAAAATCTCAGGCGACCATCATTACCTACGGCATGGGCATTACCCAGCACCCTCGCGGCACCGAGAACGTACGGCTGATTGCCAACCTGCTGCTGATGCGCGGCAATATCGGCAAACCCGGTGCCGGTATCTGCCCGCTGCGCGGCCACTCCAACGTGCAGGGCAACCGTACGGTAGGCATCACCGAGAAGCCGTCGGCGGCGTTTCTGGACAAGCTGCAGGCGGTATGCGGGTTTTCTCCGCCGCGGGAACCCGGCCACGACGTGGTTAAGGCGATGGAGTCCGCCATCGGGGGGCGTTCTAAGGCGCTGATCTGCCTCGGCGGCAACCTGGCCGTGGCGATGCCGGATCCGACCCGCTGCTTCCCGGCGTTTAAGGCGCTGGAGCTGAGCGTGCATATTGGCACCAAGCTCAACCGTTCCCACCTGCTGACAGGCAGGCAGTCGTTTATTCTGCCCTGCCTCGGACGCACCGAGCGTGACGTGCAGGCGGAAGGGGAGCAGTCGGTAACGGTGGAGGATTCGATGTCGATGGTGCATGCCTCCAGCGGCAAGCTTAAACCGGCATCTCCACTGCTGCGCTCGGAACCCGCGATTATTGCCGGCATGGCGGAAGCCACGTTACCGGACTCGCCCACTGAGTGGAAAAGGCTGATTGCCAGCTATGACCGCATTCGCGATCTGATCGAACAGACGGTGAGCGGCTTCGATCGCTATAACCAGCGCATCCGTCAGCCGGGCGGCTTTCAGATGCCGCTGCCGCCGCGCGATCGCCAGTGGCCGACGCCGTCCGGTAAAGCCGTGTTCTCGGTCTATCCGGGCGTTGAGGAGGACCCGCCGGCGGACGGTGAAAACGTTCTGCGTCTGATAACCTTACGCAGCCACGACCAGTACAACACCACCATTTACGGGCTGGACGATCGCTACCGCGGCATCTTCGGCCGGCGTGACGTGCTGTTTATGAATGAACAGGACATGCTGGAGATGAATATTGAGCATGGCGATGTCGTCAATCTGGACACGGCGCTGCCCGGCCACAGCCTGCGCCTTGAGGGGATTACCGTGGTCGCGTACGCCATCGCCAGGGGCACGGTGGGCGCCTATTACCCCGAATCCAACGTGCTGATCCCGCTGGACTATATCGACCCGCAAAGCGGTACCCCGGCCTATAAATCCGTGCCGGTGCGGGTTTGTCCAATCTGAATTGAGTGAACGCTGCCCCCTGGATCTGACAGGGGGCGAACGATTAGTGATTCACTGCGAGTAACATCAGCATCGTAGTTGAGGAACCTGCCTTAGAAACTCTTTTCACAGTTTATGCACGTTAGTCGCATCAGGTCTTTTCGGGCCGGCTACAGGCGTAAACACAACCCGGTCATGCAGGTTATAGAGCACCAGGCCACCTGACATGTTGATCCCTTTAGCTGCCGCGGTAGGTAGACCAGCCGCCGGGGGCGATCACAAACGGCAGATGATAGTGACCCTGCCCGGCCTCCAGCATCACTTCGATCTGCGCCTGCACAAACGGCGTGCTGATGTCACGTTGCCTGAACCAGTCGCCGGTTTCCGCCGTTAGCCGGTAGCGGCCCGGCGGCAGCTCCTGCGTACAGAAACGGGCAATGCGCCCGTTGTCGTCGGTCTGCTCGCTGCCGATCGGACTGTAGCCGTTCGGCTGATAATGCTCCAGCCGTACCATGACGCCAGCGGCGGGCCGCCCGGTGGAAATATCCAGAATATGACTGCTCAGGCTGCTCATGCGTTAATCACTCCTTCCAGACGGATCAGGGTTATCTCAGTTAACTGGGCCAGCGCTTCGGCGGTCTCCTGCGCCGGGCTGTTGTGCAGGCGACGCCGTAGTTCCTGCAGCATCTGCTCGCCGCTGCGCCCGCGGGCGCGGATCAGAAAGACATGGCCAAAATGCGCCTCATAGCGGGCATTCTCATGGCGCAGTGCCTCGGCCAGCGGCGCGTTCGCCGCATCCACCCCCGCCTGCTCCTGCCTGGATAGCGCATGGTGTTCATCCGCGCCTGCCGGTTTGTCACCGATGCGCGGGTGCGCGCTGAGCGCCTGCTGCAGCTCCGCCTGCTGCCAGCGGCTGGCCGCCAGCTGCGCCCGTTCCAGCAGCTGGTGCCGCCGGGCGTAAGGGCGGGCGGCGACCAGCTCGCTGACCCACGCCGGGATCGCCACGCACGGGGTCAGCAGTGTGACCGCGTCCGCCTGCGACAGCTGATTAAACTGACCGAGTGTGACCATCCTGTTCTCCCTGGATTATCGTCGATCCCGGCGGGTACAGCCGGGAACGTCATGTGAAGTATATGGCCAGCGGGAACGGTGAAGAAAAAGTAGAACAGGTGCCCTCCAGAATCCCGCTGGTAGTACGTAGCTGAGCAGTTGCAGTTGCGGGCTGTAGTTATCTGCGGTCTGTAGACGACAGGTTCTGCACAGCGCCCCGACCTGACGATTCACAGGAGATTGCACAAAGCAGGCCAAATCGGATTTACCGGGAATAAATGCCTTTGCATTCCAAATATTTACGTATTATATCAATTGGTTAAATCATCCGTCACCTGCGCCAGAAAGCAATAACCCTCACCCACAGATGAAACTATAAATTCACCCTGGTCTTTAATGGCTGCTTTTGATTCAAAAAAAAGCATCCCGATGGGGTTTTGCACCCTTCTGGTGCCAGGCAATCGTTCCGGCTTGCGCGGAGCCGCTGATATCGCCCCCCGGCAACGTGGTACGCAAATTGCTGGGTAGCCTTATCGGGTTGAAGAGAGGGATCGAAAGATGAAAGCACTGGTGATTGGCGCCAGCATTGGCGGCATTAGCGCGGCGGCCGCGCTGGCACAGGCGGGTATCGACTGTGAGATCTTCGAAGCGGTAGCGGAGATTAAACCGGTCGGGGCGGCCATCTCGGTATGGCCGAACGGCGTGAAGTGCCTGCAGCATCTGGGGATGGGCGCGCTGATAGAGACCTTTGGCGGCCCGCTGCGGCATATTGCCTACCGGGACGGCTTTCGCGGCAGCGTGCTGACCGAATTCAGCCTGGGCGCGCTGACTGAACGGGTGGGTGCCCGCCCCTGTCCCATCGC
Source organism: Erwinia sp. B116 (assembly GCF_002865965.1). Classification (NCBI taxonomy): domain Bacteria; kingdom Pseudomonadati; phylum Pseudomonadota; class Gammaproteobacteria; order Enterobacterales; family Erwiniaceae; genus Erwinia; species Erwinia sp. B116. The sequence goes on from NZ_JRZZ01000001.1 coordinate 102,274, forward strand.
CCGCGCCGACCTGCAGCGTGAAATGCTGGATTTCTGGGGCCGCGAACGGGTGCAGTTTGGCAAACGGGTGGTGCGCGTTGAGGAGCA
>NZ_JRZZ01000001.1:102495-198327 GCF_002865965.1 Erwinia sp. B116
GCTGGCGGAAGACCGCAGCAGCCTGCGTGACGATCTGCGCCGCTACTTCGCCGGCTGGGCCGCGCCGGTGCAGCGGCTGATCGCCGCGCTGGATCCGGAGACCACCAACCGCATTGAGATCCACGATATCGACCCGTTTGAGCGGCTGGTGCGGGGGCGCATCGCGCTGCTGGGTGACGCCGGCCACAGCACCACGCCGGATATCGGCCAGGGCGGCTGTGCGGCGATGGAGGATGCGGTGGTGCTGGGTCAGGCGTTTCAGCAGCATACGACAGTCGCCGACGCGCTGGCCTGGTACGAGGCGCAACGCGTCGAACGGGTGCAGGACCTGGTGCTGAAAGCGCGCAAACGCTGCGACGTCACCCACGGCAAAGATCGCCAGCTGACCGACGCCTGGTATCGCGAACTGGCGCAGGAGAGCGGCGAACGGATTATTAACGGACTCTGCGACACCATCCAGGGCGGGCCGCTGGGCTAAAACCCGCTGCGGTGACAGGTAACAGGTAACAGGTAACAGGTAACAGGTAACAGGTAACAGGTAACAAGTGAGTGTGCCCGCACCGGTAACGCGCCAGGCTAAACCGGTGTCGACCCTCGTTCGGGAGCGGCGGCGGCATCGCTCAACCCAGATCGACCTGACGCCCCTCAGCTCACGTGCGGCTGATGTAGTCCTTCAATCACCTTCGTCAGCTGCTGGATCGCCTGCTGCGCCGCGCGTGACAGCTGCCGCGCGGGGGCCACGCACAGCGCCAGCGTCAGCGGCCGCAGCCGGGCGTGGCTGAGCGGCACAAACGCCAGCTCACCGCGCGCCAGCTCCGGCAGGACGTCCAGCTTACTCAGCACCGCCACCCCGCTGCCCCGCGCCACCAGCGATTTAATCAGCCGCACGTCGTTGCAGCTGATCGGGTTGCCCGGAGCCAGATCGTGATGGCGGTAAAGCATCGCCACCCGTTCATGCACCATCAGCGGCGGGCCGGGCAGGATATGACGCCAATCGCTCAGCGCCCCCGGCGACAGGCTCTCCGCCCCGGCCAGCGGATGGTTCGCAGGCATCACCACCCCCATCGCCAGTTCGGCAAACGCCATCACGCTCAGGCCCGCCTGCCCTTCCGGCTCCAGCACCAGGCCAAAATCCAGCTGCGCGTCGCGGATCCGCTGGCTGATGCTCTGGCTGTCGGCCACCTGCAGATCCAGCGCCAGCCACGGCCAGCCGGCGATGATCTCCGCCAGCGCATCGGCGATCGCCCCGCCGGATAACGCCTGTACCAGCCCGACGCTGACCGAGCCGCGCTTCAGCCCCTGCAGCTCGTCGAACTTTTGCCGGGTGACGCGAAACTCGCGCTGCCAGCGCAGCAGATCGCCGTACAGCAGCTCGCCGGCGGTGGTCATGCGCAGCCCCTCCGGCAGCCGTTCAAACAGCGGCGTGCCCAGCTCCTCTTCCGCCTGCAGGATCTGCCGGTTGATCGCCGAAGCAGAGATATGCAGCCGCTCCGCCGCGCGGCGCAGGCTGCCGCTGCGCGCCACTTCGGCAAAGTAAAGGGCAAAACGGGAAAACGGGCTCATCGGTGACCTGTACGCATTTTTGCAACACCTGATTGAATTAATGCTGATGGATGCGTACACCCTATTATGACCACAATAAGCCTGCAACTACTATCGTTAACCCCGGCAGGTATCCCTATGACGAAAATCACGCCCCCCGCGCACTGCACCTTTGAACCCGATGACTGGCTGCGCCTGGCGCGCTACTGGCACCCGGTGGCCCGTTCCGCCGACGTCGCCGCGGCCCCGGTCAAAGTGACGCTGCTGGACGAACAGCTGGTGATTTACCGCATCGGCGGTGAAGCGGTGGTGGCACGCGACGTCTGCCCGCACCGCGGCGTGCCGCTGACCCTCGGCTATAACGATGAGGAGGGCATTATCTGCCCGTATCACGGGCTGCGTTTTGGTGCCGGTGGCCGCTGTAACCGCATTCCCTCGTCACCTGACCAGCCGATCCCGGCCAAACTCAACCTGATCAACTACGCGGTGCAGGAGCGCTGGGGGCTGATCTGGACCTGCCTCGCCCCGGACGAGGAACATCCGGCGGCGCTGCCGACGATGCCGCACTGGGACGACGCCGGTTTTCAGCAGATCAACTGTCCGCCGTTCGAGGTTAACGGCTTTGCCGGTCGCCAGGTGGAGGGCTTCCTCGATGTGGCACACTTCGCCTGGGTGCATACCGACACCTTTGCCGACCCGGCCAACCAGCTGGTGCCCGACTACCATCCGCAGGAGACCGACTACGGCTTCTTCGCCGACTACTGGAGCAGCGTCAGCAACTACGCGGCCAACTCCGGCCGGTCGGCTCCCGCCGGTTTTCAGTGGCTGCGCCACTTCGAGATGCATCTGCCGTTTACCGCCACGCTGACCATTCACTTTCCCGGCAGCGAGCGGCTGGTGATTATGAACGCCGCCTCGCCGGTCTCCGCGCGGGTGACGCGGATGTTTGCCCCGATCGCCCGCAACCTGGATCTGCATATTCCGGTCGCCGACGTACACGCCTTTAACCAGCGGGTGTTTGAGGAGGATCGCCTGATGGTGGAGACACAGCGCCCGGAACGCCTGCCGCTCGATCTGAGCATGGAGGCGCATATCCCGGCGGATCGCAGTTCGATCGCCTACCGCCGCGGGCTGAAGAAGCTCGGCTTCGGCGAGTTTTTCCTGGTCTAAGGGGGCAGCATGGAGACAACGCTGAAGGTGGTGGTGGACGGCATCTGGCGCCAGGGCAGCCACAGCCTGGCGGTCAGCCTGGCCGCGGCGGACGGCGGCGAGCTGCCGGGCTGGCAGCCGGGCGCGCATATCGATATGCAGCTGGCCAGCGGGCTGACCCGCCAGTATTCGCTGACCGGCAGCCCTCAGCAGAGCGGGCGCTATCTGGTGTGCGTGGCGCGCGACGCGCGCTCGCGCGGCGGCTCGCGCTACGTGCATGAGCAGCTGCGGCCGGGACAGACGCTGACCATCTCCGCGCCGCGCAACCTGTTTGCCCTGCAGGAGAGCGGCCGGGTGCTGCTGCTGGCGGCGGGGATCGGCATTACGCCGCTGTACGCGATGGCTGAACGGCTGGAGGCGCAGGGCCGCCCGTTTGAACTGCACTACTATGTGCGCAACCGGCATGAAGTGGTGTTCGCAGAGGCGCTGACGCGGGCGTGGCGGCACGGCAGCTGCACCCTGCACGTCAGCGCCGAAGGTGACAGCGCCCGCGAAAGGCTGCCGGCGGCGCTGCGGCAGCCGGACGGCCACCTTTACCTGTGCGGGCCGGCGGAATTTATGGCGGCGGTGACCGCAGCGGCGCAGGCGCACGGCTGGCCCGCGGACTGCGTGCACAGCGAGGCGTTCCGCCCGGCCGAAGCGGCGGCCGGCGCCGCATCGCAGCAGGCGTTCAGCGTGACTCTCGCCTCATCCGGCCAATGCTGGCCGGTGCCCGCCGGGCAGACCATCGCCCGCGTGCTGCTGGCTAACGGCGTCGACGTGCCGCTCTCCTGCGAAATGGGCATGTGCGGTGCCTGCCTGACCCGGGTGGTCAGAGGCGATCCCGATCACCAGGACAGCGTACAGTCGGCGGCGGAGAAGAGTGCTGCCGAGCAGTATATCGCGCTGTGCTGCTCGCGCAGCCGCTCGCCGGAGCTGGTAATCGATCTTTAATCGTCAGCCTGGCCAGCCCGGAGAATATCACCGGGCTACCGGGGCAAGCCTTCGCGTTTACGCCCTGCCTTCAGCTATTCAGCCATTTTTGGCAATATGCTGGCCTTCACGATTCAGCGTGATCTGCCCCCCCATCTCCTTCGGCAGCCGTCGCGCCTGATAGTAGACTTTTTGCCAGTAAGGGTTATCCAGCGACGAGCGCATTACCCCTTTACTGACCGACGCGTGCAGGAAGTTGCGCGAGGTATCATAGAAGCCAACGTGCATGCCGCCGTCGATGCGGAAGAACACCAGATCGCCGGTGCGCAGCTGGCTCTCTTTCACCGGCTGGCCCATCTTCAGCAGATCGCCGGTGTTCATCCGCTCAACCGGCAGATTGAAACGATCCTTCAGCGTGCGCCAGACAAAGCCGGAACAGTCAACGCCGTTAAGGTTGGTGCCGCCCCACTGATAGGGGGTGTCCTGCCAGGTGTGCATCTGATCGTGCAGCGCGGCCAGCACCGGGATCAGGTCCTGCTGGGAAGCATCTTCAGCCTGGGGTGCGGGTGTGGACGATGCGGCCTGTTGATGATGTGCACAACCGGCCAGCGTCAGCAGGCCACAGCAGAATAAAAATCGGATTGCTCTTAAATTCATAATTAAATCAACAGGTAAGAAAGAGGTTTAATTTCGTGGACTTATAACACCGAATCCGCCCCGGCAACATCATGCACCTGCCCCTTTACACATATTTACCTTACCGGCGGTCCGTCAGCCCGGGATGGTGCAGATTCAGTATCTGAAATTCTGCGCGCTCCCTTCTCCCACCGACGTAAAAGGGAAAAGCGGGCTAATCATCTGAGACTGTGACGGCAATAAGGGTAATGGGAGTAAAGGTTTACGCAATACCAGCATCAAGCGTAGTCAAGGATCGCCGCGTGGTGAAGCAGGGTCCACTAAAAACCGCCGGGAAAGAGTGCAAATATCCGGGATAGTGTGACGGGTCAAGAGTGCTGCGAGGATTGCGATTGCCGGGATATCCGAATTATCTGGCTGACCGGCAGACCGGGAGGCAGTGCAGGTATCAGGCCGTGAGGCTGTGAGGCTGTAAGGCTGTAAGGTTGTGAGGTTGTGAGGTTGTGAGGTTGTGAGGTTGTGACGTTGTGACGTTGTGACGTTGTGACGTTGTGAGTGTTTTCTACGTTCTGTGCGTTCTGTGCGTTCTGTGCGTTCTGTGGGGATTATCCCCCACGCAGGCACACGGCCAGCGTGGGGGATTGGGATTACCTGCGGTTAAGAATGCGCAGGAAGTCCTCTTTACCGGAGATCAGCGACAGCGCGTTAGCGATAATCTCATCGCTGAACACCGACGCCACGTCCTTCAGCACGTCGATATGCTCTTTCTCTTTCGCCGCCACGCCAATCGCGATAAACATCACGTTGCTGCGGTCCCAGATAACGCCATCGGGGAACTGGAAAATCTCTACGCCGGTTTTCAGGATAATGCCGGTTTGCGATTTCGGCAGGTGCGGTAGCGTAATGCCGTTGCCTAAGAAGGTCGACACCTGGCGTTCACGCTCGTCGAGAAACGCCACGCACTCCTGGCTGACGTAGCCTTTAGCCTTAAACTCCCGGCCGACCATGGCTAACACCTCGGCCTTGTTTTTCGCCTGGCATCCAAGATGCAGGTTATCGGTGGTAATGGTCTCGATCATACTCTTTCTCCGCCTGATGAGGTGTTGATAGCGGTTTCACTACCCGAGGAGAGCTCTTCTTCCAGCTGCTCCAGTGACTTATTGGCCGTTTCCGGCAGGGCTTTCACCACAAAGATAATGGCCAGGTAGTTAATTACCGCAAAGATCAGGAACACCGGCCCCAGCCCCAGCTTGGCCTGCAGCAGCGGGAACAGGTAGCTGACGATGGCGTTCATCACCCACATAAAGAACACCGAGATACCCATCGACAGGCCACGTACCTTGAGCGGGAACAGCTCTGCCAGCACCACCCAGGTGAGGAAGCCCAGCGTCGCCTGCATCACGCCGACGAAGAGCGCCCCGAGCAGCCAGATCACCGTTGCCTTCAGATCGCCGACCAGCAGATAGTCCGCGCCGGCAATAATCAGGTGCAGGGTGGCCATCAGCGCGAAGCCGTAAACAATCAGGGTTTTTCGTTTGAAACGGTCCACCAGATACAGCACGCCGAAGATCATCCCGCCGACCGAGAACACGCCGTTAAGCACGTTAGCAACCAATGACATTTTCTCCGAGAAGCCGGCGCTTTTCAGGATTTCGGTGCCGTAGTACATAATCACGTTCACGCCGGTGGTTTGCTGTAAGGCCGCAAAGGCCATGCCCACCAGAATCAGTTTAAACAGCCATGGCGTATTCAAAATAATCGATACGGCGCTTTTCTCGTGCAGCTTCTGCTCTTTTTCCGCCTTCATCAGCGTCAGAATATCTTCATACTCTTTAATCGCGCGTTGTTCAGGGCGGATCTGTTTCAGAATCGTCAGCGCTTCCTCATTTCGCCCTTTACTCATTAACCAGCGCGGACTTTCCGGAGAGCGCAGCATGCCAATCAGCAGGAAGATAGCCGGCAAAGCCTGCACAATCAGCATATAGCGCCAGACATCAGGCAGATGCCCAAAACCAAAGCCGATAGCTGCGTTGATGGCGAAGGCGGCCAGCTGGCCGACCACAATAGCCACTTCGTTTAAACCGGTGAGCCGACCGCGCATCTCGGTGGGGGCAACTTCAGAGATAAACGTAGGTGCGGTAACGGAAGCACCGCCAACGGCATAACCGAGCAGGAAGCGCGCCAGCAGCAGGCTGGTAACGTTTGGTGCAACGGCTGAAAGTACCGCGCCACCAAAGAAGATGACGGAGAGCCAGATCAGGTAGGTACGGCGGCCGAAGAAATCCGCCAGTTTTCCCCCGCAGACGCTGCCGATGGCGGCACCGATCAGCAGGATCCCCATCACCAGCCCTTCTGTTTCCGGCGTTAGCGCCATATTGCTTTTCAGGGAAGAGAACGCCCCGTTAATCACCCCGGTATCATAGCCAAACAGTAAACCACCGAAGGTGGCCACTAAGGTTATCTGATGTAATCGCTTTCTTTGCTGCGGATTGAGACTCATCGCTAACGACATGTTTTTACCCTTCGTGTAAATGATCCGTCAAAAAAATTTACGTTCTGGTAACTAACATATCAGCAAATTTGAAATTAAAATTCTACTGTCGTCACACAATGGCGATTTGATTTCAAAGTGGACGCATTTACAAACTTACATCACCGCACTCAACTCAGGCATTAGATGCTGATAATGATGGTTTTTACTTCATAATAACCTGAAAAATAGTGCGTGTTTTCTGGAATAAGTGGAAAGGTGATTTCAGAACCATCTCTTTTTACAAAACTTTTATTTCATATTGTGGCGAGGAGTGGAAAACTTGCTTTGCCGCTGTCGGGCAATGTCGTTACCGGGCAAAGGGTGCCCGGTAACGGAGGGAACGTTAAGAGGAGGAACGGTAGTGCCGTGTGGCTAACCCACTATGCTTCATCATCCTCGTCATCACGCACCCGCCCGCCGAAGCGGTTACGCACCACCACAAAGAACAGCGGCACAAAGTAGACTGCCAGCAGGGTGGCGGCGACCATGCCACCAATCACCCCGGTGCCCACCGCATTCTGCGCGCCGGAGCCGGCCCCGGAGGCGAGGGCTAACGGCAGCACGCCGAGGATAAACGCCAGCGAGGTCATCAGGATCGGTCGCAGACGCATGCGTGCCGCCTCCAGTGTGGCTTCCACCACCCCTTTGCCCTCTTTCTCAATCAGATCTTTGGCAAACTCAACGATCAGAATGGCGTTCTTCGCCGACAGTCCGATGGTGGTCAGCAGCCCCACCACAAAGTAGACGTCATTATTCAGACCGCGCAGCAGGGTCGCCACCAGTGCGCCCAGCACCCCGAGCGGCACCACCAGCATCACCGAGAACGGGATCGACCAGCTCTCATACAGCGCGGCCAGACACAGGAACACCACGATCAGCGACAGCGCGTACAGCGCCGGCGCCTGCTGGCCCGACATCCGCTCCTGCCAGGACATGCCCGTCCACTCATAGCCGATACCGGGGGGCAGCTGCTGCGCCAGGTGTTCCATCAGCGCCATTGCCTCGCCCGAACTTTTTCCCGCCGCCGGTTGCCCGAGAATTTCCACCGCCGACAGGCCGTTGTAGCGCTCAAGACGCGGTGAACCGAACACCCACTGCGCCGTGGAGAAGCTGGCGAAGGGCACCATCTTGTCGTTGCTGGCGCGCACGTACCACTGGTTAAGATCCTGCGGCATCATGCGGTACGGGGCATCGCTCATCACGTAGACTTTTTTCACCCGACCCGCGTCGATAAAGTCATTAACGTAGTTACCGGCCCACGCGCTGCTCAGCGTGGCATTGATGTCGGCCAGATCCACCCCGAGCGCCAGCGCTTTTTCCTCGTCAATATTCAGCCTGAACTGCGGGCTGTCTTCCATACCGTTAGGACGTACCGCGGCCAGCGTCTCGGGATGCTGCCGCGCCAGATCCAGCAGGGTATTGCGCGCGGCAGTCAGCTGCTGATGGCCGAGTCCCGCCTGGTCGGTCAGCTCAAAGTCAAAGCCGGTGGCGTTACCCAGCGCGATAATCGGCGGCAGGTTAAAGGCCACCACGTTACCGTCAATAATCGCGCTGAACGCCTTCATTGCGCGGCTGACGATGCCGTCGACCTTGTTCTCATCGCCCGCACGCGCGGACCAGTCTTTCAAGCCCACAAAGGCGATCCCGACGTTCTGCCCGCGGCCGGCAAAACCAAAACCGTTGACCGTCAGCACGTTCTCCACGTTATTTTTTTCCGCCGTCAGATACCAGTCACTGACCCGATCCAGCACCGCCTGGGTACGCTCCTGGGTGGCACCGGCAGGCAGGATCGCCTGGGTGGCCAGTACCCCCTGGTCTTCCGAAGGCAGGAACGAGGTCGGCAGGCGCATAAACAGCACCGCCATGCCGACCGCCAGCACGCCATAGATCGTCAGGAAACGACCGCTGCGGTGCAGCATCCGCCCGACGGCATGGCTGTAATGGTCGGCGCTCTGGTCGAACCGGCGGTTAAACCAGCCAAAAAAGCCACGATGCTGGCCGTGGCCGCCCGTCTTAACCGGCTTGAGCAGGGTGACGCACAGCGCAGGGGTGAGGATCAGCGCGACCAGCACCGACAGCACCATCGCCGACACGATGGTAATTGAGAACTGACGATAGATAACGCCGGTACTGCCGCCAAAGAACGCCATCGGCACAAATACAGCCGACAGCACCAGCGCAATCCCCACCAGCGCGCCCTGAATTTGTCCCATCGATTTGCGGGTCGCGGCCTTCGGTTTCAGCCCCTCTTCCGCCATCACCCGTTCAACGTTTTCCACCACCACGATCGCATCATCCACCAGCAGACCGATCGCCAGCACCATACCGAACATCGTCAGGGTGTTGACTGAGTAGCCAAAGGCATCGAGGATCGCGAAGGTGCCCAGCAGCACCACCGGGACGGCAATCGTCGGGATCAGCGTGGCGCGCAGGTTCTGCAGGAACAGATACATCACCAGGAACACCAGCACGATCGCCTCTGCCAGCGTCTTAACCACCTCATGGATAGAGATCGTGATAAACGGCGTGGTGTCATACGGGTAGACCACCTTCAACCCCTGCGGGAAGTAAGGTTTAAGCTGTTCAATTTTGGCACGGATGGCGTTAGCGGTGTCGAGGGCGTTAGCCCCGCTGGCCAGCTGAATACCCAGCGCCGAGGCCGGTTTACCGTTAATTTTCACCACGAAGTTGTAGTTTTCACCGCCACGTTCAACGCGCGCCACGTCATGCAGCCGCACCTGCGAACCGTCCGCGTTAACCTTCAGCAGAATATTGCCAAACGTCTCCGGCGAGGTCAGCCGCGTCTGGGCGATAATCGAGGCGTTAAGCTGCTGCCCTTTTACCGGCGGCGCACCGCCCAGCTGGCCGGCCGCCACCTGCGCATTCTGCGTTTCAATCCGTGCGATCACGTCAACCGGCGTCAGCTGATAGGTGTTGAGTTTGCCGGGATCCAGCCAGATACGCATCGCATACTGCGAACCAAACAGGGTGGTATCCCCTACGCCGCTGATGCGGCTGAGCGGATCCTTCAGGTTGGTCGCCACATAGTCAGCAATATCTTCCATGCTCATGCGGCCGGTTTCATCATAGAAACCGGGCACCAGGAAGAACACGCTGGAGGATTTACGCACGGTAATGCCCTGCTGCTGCACTTCCTGTGGCAGCAGCGGCGTGGCCAGCTGCAGCTTATTCTGCACCTGGACCTGGGCAATATCCGCGTCGGTGCCGTTTGCAAATGACAGCGTCAGTTGCAGCGTGCCGGAGGCGTCACTGGTGGAAGACATGTACATCAGCCCGTCCAGCCCGCTCATGTTTTGCTCAATCACCTGGGTGACGCTGTTCTGCAGCGTGGCCGCATCGGCACCCGGATAGGTCGCACGTACCTGCACCGCCGTCGGGGCGACGTCAGGGTACTGTTCTACCGGCAGTTTCGTAATCGAAATCGCCCCGGCCAGCATCACGATTATCGCCAGTACCCAGGCAAATACCGGCCGATCGATAAAGAATCTGGACATCAGTTGTTGGTTCCTGTGAGCGCTAAAATAGCCAGCGCACAGAACAAGGCCGAAGGCTTAAGTGCCGCATGATAGGGCATTATTATTTTCTCCCGGAGACCGGTTACCGATATATTTAAAGTGGATGGGTGATGCAGGTAGTATTCAACCGCCGATAAGTGGCGGGTGGAACCTGATATTTTTTTGCGAACGAGCGGGTAAATGACTGCTGGGAGTCGTAGCCATATTTAACAGATATGGTTATGACCTTCTCATTACTGCTTATCAGGTCATCCGCCGCCAGCGTCAGCTTACGGTCGCGGATATAATTTCCCAGACTGACGTGGGTGATGCGATAGAACATCCGCTGCAGGTGCCACTTCGAGTAACCAGAACGCAGTGCGACATCATCGATTTTCATCGGGCTGCGGATATTGTTGTCTATCCATTGCAGCAGTTCACAGATAATCGTTGTTTGTCTGTCCATTCTCACCCCGCCTGATTACAGATGCTGCAGATAAATAAAGATGATACACATGCGCAGAATCTTTGATTATGCGCAGAAAAATCAGACGTCCGAAGGTTATTGAACGGACAGTGTTATACCCGCAGGAATATTTCGTCTTTGTCCCGGCCTATTTGTAGATTTCAGCCACACCCTGCATTTTATTCTCGCCACCGGCGGCGATGATTTTCATCGAACCGGCCCCTTCCCGCTCGGCTTTAATAGCCAGCTTGCGGGTCAGGTTATCCAGCGAATAAGCACCGCTGGCGGAGACCACGCCGATTTTGGTTTTACCGGTGGCGTCATTCACCACTTCGACGGCAAACGCCGTGTTAACGCTAAACAGCGCGGTCAGCGCAATAATGGCAACGAAGTTTTTTTTCATAACAGCCTCACAGATGAGTCGTGCTGTCAGAGGCGTCTGACGGCTAACAAAGAGTATCATTGCAAGTTGCACTTTATTAGCGGGGGAAAGCTGATAGGCTTTATGATTAAAAATCATTAATAACCTCAAAAAACACGCTAAGGTAGCCGGGGTGAGGTTCAGGCGCTGATGCGCATCACACAAAACAGGCTGCCGTTGCAGGATTCGTGAAAATTTCACATATATTTCAGTTTATGTATATCGGTCAGGTTGAAGTCTGGCTCTCATTGACAAAGGCGTACACATGCTCAGAGAAAATTTTAACGACCTGATCTATCTGGTGATGGTCGCCCAGGAGCGCAGCTTTACCCGGGCTGCGGCGAAGTTAGGCGTTTCTCAGTCGGCCTTAAGCCACGCGATCCGCGGCCTCGAAGAGCGTTTAAACACCCGTCTGTTAACCCGTACCACCCGCAGCGTGGCCCCGACCGAGGCCGGGGAAAACCTGATCCAGAGCGTCGGGCCGATGCTGCTGGATATCGAGAAAACGCTGCTGCAGCTGACCGACAGCCAGGGCATTACCGCCGGCACTATCCGCATTACCGCCGGGGAGCACGCACTCTCCTCTACGCTGTGGCCGCTGCTGAAACCCTTCCTGCAGCAGTATCCGCAGGTGAAGGTGGAACTGTCGGCGGATAACTCGCTAACCGATATTGTTAACGGCCGCTTCGACGCCGGCGTCAGGCTCGGTGAGCAGGTCGAAAAGGATATGGTGGCGGTGCGGATTGGCCCGGACTGGAAAATGGCGGTGGTCGCCTCCCCCGACTATCTGCGGCAGCACGGCACGCCCGCCACGCCGTATGAGCTGCAGCAGCATAACTGTATCAATATGCGGCTGCCGACGATGGGCGGCTTGTACAGCTGGGAATTCAGCAAGGAGGGCAAAGAGATCAACGTTAAGGTTGAAGGCCAACTGGTGTTTAATAACCTTGCGTCGCGGGTCGATGCGGCGCTGTCCGGCATCGGCATCGCCTGCGTGCCGGAAGACTGCGTGGCTGAACACGTGGCTACCGGCCGGCTGGTGTCCATGCTCGGCGACTGGTGCCGACCGTTCAGCGGCTATTACCTCTATTATCCCAGCCGCCGGCAGCATACTCCGGCCTTTGCAAAACTGATTGAGGCGGTGAGATATCGCGGTTGAGGACCACCCCGCCGCGCCATGACCGCAAACACTCAGCCGATACTGCGCGGTTTTGCTGCATGCTGGCCGGTGGCCGGGCTGCAGAAGTGAGCAGGCAGCAGGTCTGCATGGCTCGGGATCCAACGGGTAAATGTCACCCCGCGCAGCGCCAGCGGGACGTGATCGACAGGGCTGAAGAAGAGCGCCTGAGGGTTGCAAGGGCAGCCGACCGCTGAGGGGTCACCGGCCAACAATCCGGTGCACGTTGCTCTCCAGCCAGTCGGCCAGCCCGGTGACCTGGCCTTCCACCTCGTGGCCAAGCGGCGTCAGCCGGTACTCGACGTGCGGCGGCACCACCTCCCAGGCAATACGCTCAACAAAACCGTCCTCTTCCATATAGCGCAGGGTCTGCGCCAGCATCCGTTCGCTGACGCCGCCAATTTTGCGGCGCAGTTCGCTAAAGCGCAGCGTGTCGTCGCGCAGCGCCAGCAGAACCAGCACGCTCCAGCGGCTGGTAATGCGTTTGAGCACGTCGCGGGACGGGCAGTTGACGTTCAGCAACTCGCCGCGTTGAAATTTTTCACTGAGGTTTTCAGACATTTATCCTGTTCTCTGCAAACTAACATTTCTGTAAGTACTTACTAAAAGTTAGTTTATCGTCCACACTCTTTCCACACCAGATAAAACTGAAGGAGTTAACGATGATTGCGATTACCGGTGCCACCGGCCAGCTGGGCCGTTTGGTGATTGATGCCTTACTGAAAAAAATCCCTGCCGCTGAAATCATTGCCTTAGTCCGCTCGCCGGAAAAAGCCGCTGACCTGCAGGCACAGGGCGTGACGCTGCGCGTGGCCGACTATAACCAGCCTGAAACGCTGGCCGGCGCCCTGACCGGCGTCAGCAAGCTGCTGCTGATCTCCTCCAGCGAAGTCGGCCAGCGCGTCGCGCAGCACCAGGCGGTGATCGACGCGGCCAAAGCGGCGGGCGTCGACTTTATCGCCTACACCAGCCTGCTGCGGGCAGACACCACCCCGTTGGGCCTGGGCGTAGAGCACCGCGCCACCGAGGCGCAGCTTAAGGCGTCGGGCATCCCGTTTGCGCTGCTGCGCAACGGCTGGTACACGGAAAACTACGCCGCCAGCATTGCGCCGGCGCTGGCGCATCACGCCTTTATCGGCGCGGTCGGTGAAGGACGCATTGCTTCTGCGGCACGCGTGGATTACGCCGAGGCGGCGGCGGAAGTGCTGGTGCGCGACGGCCAGGGCGGTAAGGTGTACGAGCTGGCCGGTGACGACAGCTACCAGCTGGCCGATTTTAGCGCGGAGATCGCCCGCCAGTCCGGCGAGCAGGTCGACTATGTCAATCTGCCGCAGGCCGAGTTTGCCGCCGCGTTGAAAGGTGCCGGGCTGCCGGATGGCCTGGCGGAGATGCTGGCCGACTCTGACGCCGGTGCAGCACAGGGCGGGCTGTTTGACGACAGCCGCACGTTAAGCGGGCTGATCGGCCGGCCAACCACGCCGTATGCTGAGGTGATTAAGGCCGCGCTGAAAGGCTGATGTTTTTCGCTGGCCGGTCAGTACAGGAAACGCCGCCCGGCCAGTGCGCAGTTTCTGCACCAGCCAGCGGGTTGACTAAGCAAGTCATCAGCCACTCGCTGGTTTTTACTGCGCTGGTCTGACCGGCGGCGCGGGGCCGTGGCTATCACGGGTTACGCCGGGCTTTCTGGCTGTGCGGTTCAGGGTGGGCTGTCACCGGCTGGCTCATCACCGCCTTACTCAGCGATTCAATAATATAGATCACCGGCATCTGGCTGGTGATGTTGATCACCTCTTCAATGCGCGTCTGCTTCATAAAGTAACAGAGCTGCGAGTCGGCCATCTGCGCCAGCGGCGAGCGGATATCGCTGGTGATGGCGATCACTTCACAGCCGGAGCTTTTCAGCTTAGCGGCGATCTCCAGCGTCGGCGGTGACTCTCCGGAGACCGACAGCACCAGCGCAATATCCCCCTGCCACGCCGAGGCCGACACCGGAAAGGTGGCATCGTCGATGTAAAAACACATTTTTCCGGTGCTGGAGAGATAGCGCGCGCCGTACTTGGCCATAATTCCGGAGATACCGGTGCCGACGAAGACGATGTTCTTTTTGCTTTTGATTTTCTCCGCGCAGCTGGCGATGGCGCGATCCATCTCGTCGTTGTTGATCAGGGTGAAAAAGCCCCGCGCTTCTTGCGCCAGGTCCACCGCGCTGCCCTGCGGATGCGTGTCCAGATAAGCCTTTAACCCCCGCTTAAAATCACTGTAGTTTTTGTAGCCCACCTTGTGGCAGAAACGCAGGATGGTGGTGGTGGAGACGTCGCAGGCGGCGGCGAACTCGCGGATGGTCATATAGCCGAGCGTGGCGTAATTTTTAATCAGATAGTCATAGACTTTGAGGTCGGTGTTGTTGAACTCCCTGACCCGCTGCAGATCGATCATGCTGCTCCCTGGTGCTTATCAGCTGCGCCGTAAAACCCATTCTTCAGGACGGGGAGGTGGTCAACACCCGCTGAAGTGAGCGCTTATCATAAGTCGCGCTTGTTTTTGTGACAAACGTATTTAATTTTTCCAAATGAAAATAAATTTTTTACATTCAAAAAAAAGCGATCTAAATAAAACCCTCAGCAACACAAACAAAATGTTTTTTTGAAAGCGCTATTTTTCACCATAAAAAACAGGGTGTTTTTATTACGATCTGTGACGTTTTTTATCTGTGACAACAATCACACAAGGGTCGCTAACCAGCTGTTTTTACTTGATGTAAAAACCTGGTCATGCCACCGTATCACTATCGACCGCATAGCAGAATGTATTTATCAGCAACGATTAAATTCTTTAACCGCCGATCGTGGCGAGTGAAATATCACTAACAACGTGTGTTCATTGCTATTTCACCATCGGTCTGACACACGCCGCTTATATTCGCACAACGTCGGTTTAACCCGTTCATCCTTCAGGAGACAGCGTGATGACTTATCAATTTCCGGAAAACTTTTTATGGGGAGCCGCCACCGCCGCCAACCAGCACGAAGGCGGCTGGCAGGAGGGCGGTAAAGGGGTCAGCATCTGCGATATCTACCGCGGCGGCGATCTGCACACCGCCCGGGTAGTAACGCCGGAAATCCAGCCGGACGTCTTCTACCCGAACCACCACGGCACCGACTTTTACCATCGCTACGAAGAAGATATCCGCCTGCTGGGCGAGATGGGGCTGAAGTGCTTCCGCTTCTCCATCGCCTGGTCACGTATTTTCCCCGAGGGAACCGAACAACAGCCGAATGCCGAGGGGGTGGCGTTCTATGACCGGGTGCTGACCGAACTGGAAAAATACGGCATTGAGCCACTGGTGACGCTGTCACATTACGAGATGCCCTACGGGCTAACCAAAGCCTTTGGCGGCTGGGACAACCGCGAACTGATCGGCCATTTTACCCGCTACGCCGAAGCGGTAATGAGCCACTTCCGCGGCCGGGTGACCCGCTGGCTGACCTTTAACGAGATCAACATTCTTACCCTGCCGTTTGGCGCGTTTCTCGGCGGCGGTATGATCTTCCCTCAGGGTGAGGACTCGCCGCAGCGCCGTTACCAGGCGATGCACCACCAGCTGGTCGCCAGCGCGCTGACGGTGAAAAAAGGCCATGAGATCGACCCCAACAACCAGCTGGGCTGCATGATTGCTTACCTGACCGCCTACCCGCGCACCTGTTCACCGCAGGACATGCTGTTACAGCAGCAGTGGAACGAAGAACACAATGCACTGGCGGGTGACGTTCACGTGCGCGGTCACTATCCGGCATGGGCACAGCGCTATTTCCGTGAAAACAACGTTACCCTGCAGCAGCGGCCTGAGGATGCGGAGATCCTGCGCGCCGGCGTGGTGGATTTTTACAGCTTCAGCTACTACAACTCGGTGTGCGTCGGCGAGAGAGGCGAGAACGACCAGATCAGCGGCAACGGCCATATTGACGCGCTGGATAACCCGTACCTTAAGGCCAGCGACTGGGGCTGGCAGATCGACCCGCGCGCGCTGCGCTGGGTGCTGAACGGCCTGTCACAGCGTTACCCGAACACGCCGCTGATGGTGGTGGAAAACGGCCTCGGCGCGCTGGACGAGGTGGCGGCAGACGGTGCGATCCACGACGATTACCGCATCAGCTACCTGCGCGATCATATTGCTCAGCTGGGCGAAGCGGTGGCCGACGGCGTAAACGTGATTGGCTACACGCCGTGGTCGGCGGTTGATATCGTCAGCGCCGGCACCGGCGAGTACCGCAAGCGCTACGGTTTTATCTATGTTAACCGCCACGATGACGGCACCGGTGACTTTGCGCGCAGTCTGAAGGATTCGTGGTACTGGTATCGCGGAGTGATTGCGTCTAACGGGGCCGATCTGGCGTAAGTCGCTGTGGGGTTGGCACCCGGCTTACTGGGGATTGGCTTCAGGGCCGGGACGCTTTCGGTTCAGGTGTCTGGCCTGGCGGGGGGTAGCTTCCAGGCCGGGTCGCTTTAAAAACGGTGACGGGCTTATCGGGGGGGATATCCGGAACGCGGACACGCTGTGAATGCGTCCCTGCACGCTCGGCGTCGCGCATCCCTGCGCGCCGACGGTCCGCTTATCCGGATATCCCCCCCGATTGCCTTTCATCTGTTGTGTCGCTGCTCTAAAACCTTTGTACTGGACTCAGCACTAAGCACTAAGCACTAAGCACTAAGCACTAAGCACTAAGCACTAAGCACTAAGCATATAAAATCCATCCTTAGCCGCAACACTTTCCTCTAACGATTAATCTGAGCCTAAAGCCCTGCCTGTAACCGCAACGTAAGTGCCTGCATGGGAGGCCGTTGGCGAGCAGGTTAGCCGGGCGTATGCCGCACGGATGCGGCATCCGAGCCTCCAGGGATGGATTATTTTTTAAAGCCCGTACTTTTGGGCTTTAAAAAATTAACGGCGTCCCGGCGTTCTGTCGCCAGCGGCCGAACCCGGCACCAGTATATGAAGCGATGCCTTTAAGACAGCAAAACAGTAGCTTACAACGGCCGAACCCGGCGCCCAGACTAAAAGCGACGCCCTTATTACAGCAACGCAAATGCCAGAGAGTGAAGCAGCTGGCATCTGACGCGGGGGTTACTGCACCCCGTACTCCCGCAGGCTGTCGCGGCACGATTTCGCGATATCGGCGAGGTCCCACTCCCAGTGCTGCGGGCTGAGCAGCTCCGGGCACCAGCCGCCCCGATAGCCGGTTTCCCGCACCGCCGCCAGCCAGGCCGGAATATCCACATCGCCCTGCCCCGGCGCGTAGTCGCGCTGCACCCACTCATCCCAGGCTTCGCCCGGACGCGCCGCGCGGCCATCGCAAAAGTGCACGCCGTAGATCAGATTAACATCCATCGCCGCCACCTCTTCCGGCCGGGTGTTACCGCCCGCGTGCAGGTGCCAGAAGTCAACCACCAGGCCGACGTTGTCGCGGCCGCAGGCGGCGATCATATCCAGCCCCTGCTGCAGCGAGTTGAAGGCGGTAAACGCCACCACTTCGATCTGGAACTTCAGCCCTAAGGGTTTACCGATATCGGCGATCGCGCAGATATTTTCACGCAGGATGGCGTTGCGTTCGGCTTCCGGCAGGTGGTCCAGCTCGGTCAGCGCCATGATCTGCACCACCGGGCAGCGCAGCTCTACCGCAGCTTCGCAGATGCGCGCGGCTTCACGCAGCAGCGCCTCGCGCTCCTCCGGCTGGTGGCGGCCAATGCGCTTCAGCGCGTTGATGCAGGTGATCTCAACCTGATTTTCCGCCATCAGCTCGCGGAAGCGGGCATAGCTGCCGCCGTTCTCCAGATAGCGGTACAGGTGTTCGGGCAGCAGTTCCAGCCCGTCAAATCCGGCTTCACGCGCCAGCCGCAGCTGGGTAACGGCGTTGCTGTACCAGACAGAGACGCCGTGCAGAGACAACTTCATGTTCGCTCCTTGATGCCGGCCAGCCGCTGAGCGCATCCACGACGCGCCCCGGCGGCTGGCCGCGGTTGAGTAAGCCTGTGCCGGCACGTATTACGCACCTGCGCGGCGATTATGTGATCAGATGCACCCGGGTGCAAACTGCATTTTGCAACCGGGTGCGATTTAAATCAATTCTGTGAGCATGATTTTATTTCTGAAATGAGGCCAATTGACTAATTTTCCATCATGGCAGAGATTCAGGTTAACAGCATGTTGCCATATGCGACGTAATGTTAATTATCCGGGCTGCTCTCATTCTTTCTTGCACCCGGGTGCATAAAAACAAAACCAACTGACCTGACAGGAAATAACAATGAAAAAATTCAAGTGGTTACTGATACTCATAAGCGCCCTCAGCGTATTCACAGCCCAGGCAAAAACCTATATGGTCGGCGTGGCGCTGGCCAATCTGGATCTCAACTTTGTCTCAATCCTGCGCAGCCAGATGGAGAAGCAACTGAACGAGAAAGGGGTTAAGAGCCAGTACGCCGATGCCAAAGGGGACGTGTCGCTACAGATCCAGCAGGTCGACGACTTTATCAATCAGGGAGCCGACGCCATTATCCTCAACCCGGTGGATACCCAGGGCGTGCTGCCGATTATCAGGGCGGCGCAGAAGGCCAATATCCCGCTGGTATTTGTTAACCGCAAGCCGGAAACCGCGCTGACCGGTAAGGTCGCCTACGTCGGTTCTGACTCCGCCGTCAGCGGCAAAATGGAGATCGAGGCGCTGGCGCAGCGGATGAATCATAAGGGTAATGTGGCGATCCTGATGGGCTCGCTGTCGACTGAAGAGGCGCGTCAGCGCACCAAAGCGGTGGAAGACTTTGTCAGCGCCCATCCGGGCATGAAGGTGGTGCAGAAGCAAACCGCCAACTGGCAGCGCAATGAAGCGGTGGATAAAACCCTCTCCTGGCTGCAGGACGGTAACCAGATTGACGCGATAGTTGCCAACAACGATGAAATGGCGATCGGTGCCATCATGGCGCTGGACCAGCTGAAGAAGAAAGATGTGCTGGTGGCGGGGATTGACGGTACGCCGGACGCGCTGCAGTTTGTTAAAAACGGCAAACTGGCGGTCACCATCTTCCAGGACGCCAAAGGTCAGGCGATCGGCGCGGTCGACGTTGCCCTGGCGATGCTGGCCGGTAAGAAAACCGAAGTCTATAACTGGGTTCCTTATCAGACCATTACCCAGGCCAATCTGCAGGAGTTTAGCGATAAAAACCTGAAGTAGACCCTCATCCGCAGGCGGCCATTCCGGTATGGCCGCCGTGCAGGTTTACGCCTTTATCCGCCGTAGCGCAGCAGGCAGCAAATTCAGCGCCGGCGGGTCAGCTTCGCCGCCATCTTCGTCACCGCGATAAACAGCACCGGTACCACGAAGATCGCCAGCAGCGTGCCGCTGATCATCCCGCCAAACACCCCGGTACCGATGGCGTGCTGGGTGCTTTCGCTGGCACCGGTTGCCAGCATCAGCGGCACCACGCCCAGCGTAAAGGCCAGCGAGGTCATCAGGATTGGCCGCAGGCGCAGGCGGGCGGCCTGTACCGTAGCCTCCAGCAGCGGCGTACCCTGTGCGTGCAGCTGCCGGGCGAACTCGACGATCAGAATGGCGTTTTTGGCGGACAGCCCGATCAGCGTAATCACCCCCACCTTAAAGAATACGTCGTTAGGCATCCCGGCGATCCAGACGGCAGCCAGCGCGCCTGCCAGTCCGGCTGGCACCACCAGCATCACCGCCACCGGCACCGACCAGCTCTCATACAGCGCCGCCAGCACCATAAACACCACCAGGACAGACAGCGCGGCCAGCAGCAGCATCTGCGCGGCGGAGTCGCGCTCCTGCAGCGAGCTGCCCGTCCACTCCAGCAGGTAACCTTTCGGCAGTTCTGCCATCAGCTGCTCCATTTTCGCCATCGCCGCGCCGCTGGAAGCCCCCTCCGCCGCACCGCCGGAAATACTGACCGCCGGATAGCCCTGAAAGCGGTTTAACTGCTGCGGTGCCTGGGTCCAGCCGGCGCTGGCGAAGGCGGAGAACGGCACCATCTCACCGCTGGCGTTCTTCACGTACAGCTTCAGTACGTCCTGCAGGTGCATTCGCCAGGCCACGTCGGCCTGCACGATCACCTGCTGGACGCGGCCGTCATCGGTGTAGTCGTTAACGTAGTAAGAGCCGGACGCCGCGGAGAGCGTCTGGTTGATCTCCTCAAAGGTAACGCCCAGCGCCTGGGCTTTTTCACGATCCACGTCCAGCGCGGCGCTGACGCCTTCCGGCAGACCGTCGATGTAGGCATACGCCGCCACGCCGCTCTGATTGGCCAGTTCGGTTAACTGCTGCGCCGCCGCCATCAGCGCGGCGTAGCCGTGGCCAGCACGATCCTCAAGCGCCAGCGTAAAGCCGGATGAGGTGCCCATCTCCGCAATCGCCGGCGGCATCAGGCTCATCACCGTGGCGTCAGGCTGTTTGCTCATCTCTTCCTGCACGTAAGCGGCTTCTCCGGCGGCGGTCGCGCCCTGACGCTGGTCCCACTCCCTGAGGGTGGTAAACGCCATCGCGGTATTCGGGCCGGAGCCGGAAAAACTGAAGCCAAATATCGACAGGTTGCTCTCCGTGCCCGGCCGCCCGGCGACCAGCGATTCCAGATGGCCGACCACCTCACGGGTGCGCTGCTGGGTCGCGTCCGACGGCAGCTGGATGGAGGTCATAAAGTAGCCCTGATCCTCGTCCGGCAGGAACGCCGAGGGCAGCGCCCGCCAGGCAAACAGCAGCACCACGCACAGCACGCCGTATAAGGCCAGCACCCGGCCACCGCGCTTTAGCGTGGCGCGCAGGCCGGACTCATAGCCGGCCGTCAGACGGTTAAAACCACGGTTGAAGCCGCCAAAAAAGCCTTTCTTCTCATCAGGATGTCCGTTTACCGGTTTGAGAAGCGAGGCGCACAGTGCCGGCGTCAGCGTCAGGGCCAGAAACGCTGAGATCAGGATCGACACCGCCATCGACAGCGTAAACTGGCGGTAGATAATCCCCACCGAGCCGCTGGCAAACGCCATCGGGATAAACACCGCGGTCAGTACCAGGGTAATACCGATAATCGCCGGAGTGATCTCCTGCATCGCCTGCTGCGTGGCCTGCTTTGGTGACAGACCCTGCTGCGCCATCAGCCGTTCAACGTTTTCCACCACCACGATGGCGTCATCGACGATGATGCCAATCGCCAGCACCATGCCAAACATGGTCAGCACGTTGATCGAAAACCCGCTGAGCAGCATCACGGTGAAGGTGCCCATCAGCGCCACCGGCGCGACGATGGCCGGAATAAAGGTGTAGCGCAGGTTCTGCAGGAACAGCAGCATCACCAGGAACACCAGCACCATTGCTTCCAGGAAGGTGTGGATCACTTTTTCAATCGACAGTTTGACGAACGGCGCGGTATCGAAGGGCACCGAAAACGCCATATCGTCCGGCAGCACGCCGTTCAGCTCCGCCAGGCGCGCACGCACGCCGGCGGCGGTGCTCACCGCGTTGGCACCGGGCGACAGCTGTATGGCCGCTGCCGTTGACGGCTGGCCGTTCTCGCGAATGGCAAAGGCATAGCTCTGCAGGCCCTGCTCCACCCGGGCCACGTCGCCGAGGCGCACCCGCGCGCCGTTGGCCTGCGCTTTCAGTGTAATATTGCGGAACTCCGCCAGTGAATGCAGCTGCCCGCGCACGGTCAGTGGATAGGTGACGCGTTGCCCTGCCGCCGCCGGCTCATCCCCCACCCGGCCGGGTGAGATCAGCGCATTCTGCGCGCTCAGCGCGGCAATCACCTCAGAAACCGACAGGCGATAACGGAACAGCTTGTCCGGATCCAGCCAGACCCGCATCGCCTTTTCGGCACCGAACAGCTGCACTTTTCCGACGCCGGGCACGCGCTTCAGCTCGTCAGAGGCATTACGGGCAAACCAGTCGCTGAGATCCGCCTCGCTATGGCTGCCGTCGGGGGACTTCAGGCCGACCAGCATTAAAAATCCGGAGCTGGCCGCTTCGACGCTGAGGCCATTCTGCCGCACCGCAGCGGGCAGCCGCGACTCCACTTCTTTAAGTTTGTTCTGTACGTCAACCTGCGCCAGCTTGATATCGGTACCGGGACGGAAGGTGATGGAGATACTGGCGCTGCCGGACGTATCGCTGGAGGACTCAAAGTAGAGCAGGTTTTCCACGCCGGAGAGATCGCGTTCCAGCAGCGAGATGACCGAGGTATTCATCGTTTCCGGCGTAGCGCCCGGATAGCTGACGCTCACCGAAAGCTGCGGCGGGGCCACCGAAGGATACTGCGCCACGGGAAGCTGCGGAATGGCGATAACGCCGGAAAGGACGATAAAAAGAGCCACCACCCAGGCAAAAACAGGGCGATGAATAAAGAACTGCGGCATCGGTAATTTCCTTTCGCGTTACCACGTGTTAACAAAAAATAAAACAGATATGAATCCCTGTTTTGCACCTGTCTGACAGGACACAGCACGAAAGGTTCATGTTACGCTATTTTTTAATTAACGAAAATGACTTCACGTTGATCCTGTTTTACCCTGTTCACATCCCCTTTGCGGTTTTATCCTTATTTAAAATTCATTCAGGCGTCTGCGGCGTTTTTTTATTTTTGCCGGATTTCCCAATGAATCATAAACAAAGTGGAAACGCCTTAGTACTTCCCTGAAAACCCCGGACCCAACGTCGCAATTCGATTACTTCCAGAAAAAACGAAATTTAATATCGCATTACCGGTCATTGATGAATCATTGATAATCGCTACGCATAATCGGTTTACACCGTCGGGTCGCTTACACCGATGACGCCCACCCGATTAAAATGCGTCACGCAGTCTGACAGACTTTCCTGAAAAGGAGGTCATGCGCTGCGTTGAAATTAAGGTTAACTCTATGTCGCAACTCACAGATATCAATACCCTGCCCGCGCTGCCCACTACGCCGCTGGCCCTTTTTATCGCCTTGTGCAGCGGGAAACTGATCCCCCATTCCCTGTGGCAATCCCCGAAGTTTCGCCGTAAGTATCTGTTGCGCGGACTATTGTTGCCGGTACCGACCTACACCCTCCTGACCATGCTGATCCGTCACCCGCACTATGAGCAGTTGCTCTCTTCACAACCCCGTCTGCCGTGCCGCAACCACCGCCCCTATCTGACCAACCGCCTGGGCAGGCAGGCGGGCGCACGGGCGGTAATCCTGCATTATCAGCACATTACCGAACGCCTGGGCGTAACTCTCTTTGCTCAGCACCTTGGCGGAGCGGGGCTCTGCCTTGCGCAGATCGCCGCGAAAGACGAGCAGCGTTATGTAATGAGCCTGATCTCAACGCATACCCTCGATCGCGAAGGCGAAGCGAGCATTATATTACGGGACGCCGCCGGGCAGCTGCTCTGTGAGCTGACCTTTACCCTTTGTCAGCACCACGGGCAATTAACCCTGATGATTGGCGGCCTGCAGGGGCCAAATAACCCGGACGCCCAGCAGATCGTGCAGCAGGCGACCAAAACGCTGTACGGACTGTTCCCGAAAAGAGTGGTATTCGAAGCGCTGCTCCAGGTCAGTAAATGGCTTGACGTGAAAGCGATCTGTGCGGTTTCAAACGCCACCCATGTCTACCGATCCCTGCGCTACGGCAGCCGAAAAAAACTGATGCACGCGGATTATAACGACTTCTGGGAAATGCTCGGCGGCACGGCGACCGCCGAAGGCTATTATTCACTGCCTGCGGCGATCCCCCGCAAAGAGATGGAAGAGATCGCCAGTAAAAAACGTTCTGAGTATCGTAAACGCTATGCGCTGCTTGACCAGCTCGAACAGGATATCGGGCAGGTGCTGCCGCGGCCGCTATCCACTGGCGTGAACGCTTAGCCGACGTAACGTTTCAGCCGCCGCCCACCCACCCGTTAATTCCCTTTGAAAAGACGCCTGCCATCACGTTTCTCAGAAACGGCGGCGTCCGTCATGGAAAATTAAACTATCTCGTATAGAAGATTAAGTAGCGCTGATTTCTGCAAAAATACCGAAAAAGAGGTTCGTATGATCGCAACGCATCAATCACTTCGTTTCAGCAGCCTGGCCATCTTCCTCGCCCTAACCGCCCCCGCCTGCGCATTTGATTCGCTAACGGTGTTTGGCGACAGCCTGAGCGATACCGGCAACAACGGGCGCTGGACATGGAACAGCAGCCAGAACCCGCTCTACGATGAACAGCTGGCCAGCCATTACGGGCTGACGTTAACCCCTTCAGATGCCGGCGGCAGCAACTATGCTGCCGGTGGTGCCACGGCGGTGGCCGCGCTGAACGCCACCGATAACAGTGCGGCTCAGGTCGCCGCGTATCTGAGCCAGAACGGCGGCCGCGCCGACGCTAACGGCCTCTATATTCACTGGATCGGTGGCAACGATCTGGCAGCCGCCGCGACGCAACCGGCGCTGGCGCAGGGGCTGGCGGTGAACAGCGCCACCAGCGCCGCGGCCCAGGTCGGCAGCCTGCTGGATGCCGGAGCAGGTCTGGTGGTGGTCGCCAACGTGCCGGATATCTCAGCTACTCCAACGCTGCTGGAGCTGGTGTTGACGACAGGGCTGGGGGCAGCGGCAGCGCCGGCTATCCAGGCCGCGTATGCGTCACTGAACGCCGCGGCGACGCCAGACCTCGCCAGCCGTCAGCAGGCGATCGATCGCTCACTGCTGGCCGCTGCATCGGTCGTCAGCGGCAATTCCGCCGTTCAGCAGGCTATCGCCGCCCAGCTGAGCGCCGCTTACGCCACCGCCGCCCAGCAGGCTTCTGCGCTGACCGGCCTGTATAACCGTACCGAAGAGGCGGCGTTGCAGCAGCACGGCGGTAACATCGCGCTGGCCGACATCAACGCCGTGTTCCGGGAGCTGCTGGACGACCCGCTGGCGTTTGGCCTGACCAACACCGCCGGTATGGCCTGCCCGGCCGGCGTGGCCGCCACCGACTGCACCACCAGCACCAGCGGCTTCAACACCGCGCAGGATTATCTGTTTGCCGACCATTTCCACCCCGGCCCGCAGGTACACGACATTATCGCCCGGTACATTACCTCAATTGTTTCCGCCCCGCTGCAGGTCACGGCGCTGAACCAGGGCACGCTGGCGATGGTTAACGGCAGCCGCAGTACCCTCGATAGCCGCTATCAGCAGCTGCGTCAGAACCCGGCGGCCACCGGCGCGCTCGGCGCGTTTGGCGGCTACAGCGGCGGTTATCAGCGCTATCGCGCTAACGGAGAAAACGGTTCCGGCAGGGGCAATGCCAACAGCCTGACGGTCGGCGTCGACTACCAGCTGAGCGACAATCTGCTGGTCGGAGGCCTGATCGCCGGTTCGCTGGACAACCAGCGCCCGGACGACCGCTACCGTTATGATGCCCGTGGTTTCCAGACCGCGTTGTTCAGCCAGCTGCGGCTGGGCCAGGCGTGGATCGCTGGCGACGTGCACTATCTGTCGGCGGACTTTGCCAATATTCAGCGTGATATCACCCTAGGACAACTGACGCACACCGAAAAAGGCGAGACCAGCGGCAGGCTGTATGGTACGCGGCTGACGGCAGGCTACGACTTCGCGGCGACCGACTGGCTGACCACCGGGCCAACGCTGCAGTATGCCTGGGACTATGGCCACGTGCGCGGCTACAGCGAACAGGGCAACAGCAGTACGTCAATGCGCTTTGGCGACCAGAACGGCCACTCGCAGATCGGCAGCGCGGGGTGGCGTATTGATGCCCGCGCGGGTACGATCAATCCTTGGGCACAGGCCAGCTGGCGTCATCAGTTCGGCGATGACGTGTACCGCGCCAACGGCGGCCTGAAATCCACCGCGCTGACCTTCACCCGCGTCAGCGAGAAACAGGATAAGGACTGGGCCGAACTCTCCGCCGGGGCCACTATGCCGATCTCGGACAGGGTGTCGGCGTTTGCAGCGATTGCACAGACCGCCGGGCTGAGCGACGGCAACCAGACCCGTTATAACGCCGGTATCAGCGTAAAATTCTAATCAGCAAAATGTGATGAGCCTCATAGCCCGGTCCCCGGAGCATATTTCTCTATGTTCATGGCAGCTTATTTTATCTTTGCGCTTTTCATCCCGGCTAACGTACCGCAACTGTGTACGAGAACTAACGGGGATGAGAGATGGAAAAGCTGTTATACGGTGTGGCCTATTATCGTGAGTATCTGCCGGTAGAGCGGCTGGATGAGGACATCCGGCTGATGAAAGCCGCCGGGATCAACGTGGTACGCATTGCCGAGAGCACCTGGAGCACCTATGAACCGCGCGACGGCGAGTTTGATTTCAGCAGCGTGCTCACCGTGCTGGAACGGATGCATGCTAATCAGATCGCGGTGATTATCGGTACGCCAACCTACGCACTGCCCGCCTGGCTGGCAAAAAAACATCCGTCGGTGATGGCCACCACCCCACAGGGAGTCAATAAATACGGCCCGCGGCAGAAGATGGACATCACCAGCCCGGTCTATCTGCGCTACGCCGAGCGGATCATTCGCCAGCTGTTGCAGGCTACCGCGCAGCACCCGGCGGTGATCGGTTTTCAGGTGGATAACGAAACCAAGTATTACGACAGCTGTGGCGAACACGTGCAGCGCGGCTTTATTCAACAGCTTAAACAGCGTTTTAACGGCGATCTGCAGCAGCTCAACGCGGCGTTCGGTCTTGACTACTGGAGCAACCGCATCGATGCGTGGGAAGATTTCCCGCCGCTGGAAAGCACCATCAACGCCAGCCTTGGCGCCGCGTTTCAGCACTATCAGCGCCAGCTGGTCACCGATTTCCTCGCCTGGCAGGCGGCGCTGGTGCGCGAGTACCGGCAACCCGCGCAGTTTATCACCCATAACTTCGATTTTGAGTGGCGCACCTGGTCTTACGGCGTGCGCGGCGAGGTCGATCACTTTGCGGCGTCAGAAGCGCTGGATATTACCGGCGTGGATATCTACCACCCCAGCCAGCATCAGCTGACCGGTGCCGAAATCGCCTTCTGCGGTGATATCGCCCGCACCACCAAAGATGCCAGCTACCTGGTGCTGGAGACCGAAGCCCAGGCGTTTAAAAACTGGACCCCGTATCCGGGCCAGCTGCGGCTGCAGGCCTTCAGCCATATCGCCTCCGGCGCCGGGATGATCGGCTACTGGCACTGGCATTCGCTGCACAATTCGTTCGAAACCTACTGGAAGGGGCTGCTCAGCCACGACCTGCAGCCCAACCCGGTGTATCGCGAGGCGCAGCAGATCGGCGCGGAGCTGGCACGGCTTTCACCCCAGCTGGCCGGCCTGCAAAAACCCAACCGGGTGGCGCTGCTGGTCAGCAACGACTGCCTGACCGCCATTGACTGGCACCCGTATCAGGGGCATCAGTTTGGCCGTCACAGGGAGCATCAGTACAACGACCTGTTCCGCCGCTATTACGACACGCTGTACCGGATGAACGTTGAGGTGGATATCCTGACGCCGGACGACCCGCGCATTGAGCGCTATCAGCTGCTGGTGGTGCCGCTGCTGTATGCGGTAACGGACGAGGTACTGCAGCGTCTGAACCGCTTTGTCGCCGAGGGCGGCCATATCCTCTATTCGTTTAAATCGGGATTTGCCGACGCCGACCTGAAGGTGCGTCATGAACGGCAGCCGGCCATTATCCGTGAGACGATTGGGGCCAGCTATCAGCTGTTCGTTGAGCCGCATGAGGTCACGCTGCAGTCGGAGGTGCTGGATCTGCCGCCGCAGCACGGCGAGGTCAGCCACTGGATGGAGCTGCTGGAGGTGGATAACGCCGGAGCAGAGGTGTGGGCGCGCTATCAGCACCCTTACTGGGGAAAATACGCCGCCATCGTGCACAACCGCAGCGGCAAGGGCAGCGCCACCTATATCGGCTGCGACATCAGCGAAGCGGCGCTGCAGGCGGTAATGACCCGTCTGCTGCCGCAGGCCGGCGTGCACGACGTGAGCGGTCATCGCTTCCCGCTGGTGGTGAAGCACGGCGTGAGTCGTACCGGTCATTCACTGATGTTCTATCTCAATTTCTCGGCAGAGCCGCTGAGCGTGGCGTGGCCGGCCGCCGGCCGTGAGCTGCTGAGCGGCCACAGCGGACGGCACGGTGAGACCCTGACGCTGGCCGACTGGGGCGTGGCAATCGTTGAACTGGAGAAGCAGGCATGACGCAATCAACTCTGCCGGATGAGCTGCAACGCATTGGCCTGAAGGAGCGGCTGGCCTTTGGCATCGGTGACTACGGCACCAATCTGACCTACACCATGATGGTGACCTTTCTCGCCTATTTCTACACCGACGTGGTCGGCATCTCCGCGCTGCTGATCGGTTCGCTGATGTTCTTCGCCCGCGTGCTCGACGGGATTATCTGTATCTGGGTCGGCATCCGCATCGATAAAACCCGTTCACGCCTCGGCAAGGCGCGGCCGTGGGTGCTGTGGACCGCGGTACCCTTTGGCCTGTCGGCGTTTCTAATGGCCACGGTGCCGGACGTCAGCTACGGCCTCAAGGTGGCCTACGTTTGCGTTACCTACCTGCTGGCCAACGTCTTTTTTACCGCCAACAATATCGCCTACGGATCGCTGCTGGCGCTGATCACCCGCGATCCCTATCAGCGCGGCATTCTCAGCGTATTTCGTAAAGGGTTGTCCACCTGCGGATCGCTGACGGTGGGGGTGCTGACCCTGCCGCTGGTGGCGCTGTTTGGCGACAGCCACGCCTCATGGGTGATCGTTTTCGCCATCTTCGGCTTCTTTACCGCGCTGCTCCTGCTGCTGACCGCCCTCGGCACCCGCGAACGCATTGAGCCGGTGAGCAAGGATAACAGCCAGCGTATTACCCCCCGCCAGGTGGTCAGCTCGATGCTGGCGAACCGCTACTGGCTGATTATGTTCTTCTATCTGCTGATCACCTTTACCGGCTTAACCGCGCTCTCCGCCGTCGGCGTTTACTACTCGAAGTATATTCTCGACGACGTGTCGCTGATCGCCTACATCAGCATGGCGCAGTATATTCCCGGCCTGCTGACGCTGCTGATTATACCTTTCCTGCTGAAAAGGCTGGGTAAACGCCGGCTGGCGATGCTGGGCCTGCTGGTCAGCTCGCTGGCCTACCTGCTGCCGCTGCTGGGTAAACAGGACGCGCTGTTTGTGATTATCGCGACCGCCATCCGCAGCGTCGGCTTCTGCGGCATCGGGGCGACCACGTTTGCGCTGCTGGCAGATACCATCGACTACGGCGAGTGGCGCACCGGGCTGCGCATCGAAGGTATCCTGTTCAGCGCCGGCACGCTGGGGCAGACGCTGGGTATGGGGCTGGGCACCGCCAGCGTCGGCTGGATCCTCGGTGCCGCCGGCTTTGTCAGCGGCGGCAGCACACCGCAGCCGGC
This sequence comes from Erwinia sp. B116, assembly GCF_002865965.1. Classification (NCBI taxonomy): domain Bacteria; kingdom Pseudomonadati; phylum Pseudomonadota; class Gammaproteobacteria; order Enterobacterales; family Erwiniaceae; genus Erwinia; species Erwinia sp. B116. Next base: position 132,329 of record NZ_JRZZ01000001.1, read on the forward strand.
CACGGTGGTCGAAACCATCGAGTTTCTGTTTATCTTCTTCCCGCTGATCCTCGCCGCGCTGAACCTGCTGCTGCTGTGGTTCTACCGGCTGGATGAGATCTACCCGCAGGTGGCGGCGGACCTCTCCGCCGGGCGCTACCAGCAGGGCGTCAGCGGCACAGCGGTATCGACCGGAGAGCAGTTGCCCGGTCAACCGTGAGCGATAGCACAAAAGTAACCTGCGGCCTCCGGTGAGACGGGGGCCGCGGCTATACTAGCCGCACTTACTTCCGCCGGATGCCGCCGATGACCGCGTCAGACAACGCCGAGCTGTTAAACTTCTCCCCGCTGATGAAGCGCTTTACCTTTAACGCCTTTATGGTTTCCGGCTTTACGCCTATCACGCCCGGCAGCAAGCTTGACTGGTTTATTCACCGCCCCAGCGGCATGAAGGGTTATATGCTTAATCTGACCCTGAAAGGCCGTGGCGTGATCCATCACGCCGACGGGCAGTTTTGCTGCAGTGAGGATGAGATGCTGCTCTTTCCACCCGGGGTGATCCACCATTACGGTCGCGCCAAAGAGAGCCCGGCGTGGGATCATCTGTGGATCTATTTTATCCCGCGCCCCGGCTGGAGCGACTGGCTGCGCTGGGATCGCTACCAGGGCCAGATTGGACGCACGGCGCTTGATGCGACCGCCAGCCGGCAGATGGCGCTGCTGTTTAAAGAGGTGATCCGTTGGAACGCGGCGGCGGAGCCGCTGGCCGAGGCGCTGGCGATGAACACGCTGGAGCGGCTGATACTGCAGACTTTTCAGCTGCAGCCCGCCAGCAACCGGCAAAACCGCGACCCGCGCATCCAGACGGTGTGCCACTACATCAATGAACACCTGGCCGAGGAGACCCGGGTAGAGCAACTGGCGCGCATGGCTTTTATCTCCACCTCGCGGCTGGCGCACCTGTTCCGCAAAGAGATGGGCACCACCCTTTCCGCCTGGCGCGAGCAGCAGCGCGTCTCCCGCGCCTGCGATCTGCTGCAGCAGACGCAGCTGTCAATTGCCCAGGTGGCGCGCGCGGTCGGCTATGAAGACCCGCTCTACTTCTCGCGCATCTTCAGCCAGCACCGCACGTTAAGTCCACGCGAATACCGTAAAAAGTTCGATCAGGCACCGCTGTTTTGACCGGTGAGGATGATCCGGAAGCGTGGCATTACAGAAAAGGAGGCGCCAGGCTTAAAGATCACTGGACAGCGAAGTATAAAGACGCTGAGACAGAAAAGCGGAGAGAATGGCTAATGGCTAATGGCTAATGGCTAATGGCTGCCGGGTGCCGGGTGCCGGGTGCCGGGTGGCAGGATAAACCTGACGGAAAAAGGGCCCTGAGTTCCCTCAGAGCCCTTTGTAAAAGCGCTTGCGCTGCCCGCCACATCAGTGACCGAAAGGCGGGGTTACCCCCGCCAGTGGTTCGCTACTTACCCGGTTCGCAGGTCATCATCGCCGCCACCTCCCTGAACGGATCCCGGTAGCGGATCTCACACAGCGATTTCCGCATCAGAAACGTGAATATTAACAGCGTTAAACACAGCGTTAATACGCACCAGAACAGGGTGCTTTGCGGCAGTTTCATGACCTTCTTCTCCTTGCCTTGCGGCAGGTAAGAGGATACCCTGATGTTGCGTGTCATACAGGGGCCTCGGGGTTAATGAGAATTAACTTCGGGGCTTTTCTGCATCTGCCTCACGCACATCAGCACTGCTGCCGACAACCTGAAGCAGAAGCTTCAAGCGCCGGGGTCATTATACTGCCGTCGTTCCGTTCCTGCCTGACGATCATACCAGGAATACATCCAAAATCAGTGTGTTACGCTAACCCGCTAGTGATAATTTGCGTGTCTGCCGGGCGCGGCGGCAGGCACCGCAGGATGCGCCAGCCTTAAGAAGCACTGAACAGAGAGGCTCCAGGACACTGAGCCAGAAAAACGGAGAGCGGAGAAAATGGCTACCGGGTGGCGGGATAAACCTGACGGAAAAAGGGCCCTGAGTTCCCTCAGAGCCCTTTGTAAAAGCGCTTGCGCCGCCCGCCCCATCAGTGACCGTAAAGGCGGGGTTTCCCCCGCCTGCGGTTCGCTACTTACCCGGTTCGCAGGTCATCATCGCCGCCACCTCCCTGAACGGGTCTCTGTAGCGGATCTCACACAGCGATTTCCGCATCAGAAACGTGAATATTAACAGCGTTAAACACAGCGTTAATACGCACCAGAACAGGGTGCTTTGCGGCAGTTTCATGACCTTCTTCTCCTTGCCTTGCGGCAGGTAAGAGGATACCCTGATGTTTCGTGGCATACAGGGGCCTCGGGGTTAATGAGAATTAACTTCGGGGCTTTTCTGCATCTGCCTCACGCACATCAGCACTGCTGCCGACAACCTGAAGCAGAAGCCTCAAGCGCCGGGGTCATTATACTGCCGTCTTTCCGTTCCCGCCTGACGATCATACCAGGAATACATCCAAAATCAGCGTGTTACGTTAGCGCGTTAGTGGTAACGACGGAAAAAGGGCCCTGAGTTTCCCCAGAGCCCTTTGTAAAAGCGCTTGCGCTGCCCGCCACATCAGTGACCGAAAGGCGGGGTTACCCCCGCCAGTGGTTCGCTACTTACCCGGTTCGCAGGTCATCATCGCCGCCACCTCCCTGAACGGATCCCGGTAGCGGATCTCACACAGCGATTTCCGCATCAGAAACGTGAATATTAACAGCGTTAAACACAGCGTTAATACGCACCAGAACAGGGTGCTTTGCGGCAGTTTCATGACCTTCTTCTCCTTGCCTTGCGGCAGGTAAGAGGATACCCTGATGTTTCTGGGCATACAGGGGCCTCGGGGTTAATGGAAATTAACTTCGGGGCTTTTCTGCATCTGCCTCACGCACATCAGCACTGCTGCCGACGACCTGAAGCAGAAGCCTCAAGCGCCGGGGTCATTATACTGCCATCTGCCTGTTCATACCTGACGATTAAGCCAGGAATCTGTCCAAAAACATAGTGTTACGGCAACGCGTTAATCGCCTCGCCCACGGATTATCGGCCCTCTCCGCCCTGGCGGAACTGCCGTTTCGTCAGAGATATCAGTGGTGCAGCATCTCGTCAACCACCTGCGCATCGTTCAGCTGATAAGGATAGTAAGTCGGCCAGTTGTCCATCTCTTTCAGCAGCGCTTCCTGAGAGGTATTTCCGGTGAAGATATGGAAATGCGCGGACTTGCGTGGGCCGATGGTGTGGTCGCTGAACTGCACAAACTTCGGTGCGCTGCTGCGGGCATCTTTGCACTCGAACAGGTAGCGCACGCCTTTTTTACCGGAGGCGTAGGTCAGAATTTTGTAGCCGGCGTAGTCGTAGCGGCAGGCGCTGCTTTTGTCGCCGCGATGGAACTCCATCACGCCGTTTTCGATACCCAGCATATCCACATCGGTGGCGTAGCCTTTGCGATAGTACTCTTTGAATTCTGCCGCCGTTTTACTGCCGTCCTGCTTAGCCTTTTTCTCAAACACCGGATCCAACGCCCCCTTCTGCAGCAGCGGATAAACCGACTGCCAGACGCCTTCCCAGTCGGTCAGCGCGCGGTCTTTCACGTCTTTATCCGCAAATACGCCTGCCGCCGCCTGGGTTTCAGCCGCGGTCAGCGGCTTGCCGTGATCGTGATGGCCATGGGCCAGCGCCTGATAGCTGAAGCATAATGTTCCCAGAACCACTGCCAGTTTTGTTACCTGTACCAAGGGGGGATCCTCTCTCTCTGTTATTTTATGTTACGTTATAACATATTGTGATGCATTTCAATCAAAGTTCCTCGATCGTCTCTAAAGTTCAGTACCGCAACGTCCTGCTGTGAAGCCGTGCGGAATGCCAGCATTGCCTGCGTGCATTAAGCCCAACCGATACACCTGTGGTTATGCCTGACTTCCTGTTTGCACTTAAAATAAAAAATGCACATATGTGCAAATGCATCGCAAAACTGTCATACGGCGTCGCTATAGTCCGCTTACTCTTTCACTGACCGAGGTCAGAGCGTGTCTTATCAAGCTGAACGCCCGACAACGATTTCCCCGTGGCAGCGGTTACGTCACGGTTTCGCCATCGCCAGCCATGAGCCGGCCAACCTGCTGGGCATGCTGCTGGTGCTGCTCTTCAGCGGATTAATTCTGGCACCGGTACTCTCGGTACTGGTGAACGCCGTGCTGGTGCAGAGCGGCGACGAGAACCGCACCGCCGCCGCAGAAGGCAGCCTCACCGCTTACTACCTGCTGCGCACCCTCACCTCACGGATGTCCGAACTGCTGCTGTGGACGCCGCTGCTCAACACGCTGACGGTGGCACTGTTTACCGTGGCCGGTGCGCTGCTGATCGGCGTGGTGCTGGCCTGGCTGGTTAACCGCACCGATCTCGCCGGGCGCAAAAGCTTCGCCACGCTGCTAATCGTGCCCTTTATGCTGCCCTCCTGGACCTTCGCGCTGGCGTGGAGCACCCTGTTTAAAAACCAGGCGATCGGCGGCCAGCCCGGCTGGCTGGAAGCAATGGGCATTCAGACGCCAGACTGGCTGGCCTACGGCGCGTTTCCGATGGTGGTAATTATGGTGCTGCACTATGCGCCGCTGGTGATACTGATGGTCGGTAACGCGCTGCGCAGGATGGACAGCCAGATGGAGGAGTCCGCACGCGTGCTGGGCGCATCGCGCCGCACTATTGCCCTGCGCATTGTCCTGCCGCTGCTGCGCCCGGCGCTGCTCTCAGGCGCGCTGCTGATCTTCGCCGACTGCATCGGCGAGTTCGCCCTGCCCTATATTCTCGGCCTGCCGGTACACTTTGATACGCTGTCTACCGGCCTGTATCGCGCCATCGGCACCCGTCAGTCTGGCGTGGCAGCGGTGCTGGCCTCGGTGATTATGCTGATGGGGATGGTCACCCTGCTGCTGGATATGAAGATGCTGCGTGAGGCGAAACGCTTTGTCACCGTCGGCGGCAAAGGGGTAATGGAGCGCCGCCGCGGGCTGGGCAGCTGGCGCATCCTCGCCGCCGCCGCGCCGCTGGCGTTTGTGCTGCTGGGGGTGGCGATCCCGCTGCTGACCCTGTTCCTCTCTACCATCATGATCCTGCCCGGGCGCTTTAACAGCGACAACTTCACCTTTGCTTACTGGATCGGCCACAACCTCGATACCGTGGCGCTGCACAGCGGTATTCTGTTGACCGGCGAGTTCTGGCGCGCTGCGGGCAATACGCTGGTGATTGTCGGTTCGGCCTCGCTGGCCTGCGGCGTACTGGGGCTGCTGGTGGGCTATGCGGTGATGCGCTGCCACCTGCGCTGGGTCGGCACCTTCCTGCGTCAGGTGACCTTTGTGCCATACCTGGTGCCCGGCATCGCCTTCGCCGCCGCGTTTTTATCGTTGTTTGCGGTCAGCCACGGTCCACTGCCCGCGCTGTACGGCACGCCGCTGATTCTGGTGCTGGCGCTGATCGCCGAAAAGATGCCCTACGCCAGCCGCTCCGGCATCGCGGCGATGACCCAGCTGGGCAAGGAGGCGGAAGAGGCCGCACGCGTGGCCGGTGCAGGCTGGTTGTCGCGTATCTGCCGCATCGTTATCCCGATTCAGGCCGGGCCGCTGGCCACAGCGATCCTGCTGCCGTTTATCTCCGGCATTAAGGGCGTCAGCCTGTTTATTATCCTGGCCATCCCCGCGACCGACGTGTTGACCACCTACTCACTGCGCCTGATTGATTACAACTACCAGCAGGCGGCCAATGCCGTGGTGCTGATGATCGCCCTGATTTCATGGGCCGGTACCCTGCTGATCCAGAAGATCACCGGCAGCGGGCTGGCCAGCGGACTGGAGAACTGACATGCCCTCAATTCAGCTAAGCAACCTGAGCAAACGCTATCCCGGCAGCGAGACGCCGGCGGTGAACAACGTCAGCCTGACGGTAAAAGACGGCGAGTTTTTGTGCCTGCTGGGCCCGTCCGGCTGCGGCAAAACCACCATCCTGCGGATGATTGCCGGTATAGAGCACGCCAGCGGCGGTGAAATCACCATTGGCGACCGGCTGGTCGATTCCGTGGCGCGCGGCACATATCTGCCGCCGGAAAAACGCGGTATCGGGCTGGTATTTCAGAGCTACGCGCTGTGGCCGCATATGACCGTCGAACAGAACGTCGATTTCGGCCTGCGCCTGCAGAAGCTGCCTGCACGCGAGCGCAGCGCCCGCTGCCAGGACGTAATGGAGAAGCTGCGCATCGCCGACTATGCACGCCGCTATCCGGCGCAGCTCTCCGGTGGCCAGCAGCAGCGGGTGGCGCTGGCGCGGATGCTGGCGGTTAACCCCGGCGTGCTGCTGCTCGATGAGCCACTTTCCAACCTCGACGCCACGCTGCGGCTGGAGATGCGCGCCGAGCTGAAGCGCCTGCATGCCACCTTTGGCACCACCATCATGTTTGTCAGCCACGACCAGTGGGAAGCGATGACGCTGGCCACCACCATTGCGGTGATGAGCGCCGGTGAGATGCAGCAGGTCGGCACGCCGGATGCGATTTACGCGCGTCCTGCCAACCGCTTTGTGGCGGAGTTTATCGGCACGCCGAAGCTGAATATGATCCCGCTGCATCAGCCTGTGAGCCTGCTCTCGGAACATCTGCAGCAGCGCTACCCGAGCGTTAACGGGGAGGCCTGCGCGTGCGGCATCCGTCCGGAAGAGATCGTGCTGCATGAACGACCTTATCCGCACAGCGTCGCGATGACCCTCGACAATATTATGCCCACCGGCGGCAGCTGGGTGATTGAGCTGGTCAACGGCCACGACCGGCTGTTCCACTCCACCCAGCTGCGCCCGCGCTGGCAGGCCGGCCAGCAGGTTTACTGCCAGCTGCCGGCCGATGCGCTGCACTTCTTTACCCCCGCAGGCCAGCGCCACGAGCCGGCCGCCGCCGATTTTTCACTTTTCACTCAGGAAGCAGGATGAAACAGACTCTGACCGCCCTCGCCGTTTTTGCCGCACTGACCGCCAGCCCGCTGACCCACGCACAGGACAGCCAGCTACAGGCGCTGATCGACGCCGCCCGTCAGGAGCAGCCGATTACCGTCTACGCCTCCACCGGCAAAATTGTTCAGCAGGCCAAATCCTTCAGCGCGCAGTACGGCCTGCAGGCGGTGGGCGTAAAGGCCGATGCGCCGCAGATCATTGAAATTATGAGCCGCGAAGCGCAGGCCAAAAACGTGCGCACCGACGTGGCGATCGTGGAAGACGCGCCGGCGGGGATCACCCAGCTGCTGGATAAAGGCTACGTACAGAGCTGGGTGCCCGACGACCTGAAGGGCAGCATCGCCGACCGCTATCAGCAGCCGCTTACCCTGGTACTGGCCCCTAACGTGTTTGCCTATAACACCGCTCATCACGCCACCTGCCCGGTGAACAACATCTGGCAGCTGACCCAGCCGGCGTGGCGCGGCCGGGTGGCGATGCAGGACCCGGGCAGCAAGCCGGCCTACACCGACTGGTTCAGCCAGCTGGAGACCCATTATGACGCACAGATCCGCGCGGCCTATCAGCAGGCGTTTGGCAAACCGCTGCAGACGACTGAAGCTTCGGCCACCGCCGCCTGGGTCAAGGCGCTGGCGGCCAACGGCGTGCTGCTGACCCATTCCGATAACGATGCTGCCGCCGCCATCGGCGCGCCGGACGCCAAATCCGATTTTGTCGGGCTGGTCTCTACCGCCAAGTTTCGCGATAACAAACAGGGCATGACGCTGGGGCTGTGCAGTGGCATGCAGCCGTTTATCGGCTGGAACTACCCGAGCCTCGGGGTGATCGCCACCGGCAGCCGCAGCCCGAACAGCGCGAAGCTGTTTATCCGCTATCTGCTGAGCGCCGAAGGCATCGCGCCGCAGGGGGTGGACGGCAAGATGTCGACCAACCCGGCGGTCAGCCTGCCAGCGGATGAGGCCTCCGGCATTGGCGCGCACCGCGGCGAGCTGATGGAGTACCTGACCGCCACGGCGAAAGAGGACTGGCGCAGCCGCCAGGACTGGCAGGACCTCTGGAGCCTGAGCGTTAAAAAATAACCGACCGCCGCGCCGGGCGCGGCGGTTTGCTTCTTTGCAACAGGGAGTACATTTTGACTCATTTTGAGACAGAGCCGCGTGAAGCGGCGTTAAAACAGCTGATCCTGCAGGCCGGCACGACCGCACTTGCCGGTTTTAACGCGCGCCAGCCGGGCGAATACCAGCTGAAGGGCCATCAGGATATCCTTACCGAAACCGATACGCTGGTAGAGGCGCAGCTGATGCAGGCCCTGCGCGAGCGGTTCCCACAGGATCTGATCCTCGGGGAAGAGTCCGCGCAGCCGCCCGCCGACGCGCACAGCCTGTGGGTGATTGACCCGATCGACGGCACCGCCAACTTTGCCCGCGGCATCGCCCATTTCTGTATCTGTATCGCCTGGGTGCGCCACGGCGTCACCGAGCTGGGGGCGATTTATAACCCGGTCAGCGAGGAATTGTATCTGGCGCGGCGCGGCCACTACGCGCTGAAAAACGATCGCCCGCTGCGCTGCGCCGGCACCGACGACAGCCGCCGTGCCGCCTTTGAGCTGGGCTGGTCGTCACGCCACAGCCAGCGCCGCTACCTCGACGTGATGGCAGCACTGCTGAACGGCGGCGCCACCGTGCGGCGTGGCGGTTCCGGCGCGCTGGCGCTGGCCTGGGTGGCCGAAGGGCGCAGCGATGGTTACGTTGAGGCCCATATGAACGCCTGGGACTGCCTTGCCGGGCTGCTGCTGGTGGCGGAAGCCGGCGGCCGCATCGGAGTCGTGCCCGAGGATTCCGCCGGGATTTACGCCGGGCTACCGGTGCTGGCTGCGGCACCCGGCGTGGCTGCGGCGCTGGCGCAGGCCAGTGCGATCCCGCTGGCAGAGCATTCAACAAAGGATCTGAAGGCTGAACGGCATAACGTCAACGCGGCGGGCAGCGAAACAGCCCTCTTCACCGATACGCTGCCGACTGACTCTGCCAACACCGGCGGATCACCCGCCAGCCAGCGGACGGCTGCTGGCCACGCTTCCGCAGAGGGGGAGGATGCGCTGAATAACGCCGCCCGGCATTATCCTCGACCGCCGGTCAGCCTGATTGCCGCCGACCTTCCCGGCTGGGGAATGGATATTTATATCGGCGGCTCCGACGGCGTCACCGATCTGGCCCTGCTGGACCAGCACCATATCCGCACGGTGATCAACTGCGCGGTCAATCTCGATATTGACTGGGTCAACCTTGCGGAGCCGGGCAGCGCGCCGCACCTGTTGCGCCACGGCAGCGGCAGCGTGCGCTACTACAAGCTGGGGCTGATCGACGGCGAGGGTAACGCGCCGGAGATGCTGCACGCCGGCTATCTGCTGATGCGCGCCGCGCTGCTGCAGCAGATCCCGGACAAAGCCTCCTACCGCAACCGCGAACGCGGCAATATTCTGGTCAACTGCCGCGGCGGGCGCAGCCGCTCGGTGGCGCTGGTGGCGCTGTTTCTGCATCTTGAATGCCCGCAGCAGTTTCCGACGCTGGACGCGGCGATTGCGCTGATCCGCGATAAACGTGAGCTGCACCCCGACGAGTGGTCTGAAACGCCGAAGCCATCGCTGACCCGGCTGGCAGAGTGGGCGATCGTCCGTGAACGGGCGCTGCGGGCCACGGAGCACCGCGATGACCGGGCGTGACGACGGTGGAAAGGGCCAGCCCCATGCTGGTGGATTAGCCAGTCTGGCCGATGTTGACCACGGCGACACCGGCCTGGCTCGCGCCGGTGAAACGACAGAGCAGGCCGCCCATAACGCTGGCAATAAAGGCCTGCACCACGCCGGCGCAGCGGCAGCGTGGGCCGAGGGTGTCAACGCCACAAAAGGCTTTGCCAGCGCCAGCGAGGTCGCGCGGCTGGCGGGCGTGTCGCGTTCGGCGGTGTCGCGCACCTTTACCACCGGCGGCAGCGTCTCGGCGGAAACCCGCCGCAGGGTGCTGGCCGCCGCCGAAACGCTGAACTACCACGTTAATCACCTGGCGCGCGGCCTGTCGAAGGAGGCAAGTCGCCCGGTGTGTATCCTCGGCGGCAACCTCAGTTCGCCGTACCAGGCCAGCCTGCTGGAGCACCTGACCCGCCGTCTGCACCAGGCGCAGCGGGCGGTGATGGTGATCAACACCGATGAGGGCGCGGAGAGCGCACGCGACGCGCTGGCGCAGACGCTGAACTACCGCTCTACCGCCACCATCGTACTTTCCGGCAAGCCGGACCGCTCGCTGATTGAGACCTGCCTGCAGAGCGGGCAGCAGGTGATCCTGATTAACCGCATGGGGGAGTTCAGCGGCGCTGACCATATTGAAATTGACTACCGGTCCACCATGAGCGAGGCCTTTGCCCTGCTGCGCGAGGCCGGACGTCGCCGGCTGGCGCTGGTCTCCTCTACCGCGCGCTCACCCAGTATGGTGACGCGGGAAGCGGGTTTTCTCACCGCCGCACGGCAGGCAGCCATTGACTGCCGGGTCGTACGGGCCGGGCCGGCCAGCTATCAGAGCGGGGTGGCCGCCGCGCGTGAACTGTTCGGCGGCGGCCAGCCGCCGGACGGCATCTTCTGCGTGACCGACCTGCTGGCCTGCGGCGTGCTGGACGTGGCACGGCACGAATATGGCCTGCGCGTGCCGGAGGATCTCAGCGTGATGGGGTTTGATGATATTGAACAGGCGGGCTGGATTGGCTATCAGCTGACTACCTTCGCCCAGCCGCTGGCGGAGATGGCCCAGGCCGCCTGCGAGATGCTGCTGTCACCGGCAGCGTGGCCGCCGGGCAAACGGCTGTTTCAGGCGGCAGCCGTGCGTCGCAGGACGCTGTAAGCGCGCTGGATGAGAAACGCCATCCCTGGGGATGGCGTGGACGGCAGAGCAAAGGCAACCCCGGCCGGGTGTAAACCCGCCCGGCAACTACACCGCTTCGCGCGGACGTGATTTCATCCATGACAGCGGCCCCGGGCCGCTGAGGGTGAAGACGGATATCAGCGTAAAGGCCAGCGCCACCAGACCCATCACCAGGTACGCGCCCTGGAAACCGATGCTGTCATACATGTTACCGGCAAACACCGACATAAAGATCATCGCCAGCTGCTTGAAGAAGCAGAAGCACACCAGGTAGATGGTGGCCGAGAAACGCACCTCAAACTGGCTGGTGATGTATTTGAAGCAGCCGACGATCAGGAACGGAATTTCAAACATGTGCAGCGTCTTCAGCACCACCACCTCCACCGCGGTGGTGGCAAACGAGGAGCCGATAATGCGCACCGACATGATCATCCCGGCCAGCAGCAGCGCGTTCTTACCGCCGATGCGGTTAACGATCAGCGGGGCGAAGAACATCACGCTGGCGTTAAGCAGCTCGCCCAGGGTGGTGACGTAACCGAACACCCGCGTGCCCTGATCGGTGGTGGCGAAGAAGCCGGTAAAGAAGTTGGCGAACTGCTGGTCAAACACGTCATAGGTGCAGGAGACGCCGACCACGTACAGCGACAGGAACCACAGCTTTGGCTGTTTAAACAGCTCCAGCGCCAGCCTGACGTTAAACGTCGGCTGATTGGCCCCGACCGCATCCGCCACGCCGGCGGTGGAGTTTTTATCCGTACGCGAGAAGTACAGCAGGATAGCGAGGATCACCGCACAGCCGGATCCGAGCCAGAAGACAAACTGATTGTTGATGGTGAACATAATGCCGACGATCGAGGCGCACAGCGCCCAGCCCACGCAGCCGAACATGCGCGCGCGGCCAAATTCAAACTGGCTGCGGCGGCTGGCTTTCTCGATATAGGCTTCGATCGCCGGCGCGCCGGCGTTGTAGATAAAGCCCAGGTAGATGCCGCCGACGATCGAGCCCAGCAGAATGTTGGTCTGCAGCAGCGGGCCAAACACGTAGATAAAGAACGGCGCAAACATCACCAGCATGCCGGTGATCACCCACAGCAGGTGCTTGCGCAGCCCCAACTTGTCGGAGAGCAGGCCAAAAATCGGCTGAAACAGCAGAGCAAACAGCGAAATACAGGAGAAGATAATGCCGGTGTCGCTTTTGCTGATGTGGTTAATGTCGTGAAGCCAGATCGGGAAGAACGGGAAATAGGCTCCCATAATGAAGAAGTAGAAAAAGAAGAAGAAACCAAACATCCAGAAATTGGTGTTCTTTAAATAGTTCATGCTGAAGATCCTTACGCCAGTGACGGGCAGGGTTAACTTCCCTGCCCGCTGAGGATGCCGTTAATTATTCTGTGACCAGCACAGCTGATAGTGATAACGCTGCGCGCTGAGCAGATACTCCGGCGACACCGACGGGCTCCAGGAGTCATCGCCGCCGACCCCCATATGGAAGCCGTCAATATTCAGCCAGGTGCCCTCTTCCGGCAGCAGCAGGTGGCGATGGCTGGTGGCCATCAGCTGCTGCTGGCCGTAGCGGCCGATGCTGAACTGGAAGTCGCCGCGCCACTGGTGTGCGCCGTACCGCAGTTCGCGGGTGCCGCAGCGCAGGCCGTTCTCACACGGATGCACGTAAGGGGTGTGCATCTCCTCCAGCGCCAGATCCCAGCGGTCGAAGCAGGCGGAGGCCAGACGATCCGGGTAGTTTTCATGCGGGCCAAGGCCCAGCCAGCTGACCCGCGGCTGCACGGTCGCCAGCTGGCAGCTGAGGCCGATACGCGCCGGGTGCGGCGTATTGCGCGACACCTCCACGTCCACGTCAATCTGCACGCTGCTGCCGCTGAAGCGGTAAGTTTTGCGGCTGATAAACTGCGTCTGGCCCTGGTGCTTCCAGGCGTGCACGGTGGTCACCAGCACGGCGGCGGCAAGCGCTTCTGCCTCGCACTGCAGCAGCTGCGCTTCGCCCTGATAGTGGCCGGCGGCCTTCCAGCGCTCAACCCAGGCATTGGGATCGATGCGGCTGGCTTCGCTGACGCCGATATCGTTATCCAGCGGCGCGCGGGTAAACTGGTCGGTGAGCGGGCTGAGCAGCTGCGCCTGTCCGTTGACCCACTGCTGCACCAGCAGCCCCTGCTGGCGGCAGATCTCCCAGCGGGTGCTGCCGCTGTCAATCGTAAAGCTCTGCTCGCTGACGCTCAGCTCTGGCGCCTGACCGGCAGGCTGCTCCGGCGTGGCGCTCAGCACCTCCGCCAGCGGCCACTGCTGCCAGGCGCTGATGTGCCCGGCGTCGGACCAGGCGGTGGCCTGCGGCTGTTGCACACGTACGGTGAGCCACAGATCGCCTGCGCTGGCGGGCAGGGTAAAGGCCGGCAGCGTAACAACCTGCGTCCCTTCCGGGCCGATATCCAGCGGCCACTCGCCGCTGGCGAGCTGATGGCCGTTCTGCGCCAGCGTCCAGTGCAGGACCTCGTTATCGCTGTGGCGGAACAGGTATTCGCTGGTGACTTCAATTTTCGGCGTTTCACCGTTCAGCAGGCGGAACTGGAAGAACTGCTGAGCGTGTTTCGCCTCGTACAGCGACGGGTGCGGCGTGCGGTCGGCAAACACCAGCCCGTTCATGCAGAACTGACGGTCGTTCGGCGTGTCGCCAAAGTCGCCGCCGTAGGCCGACCACGGCTGGCCCTGGTCGTCGTATCTGATCAGCGACTGGTCGACCCAGTCCCAGACAAAGCCGCCCTGCAGGCGCGGGTAAGCGCGGAACGCCTGCCAGTATTTGTCATAGCCGCCGAGGCTGTTGCCCATCGCGTGGGCGTATTCGCAGAGGATCAGCGGACGCTGCTCGCCCGGCATCGACAGCCATTTTTTGATCGACCATTTCGGCACCGCGGGGAACGGCTGGTCCTGGTCGACGCGCGCGTACATCGGGCAGATAATATCGGTGGCCGCGCTGTTGGCCCCACCGCCTTCATACTGCACCGGGCGCGACGGATCTTCCGACTTCAGCCAGCGGTAGAGCGCGTCGTGGTTTGCGCCGTGGCCGGATTCATTGCCCAGCGACCAGATGATGATGCTCGGGTGGTTACGGTCGCGCTGCACCATGCGGGTAACGCGCTCGCTCATTGCCGGCAGCCACGTTGGATCGTCGCTCAGGCGGTTCATCGGCACCATGCCGTGGGTTTCGATATTGGCTTCATCCACCACGTACAGGCCATACTGGTCGCACAGGCTGTACCACAGCGGATGATTCGGGTAGTGCGAGCAGCGCACGGCGTTAAAGTTGTTCTGCTTCATCAGCAGGATATCTTTAATCATCGTCTCGCGATCCATCACCTGACCGTATTCCGGGTGGTGTTCGTGGCGGTTGGTGCCGCGGATCAGCAGCGGTTTGCCGTTCACCCGCAGCAGCCCGTCCTCAATGCTTACCTGACGGAAACCGACGTCGCAGGCTTCCGCTTCAATCAGCTCGCCGTCAGCACGCTGCAGCAGCACCACCGCGCGGTACAGGTTCGGCGTTTCAGCGTTCCACAGCGCCGGATTTTCAACCTTAAGCGACAGCGTAGTGCGGTCCGCGTACGCGCCGCGTTCGTCAATAATGTCGCTGCCCAGCGCGGAGGTAGCGCTGCCGACCTGGGTTTCCCCCTGCCACAGCTGCAGGCAGATGCGCAGATCGTCCGTTACGGTCCCCTGCACTCTCACCTGCGCGTCCAGCACCGAACGGCTGAAATCGTCGTTAAAGCGGGTGGTGATACGCAGGTCGCGCAGCCGCGTGGCCGGCTTGTGCAGCAGCGACACGTCGCGGAAGATGCCGCTCATGCGCCACATATCCTGGTCTTCCAGGTAGCTGCCGTCGCTCCAGCGCAGCACCAGCACCGCCAGCCGGTTTTCGCCCGGCTGTAAAAACGCGCTGAGGTCAAACTCAGACGGCAGGCGGCTGTCCTGGCCGTAGCCGACCCAGCGACCGTTGCACCACAGGTGGAACGCCGAGTTGACGCCGTCAAACACGATGCGGGTCTGTCCGTCGCGCAGCGCGTCGTCATCCAGAGTAAAGGTGTGCGAGTAACAGCCGGTCGGGTTATCGGCGGGAACAAACGGCGGATTGACCGGGATCGGATAGGTGACGTTGGTGTAGATCGGCGCGTCGTAGCCGTCCATCTGCCAGTTTGAGGGCACCCGCACCGAATCAGCATCGGCCAGATCGCCGCTTACCCAGCTTTCCGGCACCGCTTCCGGCTGTGAAAAATACGAGAACTTCCAGCTGCCGTTCAGGCTGCGGCGCTGGTCCGAATGGCGGTTGTCACGCGCATCCGCGGCGTTACGCCAGCTAAAGAACGGCGGGTGCGCCTCCAGACGGTTAATCTGCGTTACGCCGGGGTTTTCCCAGTCGCGGCGGGCCAGTACGGCGTTCAGTGAATCAGTGTTCAGGGTCATCGCGCGATCCTCAGTAAAATTGTTACTCGCTCACAATTTTTTCAACATAGGTTGCGGAAATGATGCTGTAAAGCAAACGATGCCCAATGAGTGAGGTGCCTCACAGATATCGTTATCTGAACGGATGATATGCGTGGAAAACTGCGCCCTGCGGCGGAAAATTAACCTTCCGGTTTCATCTGCGCCAGCTGTCGGGAGATCTGCAGCAGCGTATCCGCCAGCGCCTGCGGTGAGGCGGCATGGGCACCGGGAGCGCTCACGGTCTGCCGCTCCACCAGCGTCACTGATAACAGCTGGTTGCCGGTGATCGTTTCACCCTGGGTCATGCGCAGCAACCGGTCAACGCTGCTCTGCCCCAGCAGCGGGAAATCCTGCTTGACGGTGGTCAGCGGCGGAATATAGCAGGAGCTGTCTTCGGTATCGTCATAGCCAATCACCGAAATATCCGCCGGCACCCGCAGGCCATACTCGCTGATTGCCCGCATCGCCCCCAGCGCCATCTGGTCATTGGCCACCAGCAGCGCCTGCGGCACCGTGCCGCCGTTGAGCAGGCGGCTGGTTTGCTCAAAACCGGAGATGGCGCTCCAGTCTCCTTCCAGCTGCGCCAGCGGCTGCAGCTGATGCTGCGCCAGCCAGCGATGCCAGCCGGCCAGGCGCTGGCGTGCGGCCACCGAACTCTGCGGGCCAGCCAGCAGCGCGATACGCCGGTGGCCGCACGCGACCAGGCGCTCCACCCCCAGCCGCGCCCCGGCCTCATGGGAGAAACTGACGCTGTTGATCGGCGAACTGTCGGAGACGTCCAGAAACAGCACCGGCACGCCGCCGCAGGCGGCGGCTACCGTGGCGGCATCGTCATCTTCCAGCGGGAAATTGACGATCAGGCCGCTGACCCGCTGCCCGAGCAGGTTGTTGACCGCCGCCACGCAGGCCTGCACGCCGCTGCGCTCGACCATCGCGATCACCACGCTGGCACCGGCGCGGTCGGCGCGGGATTTGATCGCCGCCACGATCTGTGACGGGGCGTGCAGCGCCAGGTTGACGGTGGCCACGCCGATCAGCGCCGTCTGCTTGCCCGCCAGCTGCTGCGCCACCCGGTTGGGAATGTAGTTCAGCTCCGCCATCGCCGCTTCCACCCGTTCACGGGTGCGATCCGAGACGTGCTTTGCCTGGTTCACCACCCGTGAAACGGTCTGATAAGAGACCCCGGCGTGGTCGGCGACGTCGTACAGCGTAACGGGTTTCATAAGAGGTTCCTGATGGCGGTGGGGGTTGGCGGGTATCATGCCACAGCGAGGCGGGGGTGGCACAGGAATCCCGGCGTGTTGAAAGCTAAAAAACCGATCGGCGCACCGTACGGGCCGATCGATTCGAGTGAACTCATTACGAGGTGGGTTTCTTATTACTTGCTTAGCAATTGTGCTTTTAACCAAACTGACGGCGGGTATTAGTGCGTGTTAGCCGCATGGCCGCAACGTTCAGCAGCCAAAAATCTGATATCCCCTTTTTACTCGCTAACGCCTCAAAACGACGATGATGGCCTTGTTGACGAAATGCGTGGTAGCGCACAGGGCTGACCCAGAGCAAACCTTCAAACATATCATTCCAGGCTCTTTCCAATAAATTGAGCGACGCATTAAGCCCATACACCGGCCGGGTATAGTCCCGCTTACCCGTTTCATCCATCTCATAAAACTTCCAGACAGCCTCATGGTGAGCTAACCGATTACGGAGATCCCGAATGAGATTAAACTTTTTGTCGACAATATGCCGTGGCATGCCTGCAGGCGCACCGGGAAAAACGTGTCCGGTCAGATTCGGCCACAGCAGGCTGCGATTGCGCGGTTCATCATAGGCAGAACTCAAAAAGTGTGTCCAGAATCCGAAATCCAATCCGGAGATCACACGCTCAGCGGTAACAATCTTACCCGCCATTTTTATACGTTTTGCTACCTTACGGATGCACTCTTCTTCCCAGACCGTTTTCTGATAAAGAGGGGATCCCTGGCTGTACCGCCTGTTACCCTGCGCATCAAGCTGAAATCGTTTACCCTGACGGATCCAGACTTTATCACCCATGTAGCGGGGAAGATCAAAAATCCAGTTACTGTCGGTTCGCCAGAGGCCCTCAGCACCTGGTGGGGGATGATTGCGGATGGTATGGTCAATGGCATTGCGCAGCGAAACCTCCAGACAATGAAACAGCGGCTGCATTGAGCTGCCGAGCGCCTTATTCCAGTTATAGCCTGCCATCACCTGATCGGGCTTAAGCTTAAGTATCTCAGTATAAATTCTCAATCCTGGCTCAGAAATATAATCCTGCAGTTTCATCTTGCCCCTCCCGGGCCACAGAAACAGAATACCGATTGACGACCTTCATCGATCCCGGTAGATTCATGCTCGTGAAGGCACGGATTTCTTCGGACCCGTGCGCCTGAGTTAGTACCGGAAAAGCCACCTGTAAAGGTGGCTTTTCTCGTTTACGTTCCAGCACGACTATCTTCCCTTTTTCAGCCAGACTCTTGAAGTAAGAACCACAGCGCGGGGAGAGTTAACGCTTCGATTTGCGAACTCTGCCGCAATTTCAGATTTAATGCCGCTTCGCCATCACGCGGTTATCCTCCGGCGTATTGCGGTAACATTGAGGTTTCTGGCATCCAGCCCATTCACAACCCCGCTTTCCAATTATATGGTGCCGGTTGGGCTAACTGTCGCCGAAAGTTTCGCCGTTGCTTACGGTGCCAGTGAGGTCACGATCGGCCAACCAGACAGGAATTTGATTGCAGCCTATCGCAGGGAGGGTAATAGGCTGGTAGCGGCTGACCGCTCACGTGAAAAGCGTGGATGCCCGATACGCGCAAAGTCGTTAATTAAGTAACTCAGCACAACTGCGTACATAATGAACAGTCGTGATATAACTCCTCAACGTTCAAAACAGAGGGATAAAACGATGAAACACGTTCCTGAGGCTGAAGTCCTGCAACGTTCCCGCCGACTGGCAGAAAACGCTTCCCTGAGAGCGACGAACTTAACGAGACCTACAGCGAGGTGCTTAACTTCGGATTGCGCTACAAACTGCGTGTTGCCTGTCAGTCCGCCCCTGATGGCGAGCACCTGATTTCAACTAACGTCAGACGTGCAATGCTGCGTCCGAAAGCCCACGTATCATCCTGCAAGCGACTGTGACGAGTGGGTCCCCGCCCCTACTTCGTCATATTCAAAATCGTGCGGATATTCTGCGCAGTCGTCGCGATGATATCGATAGCACCGGTGCGCAGCGCACCGAGGATCGCCATCGCTTTGGTGTTTTCGGAAGCGATAGCAATCACGCAGGGGATTTTGCGCAGCTCGTCGATGCTGACGCCGATCACCCGGTCGTTCATCACCGTATCCACGTGCTGACCCTGCGAGTTAAAGAAGTCATAGCCCGCCACGTCGCCGGTAACGCCCTGATTGAGGCTGGCGTCGATAATCTCGTGCGGGGTGAACCAGCCCAGCTTCACCATATAGCTGTTCTCGTTCATATCGCCGATGCCGACCAGCGCGATATCGGCCTTACGGGCGCGATCCAGCGTCTCTTTAATGGTGCCGTTCTGCATAAACGCCTCTTTCAGCGCTCGGTTTTCCACGTAGGCCGGCGCGTAGAGGGTTTCGCTGATGCCGCCGAACTTCTTCGCCAGGCGGCGGCTGATGTGGTCGGCGTTTATGGCATCGCCGGGGCGGTGGGTGCCGCCGATGCCGCTGATAAAGTGGCAGTTGCGCGTCGGTACCTGGCCGGGGTGATCGGCCACCGCCGCCACGTTCCGCCCCTGGCCGACAGCCACCACCGAATTTTCCTTCAGGGTCTGCTCAAGATAGCCGGAAACCAGCGCGGCCACCTGGCGCCGCTGCTCGTCGCCGTCCTGCAGGTCAAGGGCGATCAGCGCCCGCTGCATCTGCGGAAAGCGGTCGATCAGCTGCTGCTCCAGTCCGGTGCTGAACACCGGATGATAACGCACGGTGATCTCCACGATGCCTTCTTCCTTAGCGCGTTTCAGCAGCCGCCCGACCTTGATCCGCGAAATACCAAATTTGCGCGCGATCTCTTCCTGAGTGATTTCATCCTGGTAATAGGCAACGGCGATTTCGGTCAGCAGTTCCAGGTCCTGAGAGGGCGTCTTTTTTTCCATGCGCGAGGTCCCGCAACGTATGGCCTGACTGAGCTCAGGCGGTTCTGGAAGGATTTATATCATTGATACGGTTCATATCGCCAGGCATTGGCGATATGAACCGCAGGGCGGTCACAGATTAACGACGGATGGCGTCAATCTTCAGCATGCGGGCGATAACGATGTCGAGCTCTTTCTGATCGAAGATCTGCTTCCAGTCCGGCTTAACGATCTTCTCACGGCCGTACTCCATGGCGATCATGCAGGCGTCAGAGAACGGGTTGGTGGCGCGGAAGGCCACCGCCAGCGCGATCTGGATATGGCCGTAGAGCATCGCTTTGGCCGCTTCTTCCGGCACGCCGCTGTGCTTAACGGTCTCATCCAGCGCCTCTTTCATAAAGGCGCCGACCATACAGGCCACGGTTTCCACCAGCGTCGGCTCCAGGTAGGCCAGCTGGGTGACGGTCACCCAGTGCACCTCTTCCACCGGGCCGTACATCACGCTGATTACCTTACTCAGCTCCGCGCGCTGTGCGTCGCTGCCGGCTTCATAGGAGGCCGCCACGTGCTGGATGGCGGCGATACCGCCAAAGGCGTCGGCGTGCTCTTCTTTAGTGTAGCGCTCCAGAAACACCGACGGGTGGCACGGGTGCGCCACCGCGTATTCGATCCCGTCGCGCTGGGCAATCAGGTTGGCGTAGGCGGCGGCCGGATCCAGCGTCAGCAGGATCGCGCCCGCTTTCATCTGCGGCACCACGCCTTCAGAAACCTTACCCAGTACGATATCCGGCACCGCCAGGATCACCACGTCACTGACCGGCACCACCGAAGCAGCGTCAGACAGCTCACGCCCCTGGGCGATCACCTGCTCCTGCGCCTTCGGCGAGTTCTCGCAGTAGAACACCTGATAGTCGCTTTTCTGGAAATTGGCAGAGATACGCATGCCCATTTTGCCGCCGGCACCGATCACGGTGATGGTTTTCAGTACGCTCATTTCATTACTCCTGATCTTGTTTACTACGTAAGAATTCAACGGTGCGCAGCGTCCACTCGGCTTCCCGCTGGCAGGTCAGTTCAGCATCGTCCTGCCACGGCAGCCAGTGCTCTACGATTTGGTTAATGCCTTTTTCCGCCGGGCGCACCGCGGCGATCATCCGGTCATAGTCCAGCAGCCCCTCTCCCATCGGGCAGCCGGCGTAGGTGAAACCGACCCAGCCGTCGCGGCGGGAAAAGGCGAAATCTTTAATGTGCAGGTTGCCGACCCGCGCGGCGGTGCTGGCGATGGTCTGCTCCGGCAGCTCAAGCCCGGCCACGCAGTTGGCGGGGTCAAGGCAGACGCCCAGCCACGGCGACGGGAAGCGGTCGATCACCGACATCATGTCGGCGGTTTTAACCTGCTCGTAGGTCTCCAGGCACAGGCGCACCTGCTGGCGTTCAAAGGCCGGCAGGATCTCCGCTATCAGCTGCGCGGCCTCCTCCAGCGACGGGCGGTGGCTGGCGGTGTGGAACATCGAGCGCACCACGCGGGCACCGAGGATCTGCGCCATATGCAGGTAGCGCTGCAGGTGGGCGGTGCCCAGCCCGCGGGTGCCCAGTTCGAGGGTGATGTTCAGCGCGTCGGCCTGCTGACGCAGCTCCTCCAGCTGCGCGTCTGACCAGCTTTCGATCGCCGGGTAGTCGCAGATCTGAAACACCGGTACGTCAAGCGCGGCGGTCTGCTGCAGCATCTGCAGCAGGCTCAGCGGCTGCGGCACCTGCGGCGACATGCGCCAGAAAAAGGCGTAGGTACTGAGTCCGATCCGGCTCATATACGGCTCTCCGCTAACAGGGCGCTGGCTTCATCAACAATCTGCGCCAGCGCCTGAGGATCGTGGGCAAAACGCCCGAGGAACAGGCCGTCAACGTCGCGCCCCAGCCGCTGGATCAGGCCGGGACCGGCGCTGCCGCCATAGATAATCTGCAGGTCAATGCCCTCCGGCGTCGGCAGGTCGCGCAGGCCGGCGCACACCGCGCGGATAAAGTCGTCCGGGGCCGGCTGCGGCGCACCGATCGCCCACTGCGGTTCATAGGCGAAGAACAGCGTGCCCTTCGCGCCTTCCCGCGCGGCATCGACCAGCGCTTCACCCAGCTGCTGCTGGCATAACGCAACGGCCTCTGCCACTTCGCCCTGCTGCTCTTCACCGATGCACAGCACCGGGCTTAACCCGTGACGCAGCGACACCGCCACCTTGGCGGCGATCTGTGCGGCATCCTCGTGGAAATGGCGGCGGCGTTCGGCGTGGCCGATCTCCGCCAGGCTGCAGCCCAGCTCGGCCAGCATGCTGGCGCTAACTTCACCGGTCCAGGCACCGTTCTCCGCCTGGCAGACGTCCTGCCCGCCAACGCGCACCGGCGTAGCGGCAAAGATCGCCGCAACCGCCGGGATGGCCGGATAGGCGGGCAGCACAAACAGGCCGACCTCGCCGGACCGGATAGCCGGATGGCGCTGGGCCAGCGCGGCCACTTCACGGCTCCAGTCGAGGGTCTGCTGATAACCGAAATACATCTTCAGGCTGACGCCCAGCCAGATTTTTGCCTGTGACATGCTCAGACTCCGTGCGTCGTGGTGGCCTGCGCCAGCAGCAGCCGGCCAACGGTGTTGACGATCATCGCCAGCGACACCGCACCGGCGTCCGGCGTGCCCAGGCTGCGTTCCGCCAGCGGACGGGCGCGGCCCATCTTCGGCAGCAGCTGCGCGGTGGCCTGTGCGGCCTGCTCCGCCACCTGTGCCGCCTGCAGCCAGGCGTCGGTCAGCGAATCCCCGGCCTCCACGCGCTGGTTCAGCGTATCGCTGAACGGCACCAGCACGTCGACCATGGTTTTATCCCCGACGCGGGCTTTACCAAAGTGCTGAATGCCCTGCTGGGCGGCGCGCACGCCGCTCGCCACGCGTTCGGCGCTGGGGGCCTGCCGGTCGCCGATGGCCGTACCCAGCGCGGTCAGCGCCACGCCCCACAGCGCGCCGGAGGTGCCGCCAGCCTTATCGGCCCAGGCATCCGCCGCGCGGCACAGCAGGGTGCCGGCACCGGCCCCTTTCGCCGCCACCTCACGGGCTTTCTCCACCGCGCCCAGCACGCCGCGCTCCATGCCGATGCCGTGATCGCCGTCGCCGGCCACCGCGTCGATATCACCGAGTTTTTCCGCGTTGTCCTGCAGCAGCGTTGCCACCGCTTCCAGCAGCCCGAGCACGCGCTGCGCGCTCTGCTGCGATTCGGCGCTGGCGGCCGGCAGCGCCTCTTCTGCCTGGACTTCACATTCGGTGGCGCTCAGCGGTTCAGCAACAATCACGCTGCCTTTACGGTAGGCCGGGGTGTTAGCCGGCGCGCGCCAGAAGGTCTCCAGCTCGTCGTCCAGCCACATCAGCGTCAGCGACGCGCCAGCCATATTAAAGCTGGTGACAAACTCGCCGACGTCCGGCTCCACCACCTGCAGTTCGGCCTCCGCCAGCAGCTGCGCCACGCGGCGATAAACGACGAACAGCTCCTCATACTTCACCGAACCAAGGCCGTTGAGGATCGGCGCCACGCGCTGACCGGCCACCGATGCGACGTCAGGCGGCAGTTCGCCGAGCAGGCGTTCAACGAAAATTTCCGCCAGTTCATCCGCGGTGGGCACGTCGGTCTCTTTAATGCCCGGCTCGCCATGAATGCCCAGTCCCAGCGCCATGCGGCCGCTGGCCACTTCAAACAGCGGGTGGCTGGCCCCCGGCAACGTACAGCCGGAGAAGGCCACGCCAAACGAACGGGTGCGGGCGTTAGCCCGCTGCGCCACCTGCAGCACGCGGGCCAGATCGTATCCGGCCTCGGCCGCGGCGCTGGCCACCTTAAACACCGTCAGGTCGCCGGCCACGCCGCGGCGTTTTTCACGTTCGTCAACGCTGGCGCTGGAGATATCGTCGGTCACCGCCAGCAGCTCGCAGGGGATGCCTTCGCTGCGCAGACGTTCACAGGCCTGGCCAAAGTGCAGCACGTCTCCGGCGTAGTTGCCGAAGGTCAGCAGCACGCCGCCGCCGTTATCCGCGGCGCGCGCCACGTTGTAAATCTGTTGGGCAGACGGTGAGGCGAACAGGTTACCCATCGCCGCACCGTGTGCCAGACCTTGTCCAACCAACCCGGCGAACGCCGGATAGTGACCGGAACCGCCTCCGACAATCACCGCCACGCTGCCGGGCTGGCTGCGCGTGCTGCGCACCACGCCGCCGGGCACCTGGCGTACTTTGTCGGCATTCGCCGCGACAAACCCTTCGATCAGTTCGGATGCGAAAGCTGAGGGCTGGTTAAACAGGTACGTCATTATTATTGCTCCTGTGCGATAGAGGCCGGCTGAGGCTGGCGGCTGCGGTTCAGTAACACCATCAGCACCGCTGACAGCAACATGAATCCGCCGACCACAAACATCGGCACGGTATAACTGTGGGTGGCGTCGTGCAGCGCGCCGGTGATATAGCCCGCCGAGAAGCCGGCCACGTTACCCAGGGTATTGATCAGGGCAATGGCGGCGGCGGCGGACGCGCCGGTCAGGAACTGCGTCGGCAGCGTCCAGAAGTTTGGCAGCGCGGCAAAAATTGAGCTGGCGGTGATCGCAATCA
The DNA here is from genome assembly GCF_002865965.1 of Erwinia sp. B116. Classification (NCBI taxonomy): domain Bacteria; kingdom Pseudomonadati; phylum Pseudomonadota; class Gammaproteobacteria; order Enterobacterales; family Erwiniaceae; genus Erwinia; species Erwinia sp. B116. The sequence goes on from NZ_JRZZ01000001.1 coordinate 156,465, forward strand.
CCAGAATGGTGGTGAACGGTGAGTCCATGTACAGCGCCAGCGGCACGCTGATTGCGCCGGTCAGCGCCGGCAGCGCGATATGCCAGGTTTTGCAGCCGCGACGCGACGCGTCACGTGACCAGAAGAACATCACAATCGCGGCAATCAGGTACGGCACGCCGGTCACCAGCCCTTTTTCCATCACGTTAAAGGTGGTACCGAACTGCTGCTGGAAGCCGCCGATGATGGTCGGCAGGAAGAAGGCCAGCGCGTACAGGCCGTAGATAAAGCCGAAGTAGATCAGGCACAGCACCCAGACGCGGCCCTGGCCGATCACCGAACGCACGCCCTGATGGCCTTTGTGCTGTTTGGCGTTGTGCTCCGCCTCCAGTTCGCGGCTCAGCCACTCTTTCTCATCACTGGTCAGCCACTTCGCCTGGCGCGGTGAGTCCACCAGCCAGAACAGCGCCACGATACCGATGATAATCGCCGGCAGGGAAACGCCCATAAACATCACGCGCCAGCCTTCGAGTCCGAACAGGCCGTGCTGCTCAATAAAGGCGGCGGCCAGCGGCGCGCCAAACACCACGGTCAGCGGCTGAGCAAGGTAGAACAGCGACAGGATCTTGCTGCGGTGGCGTGCCGGAACCCACATGCTCAGGTAGAGGATCGCGCCCGGGAAGAAGCCGGCTTCGGCGATACCCAGCAACACGCGCAGCGTGTAGAGCCCCTCCACGCTGCTCACCCAGGTGAACAGCAGCGACACGATGCCCCAACTGATCATGATGCGCGCCAGCCAGCGGCGTGCGCCGAAGCGGTGCAGCGCCATGTTGCTCGGCACTTCCAGCAGGATATAGCCGATAAAGAAGATGCCGGAGGCCAGCCCAAACTGCACGGCGGTCAGGCCCAGATCCTGGGTCATGCCGTTCGGCCCGGCGAAGGAGATCGCGGTACGGTCAAGGAAGTTAATAAAGAACATCAGGGCGACGAACGGCACCAGCCGCCAGGAGATCTTACGGATGGCGGATTTTTCCACCGCGGTCATAGCTTGCTGAGTCATAACGCACCTCCATTCAGGGCGCGACGAGAGGGTATTAATGGTGTTGGCAACGCTTGCGCATTGTCGGTGCAGGTAGTCAGAGCCGGAATCAGGTAACGCATGTTCGAGTCCTCAACGGGTCTTTTTATCATGGGTATTGTTATGCGAACAAATGAACACTACACGGATAAATGCTCGTTACTCAAGCGCAGCATTCAAAACTGTGAGCAGGCTCAAATGAATGAAATTTTGCGTTCATACGCCGATAAATGGCGCGCACCGCGGCACGGCGGGGCCAGAACGGCGAATGGCGACGGGCTACCGCCCGGCAACACAAAAAAACAAATGATTACCCATTGAACATATGAACGATTTTATGGCAGGCTTACCGATAACAGCTTTAGCCTGCATGCGATGCAGGTACAACGCCTAACCTGCAGGAGAGTTCACCCGATGAAAACCATTGCGATTGGTGCCGACGATGCGGCAATTGAGTTCAAAAACCTGATCAAACGTCATCTGGAAGAGAAACAGTACGAGGTGCTGGATTACAGCAACGATGCGCAGAACGACCGCCCGATGTACCCGGACGTTGCCTGGGCGCTGGCCAGTGCGATTAAGGACGGCACCCACGATCGCGGTATCCTGCTGTGCGGCACCGGCATCGGCGTGGCTATCGTGGCGAACAAAGTGCCGGGCGTGCGCGCGGCGCAGTGCCACGACACCTTTTCCGCCGAGCGGGCGCGTAAAAGTAACAATGCGCAGGTGATGACCATGGGTGCGCGGGTGATTGGCCCGGAGCTGGCGAAAAATATCGTCAACGCCTGGCTGGCATCTGAATTTGAGGGCGGCGGCTCTACCGCCAAGGTCGAGAAAATCGCCTTCTACGAGCAGCACGCGCCGGACGCATAAACGAGGCTGCCGGCCGGGCACGGCGCTCTGTTTCCCACGGCACGCCCGGCAGTCACACCGCGAATTTACCGTTCGTTACGGCATACGCCCTGACGGCTCTCCCGTCGGAGAGTTGAATTAACGTGGCCTGTCGCAATGACCTGTCACTACCCATCCCGTCATTGCCCGTCGTGGTAATCTCTTCTTCACGCGCGATCAGGTCAGATCAGTTCATCTGGCGTAAAATGTATAATCACCTTAAGAACTCCCCCCGGTATCAACCGCCAGCATGGCTGATGACAGATCGCTGGTGCGCGGTTGGTGAGACATTCTCCTCAGGATACCCAGCCCCCTATGAAACCCAGGAAAGTGTTCTTCGAGCAACGAGGATTAACCCTGTACGATAAGCTCTGTTATTTTTTCAGCGGGGGGAGTTATGAGAAAAAACTTCGCCTGACGCTGTTACTGGCCGGAATATTTACCTTCTTAATTGGCATGTATCTGCTCCATCTGAGCGTCATTTCAGGCAGCCGCCGTCTGATCGCCCTCTACCTTTTTTCTTCCGGTTTCGGGTTTTATGTCCTGTGTACGGCATTTTTGAATCCCCTGCGTATTAACCTGCTGATCGTCACCCACGGTTTACTGCTGATCCTGTTCTTAATGTATTTTGTCGATAACGAGCATGAAACTGACGCAAACTATAACTACCTGATTGCCCTGACCGTCGGCGCGTCGCTGGCGCTGCGCCACGAAGACCGCTACCTGAGCCTGGCGTTCCCGCTGCTGTGCTTCAGCTGTTATCTGTTTTTTGTCACCACCGGGGCAGAACTCGGCCAGCAGGGCCTGCAGATTGCCTTTCTCACCTCGCCGGCCTTTTACTACGTTAACAGTATTCTGCCGATGCTGGCGCTGCTGCTGACCATCTTCGTCTACCGCGGCGACTATTCGGAGGCCAAGCTGATCAAACGGGACCTGGCCGGCGCCATCGAACGAAATCAGTTTGAGCTGTTCTATCAACCGCAGGTGGACACCGCCAGACGGGTGACCGGCGTTGAAGTGTTGCTGCGCTGGCATCACCCGCGTAAAGGCTTTATCCCGCCGGATATCTTTATTCCCATCGCGGAAAAAAGCGGTTTAATCATCGTCATTGGCCGCTGGGTAATAGAGCACACGCTGGCGCAGATGGTGCTGTGGCAGCAACATCCGCCGATGCGCGATCTCTGCGTGTCGATCAATATCAGCCCGATGCAGATGATTGAAGAGAGTTTTATCAGTGAAACCGAAGCGCTGCTGAAACGTTATCCGGTTAATCCTGAAAGGGTGAAATTCGAAATCACCGAAAGCACCTTTATTTATAATGAAAAGCGCATCAACCAGATCATCAACCATTTCACGGCGCTGGGCGTGAAGTGGGCGATCGATGATTTCGGCTCCGGCTTCTCCTCGTTAAAGTCGCTGACCACCTTTCCGGTGCATGACGTTAAGATGGATAAATCTCTGGTGATGGACCTCTCTTCTAACCCGTCAGCGGCGGTGGTCGTGGACAAAATTATCGAGCTGTCCAGTACCATCAACATCAATACCCTGGCCGAGGGGATTGAGACCGAGGAGCAGTTTGAGCGGTTGAAAAAAATGGGCTGCCGCTACTTCCAGGGCTATCTGTTTTCAAAACCGGTTAATGCCGCAGACGTTGTGCACTACATCACCCTGCAGGCACCACCGGTGCCTTGTGTCGGGGCAGCCGGCCCGGTTTAGCCCGCCAGCACATCATCTGTCTGCCGGCGGTAGAGAGCCCTCCGGCTATTGCCGCCCTCTGCAAACCGGCTGCTGCCTTGTTGCCAGCCGGTAATACACCAGTGAGGTCAGCCCCAGGCTGACGATCCACGAGATATCTGCCCCGCCCAGCCAGGTTGCCAGCGGTCCGGTATAAAGCGCCTGGCTGAGAAACGGCACCTGCACCACGATGCCAGACAGGTAGCAGCCGATCGCCACGCCGTTCCAGCTGCCGTAGCGCCCGTTAACGTCGTACAGCGCCGGAATATCGACCCGTTCGTGCGACACCAGGTAGTAATCGACCAGGTTGATCGCGCTCCACGGCACAAACACCGCCAGCAGCAGCAGCACGAAGTTCTTAAAAAACTTCAGAAAGTCGGCGCTGGCGTACAGTGCGATCAGCAGCGACAGCAGGATGAAACCAAGAATATACGCGGCGCGCGCCAGCCCGGAGATCGCCTGCCCGCGGCGAAATGCGCTGACCACCGTCAGGGCCGACATAAAGCCGCCGTAGGCGTTCAGGCAGTTCACCGTCAGCTTGCCGGTGACGATCGCCACGTAGATCACCGCGGCCAGCCCCGGTGCGGCCAGCCCGCCGAGGAAGCCAACCTGATCGCTGAGGAAGTGCCCGCCGCAGGCGGCCACCAGCACGCCAAAGGTCATCGCCAGCTGCGCGCCGGTGACGCTGCCGAGCAGCGTCGGCCAGAATACCGCCGCGCGCGGCGTGTCGGCGGGCAGATAGCGGGAATAGTCGGCCACATACGGGGCAAAGGTCATCTGCCAGCCTGCCGCCAGCGCCACGGCCAGCAGCAGCGTCGGCAGCGTAAAGGGTTTTTGCCCGAACGCCGCCGCCACGTCGTACTGCGCAAACAGCTGCCAGGCCAGGTAGCCAAAGCCAATAATGGCGACGACGCTGGCGATGCGCCCCACCACGTGGATCAGCCGGTAGCCGACGATGGCGATAACGGCGGTCAGCACGCCAAAGACGATCATGCCGGTCTGCGGCGCAGTGAAGCCGAACAGCCGGTTGATCGCCTGGCCGGAGAGCACCGTGCCGGTGGCGGCAAAGCCGAGGTACATAATAATTACCAGCAGCAGCGGCAGCGCCGCACCGCGCACGCCAAACTGGGCGCGGCTGGTGATCATCTGCGGCAGGCCGGTGTTGGGCCCCTGTGCCGCGTGCAGCGCCATCACGATGCCGCCGAGCAGGTTGCCGATTAACAGGCCGATGATTGCGGTCAGCGCCTCTGCGCCAAACACGATCGCCAGCGCGCCGTCAACCACCGCGGTGATCTGCAGGTTGGCGCCGAACCACAGGGTAAACTGGCTGGCGGGCGCGCCGTGCCGCTGGGTCAGCGGGATTGGATCGATGGTATGGGTTTCAATCAGTGGAGACGATGCACGGGATTCGGTTGAAGAGATCATTTACAGCCTCTCTCAGCGTTAATAACAGTGGCAACACGGGCGATCTGCGATAGCAGCGAACGGTGAGGAAAGAGGGCCTGATTCATTAAACACTCCTGGTAAGACTGGGAACGGCAAACCGTCAGTAACGACGCGCGACATATGTGTCATGTCATGTATATACAACTACATCGCAGGCAATACACCAGCAAGGGCGTAAAGTTGTGACCCGGTTAATGTTGTAGCTTTGTTAAATAACTTGTCATGACATGTACAGTCAGGATTAGCAAGGTTTGTGCCAGACCGGCTAAAGGCACGCGTGCCGTGACGCCCGACGGCGGATCTCAAGCCAGCGGCCGGGTGAGAAGCAGAACAGTTGCACCGTTTTAGCGCGACCCGCACTGACGGCTTGCGTACTCAGGCAATGGCCTGGGGTGAACAGGCAATGGCCTGGGGTGAACAGGCAACGGCCTGGGGTGAACAGGCCGGCCAGATCGGTGCTGAAGTTAAGACGAGGGACGCAGAAAGGGCCAGCCGCGTTATGACGCGCCGGCAAACTTACCCGGCAATCAGTAAGCGCGCGGTCGGATAGTCGGTGATCAGCACGTTAAGGTAGCCGCCCTGCAGCGCACCCTGGATAGCGGCGGCCTTCTGGCGGCCACCGGCCAGCGCCACCACGTGCGGGCAGTGCTTCAGCTGTTCCAGCTTGATGCCCACCGCCGGATCCTCCGAGGTTTGCAGCACCGGCTGGCCTGCGGCATCGTAGTAGTGCAGGCAGATATCCCCTACCGCGCCCCGCGCCGCCAGCCGATCGAGCATACCCTTATCGTAGTAGTTGCCGGAGTAACGCAGCAGCTGTGACGGCTCCATATCTCCGATACCCACCAGCGCCAGGGTGACGTCGTTAAACTTCTCCAGCACCTGGCGCACGTCGCTGTCGGCCTCCAGCAGATCGCGGCTGTCCACCGATCCTTCCAGCGACTGCGCGGGCAGCAGCCACGCTTTACAGCTGAGCATATCGGCCAGCCCCTGAGTGAGCATTGTCGCCTGCGCATTACCGTTAACGCCCACGCCGCCCAGCAGCTGGATCACCCCGGCCGCCTGCACGGTGAGCGGATGCAGTTCACTGACCATCGCTTTGATGGTGCTGCTCCAGGAGGAGACGCCGACCAGCTCATGCGGGCGCAGGCGCGTCTCCAGATAGTGGGCGGCGGCGGCACCGATCGCCTGACGCACCGCGCCGCCCTCTTCATCTTCCGGCACGTCGACAATAATCGCCTGCTGCAGGCCATAACGCTGCTCGATGCCGCGCTCCAGCTCGGAGAAGACGTTGGGCGGCTGCACCACGCTGATTTTAACGATGCCTTCCTTGACGCTGCGGTTAAGCGCGCGCGAAACAAACGACTGCGACAGGTTCAGCGTGCTGGCTATCTCAGTCTGCTTCATGCCTTCGTTATGGTACAGCGTGGCGATTTTCACCATCAGCCGGAGTTCATTTTGCCTGGTCATACGTCCCTTCACGTGGTTAAGCGGGCCGGGGCCCGTTTAGCGGATTATTAACATACTAACCTGAATATATATGCAACTAACGATATAAATGTGATTGAGATCGGACTTTTCGATCGCTGCTCTGGCTCAGTGTGCCAAAAATGAACACAATAGTGAATATTAAGTCTTGATGGAATATATATTCAATCAGGAATGAATCGAAGGGCACGGCGGCAGGTAACAGAGTGGTGTTGCTGACCGACGTACCAGTTAACTCAGTAGTGCCAGAGCAGGATGCAGCAGCTTAAGTACGCTCCGTTGCCATGGCTATACTGTACAACCATTGAATAAATATTCAATAACGAATTTGTATTCAGGAGGGCACCATGAATTCCTACGCACTCGACGTGCAGGACCTTGAGAAAAGAGCCCGGTCGATCCGTCGCCGGATTATTGAACTGAACGCCAACAGCCCGGCGGGCGGGCATACCGGTGCGGACCTCTCTCAGGTGGAGATCCTGACCGCACTCTACTTCCGCCTGCTGAACTGCGCGCCGGATCGTATTAACGATCCCGAGCGTGATATCTACATTCAGTCGAAGGGCCATGCGGCCGGCGGTTATTACTGCGTACTGGCGGAAGCCGGTTATATCCCGGTTGAGTGGCTGCCGACCTATCAGCACGCCGACTCACACCTGCCCGGCCATCCGGTGCGCCATAAGACGCCGGGCGTCGAGCTGAACACCGGCGCGCTGGGCCACGGCCTGCCCGTTGCGGTCGGCCTGGCGCTGGCGGCGAAGAAAGATAACAGCCCGCGCAAAATTTTCGTGGTCACCGGCGACGGTGAGCTGGCAGAAGGCAGTAACTGGGAAGCCGCGCTGGTCGCCGCCCACTACGGCCTGGATAACCTGATTATCATCAACGACAAGAACAAGCTGCAGCTGGCCGGTCACACCCGCGACATTATGAATACCGACCCGCTGGCGGAAAAATGGCAGGCGTTTGGCTTCAACGTCACCGAGTGCCAGGGCAACGTCATGCAGAGCGTGGTGGACACGCTGGAGAACCTGCCGGCCAACGGCAAACCGAACGTGGTGATCGCCAATACCGAAAAAGGTTTTGGCATCTCCTTTATTCAGGGCAAGCCGGAGTGGCATCACCGGGTGCCGAAAGGCGAAGAAGTGCAGCTGGCGCTGGAGGAGCTGAAAGATGAGTGAGAAAAAACACCTGGCGACCGTGATGGTCGAAGCGTTAATCGACGCGGTTAACGACGGCGTGGACGTGGTGCCGGTGGTGGCTGACTCCACCTCTACTGCCAAAATCGGCCCGTTCCTGAAGGCGTTTCCCGGCCGTACCGTTAACGTCGGTATTGCCGAGCAGGTGCTGGTGGGCACCGCCGCCGGCCTGGCGCTGGGCGGTAAAGTCGCCGTTACCTGTAACGCCGCGCCGTTCCTGATTTCCCGCGCTAACGAGCAGATCAAAGTTGACGTCTGCTATAACAACACCAACGTCAAGCTGTTCGGCCTGAACGCCGGGGCCAGCTACGGCCCGCTGGCCAGCACCCACCACAGCACCGACGATATCGCGGTGATGCGCGGCTTCGGCAACATTGAAATTTATGCGCCATCCTGCCCGGCCGAGTGCCGCCAGATTATTGACTATGCGCTGCGCCACACCGGGCCGGTCTACATCCGCCTTGACGGTAAAGACCTGCCGGTGCTGCACGATGAGCAGTATCAGTTCACGCCGGGTAAAATTGACGTGCTGCGCACGGGTAGTGACGTGGCGCTGGTGGCGCTGGGTTCGGCGGTACATGAAGCGGTGGATGCCGCAGCTCAGCTCAGCGAGCTGGGTATTCAGGCCACGGTGGTCTCCGTGTCATCGGTTCGCCCGTGCGATACCGCCGAACTGGCCCGCGTCATCGGCGACATTCCGCAGGTGATCAGCGTGGAGGAGCACAATATTAACGGCGGCGTCGGCAGTCTGGTGGCCGAAGTCATCGCCGAAAACGGCCTGCGCGCTCGTCTGAAACGACTGGGCGTCACCGACGGCGGTTACGCCATTGCCGGCGACCGTCAGTCCACCCGCGTCGGGCTGGGAATTGATGCCGCCAGCGTGCGTGATACCGCCGCCGCGCTGGTAAAGGGTGAGAACCGCGCCTGAAAATGACCGTTGAGTAGCTTAATGTTTCAGCACTGCGACGTCTGAGCATGAAACCCCGCCATCAAGGTTGCGGGGTTTTTTATTGTCCGGATCGGAAGAACGGGAGCCGGGCATGTTGCAGCGGACTGCGTGAGCTGAATCTTTGCAGGCCGGATAGCGGTTACTGTTGATGTACTTCTACAGCAGGCCTGCCGCCAGCGTCCGGTTACGGCTTCCTGAAGCTCTGCGTATTGAGGAAATTCCCTGTGCTGATTTTTCTGTATACGATAGCGATCACAGCCGCTTAAAATGATTACTGTAAAGTAACTTTACGCGCAATTTTCCCTGCAAAAAGGCGTGACGTCGCGCGGTTGATCCTGCCTGTGGCCGTGTTCAGGCCGCGACGAAAGATAGTCTGCGCACTGATAACTGGCTGAATGTAGAAATAATGATGAAAAAAAACCGCCGCGAAACCAAAGGCGAACGCACCCGTGAACGGCTGCTTACCGTAGCGGCAGAGCTGTTTGCCGAACACAGCTTCCACGGCACCCGCATCAGCGACATCGTGAAGGCCGCTGGCGTAACACAGCCCAGTTTTTACAGTTATTTCAGCACCAAAGAGGTGATTTATCAGGAACTGGTTTCGCGCTTTGACGCTGAACTGGAGGAGCTGGTGGTCTCCATGCTGATTGACGCGTCGCTGCCAAAGGAGGACGTGCAAAAAAACATCATTAACAGCTTTCATCGCTATCTGGAGTTCTTCACCACCCACCGCCACCTGACCCGCATCAGCCTGTTCCAGCAGCCGCAGGGGGAGGCTACCCGCAATAACCTGCTGAAGTGGATTTCACGCAATATGCGGCTGGAGCAGGAGCGTGGATTTTTCAGCACGGACATCTCTACCGCGGTGCTGGCCGCCTGCTATCTTGGCGTGCTGATCCAGACGCTGCTGGAAGATCCGGCTGAAGCGGCGCTGGCGGCGATTGCACAGGAACGCGGAAAATTTCTCTATGGCGGGCTGACCTTCTGAGGCGACTCCCGTCAGGGGTGGGAAAAGTTGCCGGATTCCCGACCACCTTCCCATTTGATATCACCGGGTATTTCTGTGATCCTGCCTGAGCGAAGATTTTTTTTATTATTCCTTCCCGGTTAACCGCAGTCATTTTTATTAACGCTTTCACGCAAAGCGTTAAACTTCCATTTAGTAATGACATCTGCTTTCAGTACATTAACGTCTAATGTATCAAATTTCTTAAGATCGTCATCCCGGAGAAGTACTCCTTTATGGCGCAAGCCACAGAATGCGTACATTTTACTCTCCGGGGTAGATGCACGATCGGAAAGGATAATTTCAAAGATCCTGACTGCGTTTTCGCTGGAAAGTGCTTCTTCGTATAGTTTTTGCTGTGGCATAATTTTCGGATAAAATCCGTTATAGCCCATTGAGAAAACACTGACTTTGCTCAGGTCACTTTCCATGTTCGCCGCAAAGCATTTCACGCACAGAAAGATCGCTATCAGGAAAAAAAGCGCTGGATTGCTCATACCCTCTCCGTAGAATCATAAATAATTCAGGACTGCAAAAAACGTATCAACAGCAGCACGCTTTTTCAAAAAAATATGTGTCTTTAAGCATCACCGGAGAAAAAAATTATTTCACATGAATTCCCATATCGCTGCCGTGCTGATAGCGCGATATGGAAATTCCCTCAGAAAAACCTGTACTGCAGGTTCAGAATGTTTTGGATGAAGAGAGTCAGATGTCGAATCAACCCTCTGCCACCTTGATTAATTAAAAGTACTTTTCCACTAAAGCCCAGAGAATTGCGGTGGTTTCCCCATCCATACAGCCGCAGTAGTTCGATGGCCGGAAATGCAGCTGAAACGCCCTGATCAGGTTCTGATAACCTGCCGGAGTGGTTGCCCCCGAGGTGTCATAACCATATTTCTGCAGCTTTGCGATAATATCTGCCTGCTGCGGCAGCGTATTGCAGAACTGCGTCTGATACTTCTGTTTCGTGGCATCGTCGTACCAGGCACCGACTCCCGCATCATAAAGCGCTTTCCACGGAAACAGCGCCCCCGGATCGCTCTTTCTGCCGGGCGCGATATCGCTGTGGCCGACCACGTTAACCGGCGACAGATCCGGATAACGCTGGATAATATTGAGCGCCAGCTGTTTCACCGCCTCAATCTGTTGCGGATTGTAGGGTGGGAAAGTGAACACGCCGTTATTTTCCGTTGCCAGATTGACGATCTCAATACCAATTGAGGTGTCGTTAAGGTTGCTGCGCCCTGCCCAGCTGCTGACCCCGGCGTGCCATGCCCGTTCGTTCTCATCGACCAGATTGAAAATCTTCAGCGTTTTATAACCGGCAGCGATCCAGGTCGCTTCCGAGGGATCGGGGATCAGATAGTGCACGCTGGTTGCCTTACCCGTCAGGCTGGTGACGGAATCGCGAAAGTTTTCCGCCGTATAGTGCAGAACCAGAAAACGCACCCGACGGTTAAAGCCGGCTATTGAGCGATAAGTATTGTAGTCAATGGTATACATAACTTACTCCTTGTTGAGTTAATGCTTTTTTATCCTGCTCGTTAAGTTTATGCGTTACAACACACAATGTTTTAATTTATGTATCATGACGTAACGTAAAATACTGGCGATCGGACCGCTGCCATACTTTATAGCCCTTTTGATTTCAGACGCGCCATATGGTCAACAAACAGTTTAACCGGGTCAGTGCTGCAGGTAACAACGCCGGCAATTTGATTAACGGCATCCATATGATCCATGGAATAGTCTGAGCGGATAACTTTACCGAGGTGCGTGCTGTAGCGCCCAACCAGGCCATCGTTCTGAGCGTGTTCTTTGGTGAAGAAAAATGAGAGCGCAACCAGTGCAATATGTATCGGATCAATATTATTAAGACCCTGTTCAAATGGGTTGTAATCTATCACCCCACCCCAGGAATAATAATAGACGCCATTCTCAAATTCCTGACCCTCACCACCGAATTTCGCGGGTAAGCCCTGCGGGTATCTGGCATTAAATCTGGCCACCCCTTCAGTGGTGAGTGCATCAAGCGCCGCCACACTGTCCTGGGGTAAACAAGGGTGACCGGTGATGACAGACAATACCGAACCCAGCGCATTCATCACCGCACTGACAATGACTTCAGGAAGGTGGCCGGGTTTGACCGCCAGACGAACCAGACCGGCGATCTCTGAACCAAAGTTGACGCCACATACTGACGTAACCGATGCCGTCAGTTGCGGATGGGTTGCAGCAACATAGCGGCTGGTCAGAGCGCCTTGGCTGTGACCTATCAGATTGACTTTTTTGCACCGGTTTTCTGGAGCACCTGTTTTACAAATTGTAGCAGTTGCTCACCGCGTACTTCATTACTGTTCTCAGCGGATAAAGAGGCAGTAAATACCGTAGCACCTGCCTTTTCTAACGCGCTCTGAATACCAAAAAAATAGGGGTAGACTCCGGCGATTTTATTAAAACCATTGAATCCATGAACGAGGATAATCGGGTACTGTAATTTAGTGAATGCTGACATAACTAACCACCTTAGATCGCTAATCTGACTATAAAATCAAATTAGATTTTAAGCACTATGACAATCCAGACATGTAATTGCCGCTGTATAAATTTTGAGCAACAACGACAATATAACAATCACCGGATTTGTTTTTTCATAAAATGCCAAATTTTATGTGTGGTTAGATGAAAAACATTAAAATTAAAGACGAGCGTTTTAAAACAACACAAAAAACTCATTGATTAAATATCAGGCCATCAACAGGTTAAACGCTCTCTTTTTTAAATTTTTACTTTATTCCAGACGCAGGATTCAGAATTTTCAGACCTGCGCCTAATTTCTTTCAGGAACCTCACTGCTGTTCTCTTTCCGCCCGCCGCCCCCGCTGATACGCCGGGTCAGGCCGTGGAATGCTGGCGATCAGGCTGCGGGTGTAGTCGTGCTGCGGCTGGCTGAAGATCGTCCGGGTACTGCCCTGCTCCACTATCCGCCCCTGCTTCAGCACCATCACGGAATGACACAGGCTGTTAATCACGCCGAGATCGTGGCTGATAAACAGGCAGGCAAAGTGGTACTCGTCGCGCAGATCGCGCAACAGCTGCAGGATGCTTTGCTGGATGGAGACGTCCAGCGCCGAGGTCGGTTCATCGGCAATCAGCAGTTGTGGCTTCAGCGCCAGCGCACGGGCGATGGCCACCCGCTGGCACTGACCGCCGGAGATCTCGTGCGGATAGCGCTGCTGCCATCCGGCAGGAAGCCCGACCTGATCCAGCAGCGTAGCCACCCGCTGCGCGACCTCCCGCGCGCTCAGCGAACGGTGGGTGGTAAGCGGCTCGGCAATTGACTGGGCGAGCGTCAGGCGCGGGTTAAGCGAACTCAGCGGGTTCTGGAATACCGCGCCAATCCTGTCGCGGGGGTCGCTGCGTCTCCCGGTAAGCGGCTCACCGTTAAAGCGGATACTGCCACTCTCTGCCGTGGCGGTGCCCAGCAGCGTGCGGCCAATCGTTGTTTTTCCGGAACCGGACTCGCCCAGCAGCCCGAGGAATTCACCTTTATGCAGTGAAAAGGAGACACCGTGCACCACCTCCCGGCGGCGGCCGAAACCTTCACGCCAGGCGATCGTCAGATCCCTCACCTCAAGCAGCGGGACCGCATCAGTCAGCGCCGCGCGTGCGTCCGGCCCGTCACTGCCCGGCTGCGCCGCCAGCAGCTGACGCGTATAAGGCTGTTCGGGGGCGGCAAACAGCGCGTCCACCGGCTGCGTTTCCACCACCCTTCCCGCACGCATTACCACCACCCGCTGCGCAATATCGGCGACCACGCCAAGGTCGTGCGTGATCAGCAGAATCGCCATGCGGTACCGCCGGTTCAGACGGTGCAGCAGATCGAGGATTTCGCGCTGGGTGGTGACGTCCAGCGCGGTGGTCGGTTCATCGGCGATCAGCACCGCTGGCCTGCCGGCAAGCGCGATGGCGATCATAATGCGCTGCAGCTGGCCGCCGGAAAACTGGTGGGGGTAGTGCTGCAGCCGCTGCTGCGCATCAGGAATACTCACCTGTTCCAGCAGCATAAGCGCCTGCTGACGGCGCTGAGCGCGTCTGAGCGCGGGCTGCGCCGCCGCCAGCGCCTCATCCAGCTGGCTGCCGATGGTGAAAACCGGATCGAGCCCCGCCGCCGGGTCCTGAAACACCATCGCCACCTCACGGCCGCGCAGCGCGGTGCGCCCGGCGCGGCCAAGGCTTAACAGCTGGCGGCCGTTCAGCCGCAGGCTGCCGCTGACGCGTGCGCTGGCCGGCAGCAGGCCGGGGATCGCCTGGGCCACCGCCGATTTACCGGCACCGGATTCGCCGATCAGCGCCAGAATTTCCCCGGCCGCAAGATCAAAGCTGACGTTATCCACCGCACTGACCCGCCCCCGATCGCCCTGATAGATAATGCTCAGACGTTCAACGCTGAGCAGGGGCTGCGGATCAGACATCACCGGCCAGCCCGTCCTGCAACCAGCGATCCAGCCGCGGCAGCGTGATGCCGTAGACGCCGAAGCCGCGTTTCAGGTTATCGAGCACCACAAATTCGTCCGGGCCGTGCGGGGAGCCATGCCCGGCGCGGATAAAGTCCGGGCGCAGGTCGGTAGCCTGTCCTTTAAACGTGCCGCCAGCGTGGCGGCTGAAGCCCGGCCCAAAGGTGATCGAGTTGGGCAGCACGCGGGCGTGGGTGGCGCCGCCCATTGAGAAGGGTTCAGAGCGGGTTTGCGCTACCGCGTCGTAGGTGTGCAGCAGCTGCTGTACCAGCGGGCTGTTTTTGTCGATATGCATCGGCGCATCGTCACGCAGCACGCGCAGCGAACCGCCAGTGGCTTCCACTGCCGTGCGCAGGCTGGCCTGCAGCGCGGCGGAGTCGGCCGCCAGCGGGTAGCGGATATCCAGCCAGAGCTCAAAGCCGACCTCCGCCGGGATCGCCAGCCCGCCATTAAGGGTCAGTTTACCGGTGGCGGCGTCTTCGGCGGCGATCCCCGCGCCCTCTCCCCACGGGTCGGCCAGCAGCTTGCTGACCAGCTGCGCCGCGCGCAGGTCGGCAGGGTCATCCAGCAGCCCCGCGGCAAGCAGCGCGTCCAGCAGCAGCGGAATCGCATTCTGCGTGCCCTCCGGGAAGGCGGCATGGCCGGATTTGCCCTGCGCCACCAGCCGCAGCCCGCCTTCAGCCTCCTCCAGCGTCAGCACCGCACGCTGCGCCTCGCCCAGCGTCGCCAGCGCGGCGCTCACCTGCGCCCGCTGTGCAACCGGGAAGTGCAGCGCAGCGCTGGAAGGGACGGCATTTTCTGCCACCCCTGCGCGCAACCCCGTCAGCAGCGGCCCGGCCGGAATATGCAGCGCCAGGTTCAGCCCGCCTTTCTGCGCATAGTTAACCGGGAAGCCGCCATCGGTGATCAGCGAGAAGCGCGGCAACGTGCCGTGCTGCGCCAGGTAACGGATATCATTCATGCCGATCTCTTCCGCTCCGCCGTAGATAATCCGCAGTTTGTGACTGAGGGTAATCCCGAGGTCGCGGAACGCGCGCAACAGGTAGAGATCAACCAGCGCCGGGCCTTTGTTATCTGACGCGCCACGGCCAATCACAAAACCCTCCTTCTCAAAGGGTTCGAATGGCGCGTACTGCCAGTTATCCCCCGGCGGCACCACGTCGAGATGGGAGACCAGACCGATCTCCGGGACACCTTCGCGATCGTCGGCGTAGATCGATATCGCATAGCCGTCATGGTTTTCAGTGCTGAAACCCAGCGCCTGCGCCCGTGCCAGCACATGGTGAAACACCTCATCCACTGCGGCACCAAAGGGTTTGCCTGGCTGCGCCAGTTTCTCATCAGCAATGCTCGGGTGGGCGACCCACTGCAGCAGGTCCTGCACAAACTCTTCGCGGTGGGCGTCAAACCAGTTGTCCAGTTGTGCCGCCAGGCGGATCTCGTCTTCGCTCAGGTCAGGATCGGTAATATGGCTCATAGCAGACTCCGGTTTTTGAGGTTTATCGCAATGCGATATCGCGGACGGGGGCGGCCGGACGCGGGTTAAGCACCCGGCCAACACCCTCGCCAATCAGATTAATACTGAGGACCATCAGCACGATGGCCAGCCCCGGCGGCACCCACAGCCACCATTCGCCGTCGATCACCCGCAGGCTCTGCGCGGCAGAGAGCATATTGCCCCAAGACGGCTGCGGCTGTCTGACGCCAAGGCCAATAAAGCTCAGCGCCGCTTCGGCGAGAATGGCGTTGGCCACCGCCAGCGTCAGGTTGATCAGTACCGGCGCACAGGCATTTCTCAGCAGATGGCGGAGGATAATGGTCAGCCCCCCCACGCCGATCGCTTTCGCTGCCAGCACATAACCGCTTTCGCGCAGCGCCAGCAGTTCGGCACGCACCAGCCGCGCCAGCCCGGTCCAGTGCAGGATGCCGATAATAAAAATCACGTTCCACAGGCTGGCGCCCAGAATCGCCGCCAGGGTGATGGCCATGGCGTAAAACGGGAAACACATCACGATATCGATCAGCCGCATAATCACGCCGTCCACCCGACCGCCGCAGTACCCGGCCAGGCTGCCCAGCGTGATGCCAATCGCCCCCTGAAACAGCACCGCCGCCAGCGCCACAAAGATCGACACCTGGCCGCCGTACAGCAACCGGGCCAGCACATCGCGGCCAATCTCGTCAGTGCCCAGCCAGTAGACCGCATCAGGCGGTGATTCAATGGCAAACAGGTCGGCTTCATCCGGGCTGTGCCCCGTCAGCCATGGCGCCAGCAACGACAGAGCAACCAGCAGCAGCAGGATCGCCGCCCCGCTGAGAAAAAAGCCGTCGCGCAGCAACGCGGGGCGTGATGCCCGCCCCACCGGCGCAGCGTAGTCAGTTTCAGCGCTCATCGGATCCTTATGCGCGGGTCAACCGCGGCGTAGAGAATATCGGCCAGCAGATTAATCAGCAGCGTGACCACGGCCAGAAACAGCACGATGCCCATCAGCAGCGGATAGTCCCGCGCCTGGATGGCATCAAAACTGAGCCGCCCGACGCCCGGCCAGTTAAAGATGATTTCGGTCAGCAGCGTTGAGGAGAGCAGCGCGGGCAGCTCCAGGCAGAACAGGGTGATCAGCGGTCGGGCGGTGTTTTTAATCAGATGCGGAAAAATCACCCGCCGCAGCGGCAGCCCGCGGGCAAACAGCGCGCGGACAAAAGGCTGGCGGATCATGTCGTCAATCGCCGCACGCAGATAGCGGCTGAAGATGGCGATGTTCGCCACCGCCAGCGCGGCGGCCGGCAGCAACAGGTGACGCAGCACGTCCAGCAGATAGTCAGTGCCGGTCAGGGTGACGCCCAGCGTGGTGGCACCGGAAACCGGCAGCCAGCGCAGGTTCATGGCGAACAGCTTGACCAGCAGAATGGCGGTGAAGAACACCGGGATAGAGACGGTAATAAAGTAGTACAGCGCCACCAGCCGGTCGGTTTTACCGCCGCGCGCAAGGCCGATCCACACCCCGAGCGGCCAGGCAATCAGCAGGGCGATCATCAGCGAGCCGCCGGCCAGCAGAAAGGTGTTGCTCAGCCGTTCCGCGATCAGCGTCAGTACCGCCACGCCGTTCTGCGTCGAGTGGCCGAGGTCGCCCTGCAGCACCTGCAGCGCCCAGCGGCCGTACTGCTGCCACAGCGGATCGCGGTAGCCCGCCGCGCGCATCATCTCCTCTTTCTGCTGCGGCGTGGTTTCCGGCGAAATCATGCCGGCCAGTGGGTCACCGGGCTGCAGTTTGATCAGGAAAAAGACGATCAGGGAAATACCGACCAGCACCGGCACCGAGATCAGCAACCGGTGGAAGAGATAACGCAGCATCGCAGGTTCCGTATTCCGTAAATAAATAACCGCTTCCCGCCCGTCAGCGCGGGAAGTGCACAGGCTTAAGGTTGAACCGTCCAGCTGCTGACGTCAGCAAAAGGTTCATAAGCCCAGGAGTGATAATGCGTCACCCGTTTACTCAGCACGTAGCCCTCGTTGGGAATATAAAGCCAGACGTGCGGCACTTCGGTATTAATGTCCCGCAGCCAGCCGCCGACGCTGGTTTTTAACGCCGCCGGGTCGATGGTCGAATTAAATTCATCCGCGAACTTATCCAGCTGCGGTGATTTAAACCGTTCCCACCAGAAATTATTATCGTAAACGCCAGGACGGAACGTCCCCCCCATCAGCAGGCCGTCGTATTTCCGCTGGCCGTCCTGCAGGATCGACAGGGTGGCGTTAAAGTCTGCGGCGTTCAGCACCACGTTAATGCCTGCCGCCTTCAGGTTCTGCTGAATAATCGGTGCCGTGAGTTCGCGGGTGCGGTTGCCGGTCGGGTAATCGATAGTCAGGGTAAACGGCTTACCGTCTTTTTCGACGATGCCGTCCCCGTTGCTGTCCACCCAGCCCGCTTCTTTCAGCAGCGCTTTTGCTTTTTGCGGGTCGTAGGCATACGGGTTTAAGCCTGACGGATAGAACGGGCTCTGCGGACTCTCTTTGGTGTTAAACACCTGACCGTGACCGGCCAGCAGCTTGTCGACGATCGCCTGGCGGTTAATGCCATACGCCAGCGCCTGGCGCACACGGCGGTCCTGCAGCTTGCCGTTAGTGGTGTCCAGCGACAGATACTGGGCGGTGGTGCCGCGCTGCTCCTCGACGCGGATGCCGGCCTTCTGGTAAGCGGCCAGATCGCGCGGATTCCAGCTGGAGAGCTCGGCGATATCAATATCGCCGTTGATGATTTCATTCTGCACCGTCTGCGCGCTGGATACTTTGAAAATCAGCGTCTTCACTCTGGCTTTGTCGCCAAAGTAGTCGTCATTACGCTCCAGCTTAACGTACCGATCGGAGATAAATTCAACGAATTTATAAGGTCCGCTGCCGACCGGATGGCGCAGCAGCTGGCTGGCTTTGTTCCACTCTTTAACCGGCACCTTCTGCCAGATATGTTTTGCCAGCACCGGCTTATCGGCAAAGTGTGCCAGCGCACCGGAGTAAGGGGCGGTAAAGGTGAAGCTGACGGTTAGCGGATCGATCACCTTAATCCCGGACGGCGCCTGCGCTTTACCGCTATCAACGTCGTCAAACCCTGCCAGGCGCTTAACAAAATCCGGGCGATCGCGCGGAAAGTCCGGCGAGGCTTCGCTGGCGTAGGTAAAGGCGACGTCTTCGGCGGTCAGCGGCTGGCCGTCGTGCCATTTGACGCCAGGGCGCAGATGCAGGGTCAGCGTTTTACCGTCGGCAGAATAATCATATTTTTCCACCAGCGACGGCACCGGCTTCTGCTGCGGATCCAGGATAAACAGGCGGCTGTATACGGTGAAAATGACGGCGCGGTCATAATTAGAAAAATAGAGCGTGGGATGAAACGTACCGTTGGGATTACTCCAGATGGCGTAACGTAATACGCTGTTATCCTCCGCCGCCGCAACGGTGATGGCACTTATGCCAAATACCGCCAGCGCGGCAGCCTTAATTAACGCTTTCATCCCTACTCCCGATTATCTTTAGTATACAGTTGCGCATGAGCCAGCAGGCGCAAATTTCTCTTGCTGCCCGAGGAATTAACTCAGAAAAAAGAGGTAAGGCCGCACAATAATTGAAGCGGGAGGGAGTGACAAATGCTTAAAGCGCAAAACAATTGCCGGTAATTTCACGTGAATGATTTAACCGGCAGTGGCCGACCAAACCTGAATAACCCGCACCGCAGCTCTGGCGGGTAACTGCCGCGTATCGGTTCAGGGGGCGTCACCGGTCAGGAGACGGTTGTCATTTTTTGCATATCGACTGCCGGATTGCTTATTTCCCCTGCGCCGACGGTCAGGACACACTCCATCGCAGGTCGCTCCCGGCCCGGTGGAGCACAGGCGAATACAAGGACTGCGTGGGTACTTTTATGGCAAAACTGGCAATTTCACATATCGCATTTCTCACCCCCGGCAATTACCCGGATGAAACGCCGCTGCAGGGGCTGGAGGAGACGCTGCAGCTGTTCGAACTGGGCGAGGCGCTCGGGTTTAACGGGGCCTGGGTGCGCCAGCGCCACCTCGAGCACGGCGTGTCGTCGGCCAGCACCTTCCTCGCCGCCGCCAGCCAGCGCACCCGGCGCATAGAACTGGGTACCGCGGTGATCCAGATGGGCTATGAGAATCCGTTCCGGCTGGCGGAAGATCTGCTGACCGTTGACGTCCTCTCCGGCGGGCGGCTGAACGCCGGACTGAGCGCCGGTAAGCCTAACCATCTGGAGCTTATCGGGCCGTCGGTGTTCTTTGATGACTGGCAGCAGCAGGACTATTCGTATGGTCGCGTTAAGCAGCTGCAGGACAATCTGCGCGGCCACTATCTCGGCCCGGAGGGGGAAACTATCGTTTCGCCGGGCAACCAGCAGCGTCCGCGCCTGCACCCGCAGTCGCCGGGGCTGGCGGACAGGCTGTGGTACGGCGGCGGCTCGCTGCGTTCGGTCAGCTGGGCGGCGGCCAACGGCTTTAACCTGCTGATCGGCAACCTCACCTCCGGTGAAAATACCGATGACTACCACACCGCGCAGCTGGCGCAGCTCAAGGCCTACCGCGAGAACCTGCCCGCCGGCGCACGCCCGCCGCGCATCGCGGCAGGACGGGTGATCGTCCCCACCGACGGTGCCAGCGAGGCCAGCCGCCGCCGTTACGCCGGGTTTGCCGCCAGCCGCCACGCGCGGACGCTCGCCCCGCAGGGCGAACGCCGCACGCTGTTCTCAAAGGATATCGTCGGTAGCGCAGAGGAGATTATCGAACGGCTGGTGAACGATCCGGTGCTGCATCAGGTGGACGAGCTGCGGCTGGAGCTGCCGTATGAGTTCAGCGCGGCGGAGTACCGGCAGATCCTCACCGACTTTGCGACGCTGATCGCGCCAGAACTGGGCTGGCAGGCGCAACGGACGCCACTGACACGTATTGCCTGATATCCTTCACGCCCTGAAGGACGGGGATTCCTGCCGCGTTCAGACCGGAGCCTGCTGCTGACGGCGCAGCTGATAAGTCACAGGTCAGTCAGAAAAACACCCCAGGCTTCGCCGGCAACCGGCTCAGGTCAGGCGTTAAGGGGAAGTGATAACTCTCAGAAGGCCCGTAAATCCTCGACGTTGCCGCTGGTTCAGATGGCGGGATGTGGTTATCGTCGGAGATAAATCGGCCCCGTCGGGTGACGGGGCCGGGGTTTTAAGGTTGTTCAATCCACACCGTCTGCGGATTGGTAAACTCACGCAGGCCAAAATGCGACAGCTCGCGGCCAAAGCCGCTGTTTTTTACTCCGCCGATCGGCACGCGTGGGTCGGAGAAGCTCGGGCTGTTGATAAACATGCCGCCGGTCTCCACGCGCGACGCCAGCTGCTGCGCTTTCTCCAGATCGCGGCTCCACAGGCTGCCGCCCAGGCCAAATTCGGAGTCGTTAGCCAGCTCAATGGCGTGATCGGCATCTTTTGCCACCACCAGCGAGGCGACCGGGCCAAACAGCTCCTGCTTAAAGCTGGTCATCGCCGGCGTGACGTTAGCCAGCACCGTTGGCGCATACCAGTTACCCACGCCCGGCAGCGGCTTGCCGCCCAGCAGCAGTTCAGCGCCTTCGCGCAGGGTCGCCTGTACCTGACCGTCCAGCTCGTCGCGCAGATCGTAACGCGCCATCGGGCCGATCCAGACGCCGCTTTCACGCGGGTCGCCAATTTTCATTGCCTCAACCGCGCTGACAAACTTGTCGCGGAAGGTGTCATACACCGATTCCTCCACGATAATGCGCTTGGCGGCGATACAGATCTGGCCGCTGTTCTGGAAGCGCCCGGTGATGGCGCCTTTTACCGCAGCATCAATGTCCGCATCCGCCAGCACGATAAAGGCGTCCGAACCGCCCAGCTCCAGCACGCATTTTTTGATGGCGGCACCGGCCAGCGCGGCAATCGCCGAACCGGCGCGCACGCTGCCGGTGACGGTGACCGCTTTGATGCGCGGGTCGCGGATCGCCTGCGCCACGCCGTCGTTACCGGCGTTGATCACCGCAAACAGACCGACCGGTACGCCGGCATCCTGCAGCACCTGCTGCAGCAGCAGCGCGCAGCCGATAACGTTAGGGGCCGGCTTCAGCAGGTAGCTGTTGCCTCCGAGCAGGATCGGCACCGCGCCGCGCAGTACCTGCCAGATCGGGAAGTTCCACGGCATCACCGACAGCACCGGGCCCAGCGGCAGGTAGTCAACAAAGGCTTTGTTACCTTCCACCAGCGTCGGTTCGCGCGCGATATAGGCCGGGCCGTGCTCGGCGTACCAGTCGCACAGCTTCGCGCTCTTCTCCACTTCAGCCAGCCCCTGGTCGATCGGCTTGCCCATCTCGGCGGTCATCATCTCCGCCAGCGGCCGGGCGTGCTGACGGATCGCCCCGGCCATGGTGCGCAGCAGCTGCGCGCGATCGGCTACCGGACGGCTGCGCCAGGCCTTAAAGGCAGCATCCGTCTGCGCCAGCGCGGCGTCCACGTCGGCCTGGCTGGCAAACGGATAGCGCGCCAGCTCTTCACCGGTTGCGGGGTTACGGGATACGGCGACGGTTGTCTGGGTCATGATTGGCACCTTTTATCAGAGTTGACTGTGAAGTATGGCAGCCAGCGCCAGCTTCGAATGGACTTATCATAGGCTTGCGATACCTTCATGAAAAATGAATAATTAAGAAAATAACCGTACTAAAAAGAGAAAGATGATGGATCTGACCCAGCTGGAGGTATTTCGCACCGTGGCCGAAGAGGGCAGCATTACCGCCGCCGCCGGGAAGCTGCACCGCGTGCCGTCGAACGTCTCCACCCGCCTGCGCCAGCTGGAAGAGGAGCTGGGCTGCGAACTGTTTCGCCGCGAGAAGCTGCGGCTGCATATAACCGACAGCGGCCGCACGCTGCTCGACTACGCAAGGCGGCTGCAGGCGCTCGCGGACGAGGCGCGCGCCTGCGTCTCCGGCCAGCAGCCGGGCGGCATTTTTACGCTGGGGTCGATTGAGAGCACCGCCGCCGTGCGCCTGCCGCCGCTGATTTCGCGCTATCATCAGCGCTGGCCGCAGGTAGAGCTGGACCTGACCACCGGCCCGTCCGGGGCGATGATTGACGGCGTGCTGAGCGGCCGCTACAGCGCCGCCTTTGTTGACGGCCCGCCCAGGCATCCGCAGCTTGAGGGGGTGGCGGTGTTTGCCGAAGAGCTGGTGCTGATCTCGGCGCTCCATCACCCGCCGGTGCCGGACGCCGCCAGCATCTCCGGCGCGACTGTCTACGCCTTTCGCGCCAACTGCTCCTATCGACGGCGCTTTGAGAACTGGTTTGCCCGCGACGGCGCGGTGCCGGGTAAAATTTTTGAGATGGAGTCCTATCACGGCATCGTCGCCTGCGTCAGCGCCGGTGCCGGGCTGGCGCTGGTGCCGGCCAGCATGCTGGCGAGCATGCCGGGGCGCGACAGCGTGCGCGCCTGGCCACTGGCTGACGGTCAGGGTGCCGCCGAAATCTGGCTGGTGTGGCTGAAGGGCAGCCAATCCGCTAACCGGCGGGCGATGACGGAGATGTTCGAACCGCTTGTTTAAGCAGCGAGGCTGGTGGGGCAAAAGATCTGAGGAACCACAGGGATTCTCTTCAGGATGCTGAAGATCAGATCGGTATTGCAACAGGGTTTGCGATTAGCGCATCAATTTGAGATTGAACAGGGGTCAGAAGGTCTACTTCAGTGCCCGGCACATGGATGGATACGATCAGGCTGTATCTCGCTTCCGAATCATATTTTTCAAGCGCCTGACGAGTTCTCCACCATCCCTGCCCCGGAAATACGGCCAGAAAGCCACAGTTAGCCAATTCAGCAGCGGTGCCCTGCCAGATGTCCTGATGAAGCGAGCCCTTATGGCGCTGAGTCTTACCCAGCAGCCAGTTTCTATCATTACCTGAAGCCATTGCCTCTTCGCCCACAACCTGGGCGGCAGCATTAATACGTGCTCTGAAATCATCGAACTGTTCTGTAGGGCGCTTCATCGCGAAACGCAAACGATGCGAAGGGTAATAGAATTTTGACACAGACCCTCGTGACGATGGGTTGGGCTCAATGAAATAAGAAAGAGTCACCCTCATTTCAACAGGCGTATCACGAAGCTCAAGCAACTCCTGGACAGGCCAGGGAAGTGCATGAACGTTCATTTGATGGGTTTTAATACCCTCATGGGTTTTCTGATAGGGTCGCAGGCTGCTTTCTTCAATCAGGGACAGGCTGTTGTTGACGCTCCACATGGCAAGATTTTGATCGGGTATACCCCAACCACAGTGCCTGATGAGCCTTGCATACCCTGCCTGATTGTTCGGCGGATACATTTCCAGCATTTTTGGCGTCCAGCGAGCTGAATGCGTCATCAAACCGCGGATGGTTTCAGGGCGAAGGTCCGGAAAATGAGCCATCAGCTTCGCGGCCATGCTGGCAGCCAGGGCAGAAGCCGCACTGGTGGCGTTGATAGTGGTAAATAAATTCCGGTGAAACCGGGCGTTTGCCGTCAATAGCTCCAGGCTGTCGAAGTTATCAGACATTGTGCCATCAGTACCGGCATTACCGCCTTCGAATACAACATCCGGCTTAAGCGGCCAGACGTTGTCCCAGCCAGATGAAGTTGAGGTGAATGGACTCAAGCCACCTTCAGCCGCCAGCACGTTAAATCCGGGTTCATCCAGCGAGGTTTTTCTGGTGCTGGCCCCCACCGTCAGAGCATTCCACGCCTGCGCCGGATCGTGGATACGATTTACTGAAAGGCTGTCCGGGTATCTTTGCCAGTGGTCAGAATGATACGATTTACTGAAAGGCTGTCCGGGTATCTTTGCCAGTGGTCAGAATTGAAGATGTTACCGGCAGACAGGACAAACAGCCGCGGAAAAGCAGGTTCCGCTCCTGAGTCAGCAGCCAGAGAATCTACCATTGCAGACCACGCTGAAGGTTTACCAAAATCGCGATAGTCTGTAGCCGTTACCGCCGAGCTGAATACCCGCTTTCTCTCTGCAAAACGAATCTCCGGACGCGTCACGGCCATGCTGAACAGATAAGCATGATCGTGGGCGTCGCCATTTTGTTCTCCGGACGCTGAGTAAAGCTTTACAGATTCCAGACGATGGTTAATACCGAACTCCCCCTGAGAAACTAATACGTCAAACATGTCGCCATACAGTGCCAGCCCGGCAAGTCCGGTGCCGTGATTGATGCGATCGTCCGTTCCCCAGGCCTCGTCAGCGGCATAAACGTCATCTTCATGCACCAACGGGGAAATCAGAGGATGGGCACGATTTAGGCCCGAGTCGAGCAGGCAAACATAAGGGATGGCCTCCCGCTCAACTGGTACGCGCAGGCGTCCCAGCATTTCTTCAGCCCACAAGCTCTGCTCATTTAGGGATTCACGTGTGAAGAACTCTGCTGTCTCTTTTGCCCGGCGCAGCTCTGCCACGCAGTTGAGAAGCAGTCCTGAACGGGAAAACTCACGCTGCGAACCAAACATCCAGGTAACCGTTCGCTCCGGGAAAGTAACGGCATGCCCGCTGGCCTTACAGCCTGTCGTTGAGATTATTGTGCGAAAATCGGCGAGAACGGCGTCACGATTACCACGCACCGGCAGCCAGACTTCCCACCAGAACGATTCTTCCTGATCGGTTGGCAACAACTCATCATCATCCGTCCAGAGAGAGCGAATAGTGGAGAGACGGATAGCAGAGAGGGTATTAATTAATGGCTTGTGTGCGAGTGAAACGCCACTTACGCTCCGCCTGTCTTCCAGATAGGCTTTCAGGTATTTCTCAAAGTGGCTTATTTTACCGTCAGGGATGAAGACGTTTGCCGAGGTAATATTTTCTTCACTGACGTGCAGGCTCAGTACTTCAATGTTCCTGGAGCGGTCACGACTTCGTTCGTTGCTGAGGCTCTCAAAGGCCAGGGCAACGTCTGCCTGACCAACAAACTCAACCTGTATACCAATACCGCTTTGCAATGCCGCTGCTCTCTGCTGATCCCGAGCCTGCTCCGCCTTCTCACTTACCTGCTTAAGCTGGCCACTGAGCATTTGCCCGTGCTGCTGACGATCTCTCTCAGGCAATGGAGGAGAGCCACTACTAACCGAAGGAGGAGTGGTAAAAGGTTCGTTCTTTGCAGTACTCGGGAGAATGAAATGCGGTCGTTTATTTGCGGCTGGTTCCGTCATGATTCAGATTCTTATTTCCATTTTTCGCAAGCTTTAGGCTAATCTGATGCCGTTCTTCCAGCGCATGTCTGAGCAGAGTGACATCAACCGTAGTACGGTCGCTCATTAACGCATCTTTGATCGACTCATCCACCGCCCGGCAAATTTCCGCATAGTTCAGCCCATCGAGCAGGGCTGGCAGGCCAGTCTTCCTGAAGGGTTTTGGACTAAAGGCACCCAGTCTTACCCTAAGCAGATCCATTCCCTGTTCCGGCGTTGGCAAATGGTATTCAATCACATCATCAAATCGCCTGAAGAGTGCGTAATCAAGGATTTCCGGATGGTTAGTGGCGGCAACAATCACGCTATTAGAATTATCCTGCTCGATCATTTGCAGAAAGCTGTTCAGTACTCGACGAATTTCACCAACGTCATTCGCCAGGCTGCGCTGTGAGCCAATAGCATCGAATTCATCGAAAAAATAGACCCCGCGAATATCCGCCATAGCGTCGAACACCTGGCGAAGCTTGGCGGCGGTTTCGCCCATAAACTTGGTGATGAGAGCATCGAAGCGTACCTGAAACAACGGGATACCGAGTTCACCGGCCAGAGCGGAAGCGGTAAGCGTTTTTCCCGTTCCCGGCGGGCCGACCAGCAGAACTTTACGCCGCGGCGAAAGGCCGTGTTCACGGATGCGCGCCATCATTCGCTGTTCGCGAACAAGGCGGTTTAACTGTGCTTCCGCAGATTTTTCAAGCACAACATCTGAGAGGCGATAATCCGGCTCGCTTACGTTCAGCAGGTTCCCAAGATCGGTTCGCGATTTGGCTGCATTGGCAAAGGGCACAAGCTTGCCGTTTTTGTCACCGGCCAGTTTTGCCTTACCTTTGTCGAGCATACTCACCAGCTCATCGGCTAAACGGCCATGGCCTTGTTTAGCTTCGTGCGCAGCAACTTGCATGGCCACCGAATAGAAGTGTCCATCATCGCGACTGATGTGCGATTTAATCAGTGCTTTAAGTTGGTCTGCGCTTGCCACGTTAGTAACCCTGTGTTCTGGTGCCTGAGAAAAAATATCATCCTTTAAGAGTTTAGAATGAAGCCGATCCTGAGTAAATGTGATTTAACTCTTGGGTTGACTACTTCTCCTGATCCCATTGGCCTGCGCATAAGATTAGATACAACTCACAGTTTGACCTGGAGTGACCCTGACCCGGAATCCTGCACACTTGTCCCTCCGCGCTCCTAACGTTCAGTAACGCATCATCACTGATTTCAGCCGGGTGTAATCCTGAATAAAGGCGCTGCCAAACTCGCGGCCGTTGCCTGAGCCCTTGATGCCGCCAAACGGCAGCGCCGGGTCGAGGATGTTATGCATGTTGATCCAGACGGTGCCCGCCTGTATACCTTCGCTGTAGCGCAGTGCCTTGCTGAGGTCGTGGGTCCAGACGCTGGCGGAGAGTCCGTAAGGGGAGTCGTTAATCCACTGCAGCGCCTGTTCCTCCTGCTGCCAGGCGAGAAAGGCCCCGACCGGGCCGAAGGTTTCCTGCTGCATAATGGCGGAGTCCGCGCTGCGGGCGGCGATCGCCGCCGGCAGCAGGTAATATCCCTCCCCTGCCGGGCGGGTACCACCAAAGACCAGCCGGTCTCCGTCCTGCTGCGCGGCGGCAATCAGCCCCTGTACTTTTTCCAGATGCGGCGCGTTGGCCAGCGGGCCGAGCAGGCAGTCATCATCCAGT
Organism: Erwinia sp. B116; assembly: GCF_002865965.1. Taxonomy (NCBI): domain Bacteria; kingdom Pseudomonadati; phylum Pseudomonadota; class Gammaproteobacteria; order Enterobacterales; family Erwiniaceae; genus Erwinia; species Erwinia sp. B116. Next base: position 184,189 of record NZ_JRZZ01000001.1, read on the forward strand.
GGCGAATCTGGCTTCAGAGCCGCCAGGCGCAGGCTGAGCGCCTGCAGCACCGCGTCTAATTTCCCTGCCGGCAGATAGAAACGTTCGGCGGAAGAGCAAATTTGCCCCTGGTTGAGATAACCCGCCTCCATAATGCCGTCGACCATCTCCTCAACGCTAAGATCGTCAAGGAACAGTGCCGCGTTTTTCCCCCCCAGTTCCAGCGTGACCGGGATGCCGCGCTGGCTGGCGGCGTCCCCAACCACGCGTCCGGTTTTCATTGAGCCAGTGAAACTGACCTTCCCGCAGGCGGGGTGAGCAATTAACAGTGGCCCCAGCACCTGGCCATCGCCATTGACAACGTTCAGGGTACCGGGCGGAAACCCCACCTCATTCGCCAGCTCCGCCAACCGCAGCAAGGTTAGCGGGGTATACTCGCTGGGCTTCAGCACCACGGTATTGCCACAGATCAGCGCGGCAGCAAACTTCCATACCGCAATCATGATCGAAAAATTCCACGGCAGAATGCCAACCACCACCCCCAGCGGTTCACGCACGGTGAAGGCACGGTATTTCTCGTCAGCGAAGGGGGGGATTGATACCGCCAGGGTTTCCCCGTTAATCTTTCCGGCCCAGCCGGCGAAATAGCGCAGAAACGCCACCGACTGATCCAGCTCCAGCCCGCGTGACAGCGCGATGGTTTTGCCGGAGCAGAGGGTTTCCAGCTGCGCCAGCTCCTCACGATGTGCCTCCAGCGCCGCGGCCAGCTTCAGCAGCAGGTTGCCACGCGCCAGCGTTGGCGTGGCGGCCCATTCGCCGTTAAAGGCCGCCTGCGCGGCGGCCATCGCGGCGGTGACCTCTGCGGCACCGCCGTCGTGCACTTCTGCAATGCGCTTACCGCTGGCCGGATCCACCACCGGCCGCCGTGTGCCGCTGCCGCTGCGGCGTTGTCCGTTAATAAAGTGGCCGTGATCGCGCGGTAAAAACTCGCTTACCGTCGTGAGAAGTTGTGCCCTGCCCATATCGCCTCCGCTGAATTCTGAGTGGTCAGATCATCTCAGCACCGGACAGCGGCGAAAAAAATCCCCCATACGGATGAGCGGCACAAAAGGTCAGTCGGCCAGCAGGCTCTTTAAGGGCAGCATCGCCAGGGTCACCGCCGCATTGAGCCGTTCGCGGCTGGCACCGTCGCGCGCCTGTACCGACAGACCATGCAGTACGGTGGCGTAATACTCCCCCAGCGGCTGCGCGGCCGCTTCCGCCCGCAGCTGCCCCTCCGCCTGCGCCTGTTGCAGCCGGGCAACGATTTCTGCAGTACGATCTTTACGTTGCTGTGCCAGCCACTGCGCCAGCGGCTGATTCTCTTGGCTCAGCCCGCCCGCCGCCGAGACCACCATACAGCCGACGGGCGGTTCGCTGTCGGTGTACAGCACTACCGCCTGCTCCAGCATCTGGCGCACGGCGCTGAGGATCTGCGGATGCTGCAGCGCGCGCGCGGCAAATCCTCCTTCGTACTGTTCGTAGTGGCCGATCGCCTCACGGTACAGCTGCTCCTTTGAACCGAAGGCCTTATAGATACGCGCCGAGGCAATGCCCAGCGCGGCCACCAGATCGGCCAGCGAGGTGCCCTCATAGCCGTGACGCCAGAACAGATCTCTGGCGGCAATTAACGCCTGCTCACGGTCAAATTCTCTTGGTCTGCCCGCCATCATGGCTCCATCGTTGGGTGCTGGTTGCCGGTTATTATGCTAATTATTCAGCCTGTTAGCACCTTAATCCGCTAATAAATACGCCGCGGGATGAGCGAATTGTGCGGCACACGGCCAACAGCCGTTGCCCAGGACGCTGATTTTACCCTATTGTTTGTCAATCAACAAACAACAGGGGTTCAGTATGCAAACCATTAAGGGTCCAAGCCTGCACCTTGCTCAGTACAGCGACGACGCGTTTCCGTTTAACAGTCTGGCGGCGGTGGCCGCATGGGCGCAGGAGAACGGCTTCCGGGCGCTGCAGATCCCGGCCTGGGACCGGCGTTTTATCGATATTAATCTGGCGGCGGAAAGTCAGTCGTACTGCGATGAAATCCGCCAGCTGCTGGCACGGCATCAGCTGCAAATCAGCGAACTGACCAGCCATATCTTCGGCCAGCTGATGGCGGTACATCCGGCCTATGATGCGCTGTGCGACAGTTTCGCCCCGCCGCATCTGCAGGGTAATCCCATCGCCCGCCAGCAGTGGGCGGCCGGTCAGATGCTGGCGGCGGTAAAGGCGTCGGCGCGCTTCGGGCTGACCGAACTTGGCACCTTCTCCGGTTCGCTGGCCTGGCCCTATATCTTCCCGTTCCCGCAGCGCCCCGCCGGGCTGGTAGAGACCGCGTTTGACGAACTGGCCCACCGCTGGCTGCCGATCCTTGACGCCTGCGACGCGCACAACGTCAATCTGTGCTTTGAGATCCATCCCGGTGAAGATCTGCACGATGGCATCAGCTTTGAGATGTTCCTGCAGCGCACCGGCCACCATCCGCGCTGCCGGATGCTGTTTGATCCCAGCCACTTTGTGCTGCAGCAGCTCGACTACCGCGCGTTTCTGGAGATTTACCAGCCTTACATCCGCATGTTCCACGTCAAAGACGCCGAGTTTAATCCGACCGGCCGTCAGGGAATGTACGGTGGCTATCAGCCGTGGGCCGACCGCGCCGGGCGGTTCCGTTCCACCGGCGACGGCCAGGTCGATTTTAAGGCCATTTTCGCCACACTAACCCGTCAGGGTTATGCGGGCTGGGCCACGCTGGAATGGGAGTGCTGCCTGAAAAACAAGCTGGACGGTGCACGGGAGGGCGCGGCGTTTATCCGCAGCCAGATTATTGAGGTTGCCGACACGGTATTTGACGACTTCGCTGCCGCACCGCTTGATCCGGTTGGCCTGCGTACGCTGCTGGGGATGACATCATGAAGACAATCTTTTCACCCGTCAGCCCCGATATGCTGCCGCAGGGCTGGCAGCACCACTATCCGCAGGTGTCCGGCCGTAAACTGCATCTGGTCACCGCCGGCGAGGGTAAACCGGTGCTGCTGCTGCCGGGCTGGCCGCAGACCTGGTACACCTGGCGCTATGTGATGCAGGCGCTGGCCGCGGCCGGCTTTCAGGCGATTGCTATCGACCCACCGGGTTGCGGGGAGTCAGACACGCCGGCGGCGGGGTATGACACCGGCGCGATTGCCGCCATCCTGCATCAGATGATGCTGCAACTCGGGCATCCGCGCTTTGCGCTGATCGGTCACGATATCGGGATGTGGGTCGGTTACGCGCTGGCGGCCGATTTTCCACAGGCGGTCGAGCGGCTGGTGCTGACCGAAGCGGTGATCCCGGGACTGGCCCCGCCGCCGCCGGTTTTTGTCGCGCCGGAAGAGAATATTTTCCTCTGGCACTTTATGTTTAATCAGCTGGCCGATCTGCCGGAAGCCTTAACCGTTGGCCGTGAACGGCAGTACCTCAGCTATATCTTCGACCGCTGGTCGTGGCGACGCGATGCGGTGGCGACAGAGGTTTATATCAACGCCTACAGCGCGCCAGGGAGGCTGCACGCGGGTTTTAACTACTATCGCGCGATCCCGGAAACGGTACAGCAGAATCTGCAGCGGGCGCAAACCCCGCTGGCGATGCCGGTGCTGGCCATCGGTGCCCGGCACGCCACCGCAGAGGCACCCTATCAGACGCTGCTGCCGGTGACCCGCGATTTGCAGCACGCCATCGTCGATGACTGCGGCCACTTTATTACCGAAGAGTGCCCGCAGGCGTTCTGCAATCTGCTGCTGCCGTTCCTGCAACAGGGAGCAGACCATGTCGCTTGATCCCGCCGTTGCCGCCTGGCTGGCGGCGCAATCCGGAGTCCCTGCCCCGCACACGCTGGCCGGGCTGCGTCAGGCCACCGATGCGTCACTAATCCGGCAACAGGGTGGCGATCGCGATGCGCACTATCAGCATCGCCTGAGCCTGCCCGCCGCGGACGGCACGCCGATCGCGGTGAGGATCTACGAACCCTATGCGCTGGCGAAGAGGCAAAACCGCCCGGCTCTGGTGTACGCCCACGGCGGCGGCTGGGGTCGCCTGACGCATGGGATCGCCCCTGCCGGCGGCTGGCGGAGGCCACCGGCTGTGTGGTGCTGTCGGTCGACTACCGGCTGGCGCCGGAGCATCCCTGGCCGCAGCCGCTGGATGATTTTTATGCTGCGCTGTGCGGCATTCACCTGCTGGCGGAACCGCTCCGGCTGGATCCCGCACGTATCGCGGTGGGCGGCGACAGTGCAGGCGGCAATCTTGCGGCGGCGGCCTGCCTGCTGGCTCGCCAGCGCGGCGGGCCCGGCATCTTCCACCAGCTGCTGCTATGGCCGGCACTGGATGCGACGATGAGCAGCGCGTCATATCAGTATTTCGCTACGGGCTATGGTTTAACGGCGGAAATGATGACGCGTTGCTGGCAGGGTTATACCGCGGGAGCTTCGCAACAGGAGCCGCTGCTGTCGCCGCTGGCGGCCACGCAGTTGCAGGATCTGCCGCCGGCGACCATTCTGAGCTGTGAATACGATCCGTTACGCGATGAGGCGGAAGCGTACGCCGCACGACTCGCCGACGCTGGCGTCAGGGTACGTTCTGAACGCCTGGCTGGGCAGATCCACGGCGCAATGCATATGACGGCGGTGACTTCACAGGCAGACCGCTGCTATGACCGGGCGGCGTTTCTTGAGAACCACCACTGATCCCCTTCCCCCCCACACCGGCCGGTATACCGTACCGGCAATCCACAGGCAAAAAAAACCACTGCATCAGAGATGCAGTGGTTTGCTGATTTTACCTGCCGGTCGCCTGGCGATTAACGATCGCTAATGGCAATCCCGTTCGCTTCATTCAGCCCCCACAGGGAGGCGGTGCGTAAAGTTGCCTGACGGGGTTGTGGTTTTCCCGTCAGTTGCCCGTCCAGTGACACCAGCGTGGTGCTGCCGGTGACGTTAGACACCACCGCAGAAACCGGTGGAAGTGCCCCCGCAGAAGATGCAGCCAGGCTGGCACCGGACAGGGTGCTCAGGATGACGGCAACAAGGGCTAAAGATGTGCTTTTCATAGTTCCCCCTGATGCACCATCACATTTTGCTGTTACTGGTAAATAACCGCAGTGCCGTGCAGTTTGTTATTGCCGGATGCTGAGGTGATACGGAATGATTTTGCACCGGCCTGCTCTGCTTTTGCTGCCAGACGCGCTTCAAGAGAAGTCAGGTTAGAGGCGCCGCTGGCGGATACCACGCCGATTTCCTGCTGCTGTTCAGGCGCGCTGCTGACCTGATCGGCGGCAAAACCGGCGAAAGAAACAGTAGTCAGGGCGATGGCGGCCAGGGTCATTTTGATGGTTTTCATGATTTTATCTCGCTTTGATTCGTTGATTTAAGGTTGCCGTCGTTATTTATTAACGATCGATAGGTAAATAATAAGCAGTGCGTGGCAACCCGTCAACACCATTTTATTAACGATCGATAACTTAATGGTTAAGATACTGAATTTACGTTGAATAAAGTTAGAATTTTTTGTTCTTACTGCTGTGAAAATCTGCGAGCAATGTCACTCGACAGGCGCATATAATATTTTTATACTGATTGATAACTTAATCTTTTGTGCGCTAATGCGAAGTGAGGAGTAATGACGATGACTGAGCAGGACGCCGTAACACGTAAAGGCCGTGGCCGGCCAAAAACCTTCGACCGCGAGGCGGCGCTGGATAAAGCGCTGGAGCTGTTCTGGCGGCACGGCTATGAAGCCACCTCGCTGGCCGATCTGGTCGCCGCCACCGGTGCCAAAGCGCCGACGCTGTATGCGGAATTTACCAATAAAGAGGGGATGTTTCGCGCCGCCGTCGATCGCTACACGGATAAATTTGCCAGCCAGAGCGAGGCGCAGCTGGTCTGCCCGGAGAGCTGCGTAGCCGGGGGAATCGAGAACTATTTTCGCACCACCGCCGCCTGCTTTACCGACGGTGAAAAGCCTGGCGGCTGCTTTTTGATCTGCACCTCCACCGGCCTGTCGGCCGACTCAACCGAGGTGGCGGAGATGCTGCGTAAAAAGCATCAGGGCCAGGAGGCACAGCTGCTGGCGTTTCTGCAGGGCCGTCAGGCGGCAGGCGAGCTGGATCCGCAGACCCACGTGCAGCAGCTGGCAAGTTATCTTGGCTGCCTGCTGCAGGGCATGTCGGTGCGCGCGCGCGAAGGGGCTTCCCGCGCGGAGCTGGATGGGCTCATCGATACCTTAATGCTGCAGTGGCCGCTGCTGAGCCGGCTGGGCTGCGACGCATCAGGCACCGAAACTGACTGAATCTCCGGGCGTGTACGTTACGCCCGGTTTTTTTACCGCGGGTAGATCGCCTGCAGGCCGGTTATGCCCGGGCAGCCAGGTCTGATGGCATGACCCTCAGCTGCGCTTTGCGCGTTCCGCCTGCACCTGCTGCGCGATACGGTCGCCTATCGTCCGATCGATTGCGCGCCAGTAATCAAAGGCGCGCGACAGCACCGGTTCTTCAACGCCGTTCAGCAGATGACCGCTGACGTTATTCACCAGCCGCTGACGGGCGGCGTCATCCATCACCTGATTAATCAGCGTATTAGCCTGACCTACGTCATCGTCATCGCGGCGCAGCGTGTAGGCCTGGCGCACCATCTCGCCGCTGGCCGGCCAGGCAGAATCGGTAGGATAACGCACGCCGTCGGCGGCCGGGCCGCCTTTAGAGTTCGGCGCATAGACCGGATCGCTGACCGGGTTAATCCGCATCGCACCGTCCTTGCTGTAGCTGTTGACCGGCGAGTGCGGTGCGTTGACCGGGATCTGCTTGTAGTTGACGCCCAGCCGTGCCCGGTGCGCATCGGCATAGGCAAAGATACGGCCAATCAGCATCTTGTCCGGGCTGAGGCCGATACCGGGGACCAGATTGTTCGGCTCAAACGCCGCCTGCTCGATCTGCGCGTGGTTATCCGTTGGATTACGATCCAGCGTCAGCCTGCCCACGCGAATTAACGGATAGTCAGCGTGCGGCCACACTTTGGTCAGATCGAACGGGTTAAAACGGTAGTGTTCCGCTTCGGCAAACGGCATCACCTGCATATACAGCGTCCAGCTGGGGTGCTCACCGCGCTTAATCGCTTCAAACAGATCGCGCGTATGGTAATCACCGTCCTGGCCGGCCAGCTGGTCAGCCTGCTCCTGCGCCAGGAACTCAACGCCCTGATCGGTTTTGAAGTGATACTTGACCCAGAACTTTTCCCCGGCGGCGTTAACCCACAGGTAGGTGTGGCTGGAGTAGCCGTTCATATGCCGCCAGCTTGACGGAATGCCGCGATCCCCCATCAGCCAGGTTACCTGATGGGATGACTCCGGCGACAGCGTCCAGAAGTCCCACTGCATATCGTTGTCGCGCAGGTTGTTATCGGCGCGGCGCTTCTGCGAACGGATAAAGTGCTGGAACTTCATCGGATCGCGGATAAAGAACACCGGCGTATTGTTACCCACCATGTCGTAATTGCCTTCCTCGGTATAAAACTTGATGGCAAAGCCGCGCGGGTCGCGCCAGGTATCAGGGCTGCCGCGCTCTCCCGCCACGGTGGAGAAACGCATTACCACGTCCGTTTTTACGCCCGGCTGAAACAGCGCCGCTCTGGTGTAGCGGCTGACGTCATCCGTTACCTGGAAATGGCCGAAAGCGCCGCTGCCTTTGGCGTGGGGCTGGCGTTCAGGAATGCGCTCGCGGTTGAAGTTGGCCATCTGTTCGATCAGGTAGTGATCGTGCAGCATAATCGGGCCATCAGGGCCGACAGTCAGCGAATGTTCATCGCTGGCGACCGGTATGCCAGCGTCGGTGGTGGTGGGTTTGCGGGGATCGTGGCTCATCGTTGTCTCCTGACGAATTGAAGAATCAACGGTTAAAGGTAGTTCAAACACCCACTTTTGGTGGGTGATTAGTGTACAAGCCGTTAAATAAGGCTGCCGGGCGGTGCAATCCGAGGTGGCATCACCACAAAACCATTCACCGCACGCTGCTGATACCACTGCGTCATGCGTTCCGCCAGTGAATCAGCCGTAGATAAAGCCGGAACCGGCGATCCATCGTCAGCCCGCGTAGCAGACTGTGGTTTCAGGGAACAGCGCCAGATGCATCGTCATAACGTTATCCTTTTGCAGGCTGATTGCTGACGGTAAGGTCACGCTCAAACCACTTTTCTGAAATCTTCTTCAGCGTGCCGTCGGCGCGCAGCTGTTCGATCGCCACGTCGACTTTTTTACGCAGCGCTTCACCGCGTTGATCCTTGCGGAACGGCAGCGCCACGGTTTTCTCACCGAAGGTTTCCCCCACCACCTTCAGCGGCAGGTTGCGGTGTTTAATCCGGCCCAGCAGCAGCACTTCACCGGAAACATAGGCGTCAACCTTGCCCTGCGCCACGCTGTTAATCACCACGTCAGAACCGTCAAAGGTCACCAGCCTGATTTTGTTTTCCGGATCAAATTCTTTCAGTACGTTGGCATAGTTGGAGCCGAGATCGGCGGCCACGGTCTTACCGGCCAGGTCTTTCAGCCCGTGCACGGTGGTATTGTTGACGCTCACCGCCAGCGCGGCGGCGGAGTAGTAATAAGGCACGCTGAAGTCATACTTCTCGCGGCGCTGCGGGGTATCAGCAAAGTTACCCACCGTATCCACCTTGCCGGTTTCCAGTGAGCCGAGCACCCCCACCCAGTCCGAGGTGACCCACTCAATTTTGTAGTGGATTTTGTCCGCCACTGCCATCAGGATTTCGGCGCTGAAGCCCTTCACCTGTTTGCCTTCCACAAAGTAGTGCGGATAGCCATCCGGCGTGGCGCCGACCCGCAGCACCGGCTGCTCCGCCGCGGAGTCAGCGGCCTTGTCGCAGCCGCTCAGCACGGCCAGCGCGCCGGCCAGCAGCGCAATTTTATAGCCTTTCATAACGTGATTTCCCGATGAGTCAGACGAGGTAAGGTTTGCCAACGGCCCGTTCCAGCCGGCGCTGCAGCGCGCTGAGCACGATGGTCAGCGCCCAGTAGATCAGGCCGACGGCAAAATAGGCTTCAAAGTACTTCAGTGATTCGGTGGCAATCAGCTTGCCGCCGGCCAGCAGTTCGCTGACGCCGAGGGTGAAGGCCAGTGAGGAGTTCTTGATCAGTCCAATCCAGATATTACCGGCCGCCGGCAGCGCGTTGCGCCCGGCCTGCGGCAGCACGATGCGCCGCGAGGCCTGGAACCCGCTCAGCCCGGACGCCAGCGAGGCTTCCCACTGGCCTTTATCCACCGAGTCGATGGCGGCGCGAAACACCTCGGCCAGATAGGCGGCGCTGTTCAGGCTCAGCCCGATAATCACCGCCCAGGTGGCGTTCAGGCTGTTCATCGCCGGAAACAGCTGCGGCAGGCCGAAGTAGATGATCAGCAGCTGCACCAGCACCGGCGTGCCGCGAAAGAAGGAGATATAAACCTGAGCGAAGACGGCCAGCGGCCGCGCGCCCCGCAGCAGCACCGCCAGGCCGATGCCCAGCAGCGTGGCCAGCACGATGGAGAACAGCGCGATATACAGGGTGACCGGCAGGTACGTCAGCAGCTGGGGGATCAGCGCCAGCATATAGTTCACATCAAAATTCATCAGCAAAACTCCCTTTTACCGGCTCAGGCAAACTCATGAAGAAAACGGTGCGCGCGGTGGTGCGCGCCGGCGTCAAACAGCTGGTCAGGGGCACCCTGTTCGATGATACGGCCCTGATCCATAAAGAAAATTCGCTGGGAGATGTCACGGGCGAAGCGCATTTCGTGGGTGACGATCAGCATGGTCAGCGCACGCTCCGCCAGGCTGGCGATCAGGTTAAGCACGTCGCGACGCAGTTCCGGGTCAAGTGAGGAGGTCGGTTCATCCAGCAGCAGCGCGGCCGGCTCCAGGCTCAGCGCACGGGCAATGCCCACCCGCTGCTGCTGCCCGCCGGAAAGGGTGACCGGATAGGCGTCGGCCTTATGCGCCAGCCCCACCTGGTCCAGCAGCTCCCTGCCCCTTGCTTCAGCATCACCGCGTGAAAAACCACGGCCGTAGATCAGCACTTCAGTGATATTTTCCAGCGCGGTTTTATTGCGGAACAGGTTGTAGTGCTGAAACACCATCGCGCTCTGGCGACGAAATTCTGCGGTGCCGCGGCGCGTTAAGCGCCCGGCGTCGATCTGCTTATCGCCGATCTGCAGCTGGCCGCTATCCGGTTTCACCAGCAGGTTGAGGCTGCGCAACAGGGTCGATTTACCGGAACCGGACGGGCCGATAATGGAGACAACTTCGCCCCGCTTCACGCTGAAGTTAATGTCGTTAAGCGCCTGGTAATCTTTGAATTTTTTATTTAAACCGCTAACGCTGATCATTGAGTTTTCCGCCCTTTTCACATGAAATTCAGTGTAACGCGGGCAAAAAAACAGGACGAATGATTAAAAAATATATGGTTAACCGGGAGATGGGTTAAGGCGAGAGGTCAGCGGACAGGACCCACGGTGCGCCGCAGTCAAAAGAGCAGGCAGGGAAATTCAGGGCGAAAAAAAACCCGACCTGGTAAGACGGGTTTGATTTCTGTTCCTGCTGTGGGTGGTGACCACGTCAGAAACTGTGCCACAGGCAATTTCAGCAAGAGGGTGATATTTTAGTCCTGAACCTGGTGCTGTCAATCTGTAAACCTCATCGAAGTGATGAAGCATGCTAATTGTCACGTGGGTAATTATCGCTATGATGTGCTGGCTGAGAAATGTAAGTCATGGCATTCAATCGGGTGGCAAAGCGTCAGGCGCTCAGATTTTCCCGTTCGGCAACAGGTGGTGCTGTCCGTTCTGCCTCCACCCCGTTGAGTGCCACAGACAATTTCAGCAAGATACGCGTCGTGAGGGAGACCCAAAGGCATAAGCGACGTGTGGCACTCTCCGCGTGATGGAGAACGCCCAAGTGATTAATCTGGCAACCATCCTGGTAACGTTGCAGATCGTTTACGTTACCCTGCAGATTATCGTTGCAGTCAGGCAACTGACCGGAAGCCCGTAAGGGCCAAAGGGACTTGAAACAAGGCGGGGGCGACCACCCCTGCCTTTTTTCGTGGAGTGTGGGAAATTCAGGGGGCGAAAAAAAACCGACCCGGTAAGACGGGTTTAATTTCGGTTCCTGTTATGGGTGGTGACCACTTCAGGCGTTGTGCTACGGGTATCTTCTTGCAAAAGTAAGCCTACCCCCGCCATCGATTGTGTCAACAGGTTATCAGTTGTTAACCGGGATCACCGCACCTTTGTACTTGGTGCGGATCCACTCCTGAATAGCTTTCGAGTGCAGCACGTCGACCAGCGCCTTGATGTCCGGCTTGTTCTCGTCGCCGCGGTGTACGGTGATGATGTTGGCGTACGGGTTGTTTTCACCGCTTTCGACGGCGATGGGATCTTTCACCGGGTTCAGGCCGGCGTCGATGGCGTAGTTGGCGTTGATCACCACCGCGTCGCCTTCGTCGTTGTTATACATCTGCGGCAGCAGCGCGCCTTCCACGTTCGCCAGGAACTTCAGCTTTTTCGGGTTTTCCACCACGTCGCTGATGCGCGCGTCAACCTTGCTGACGCCCGGCTTCAGCTTGATGACGCCGGCTTTCTCAAAGATCGACAGGATACGCCCCTCTTCGGCTACCGCGTCACGCATAATGATTTTGCCGTTCTGCGGCAGATCCTGCAGCGATTTGTACTTTTTAGAGTAGATGCCAATCGGCTCGATATGGATCGCACCGGCGCTGACGAAGTCATAGGTTTTGTCGCCCGCGTGATCTTTCAGCACGCTGTTCAGGTACGGGATGTGCTGGAAGTAGTTGGCATCGATATCACGGCTGGCCAGCGCGGTGTTCGGCAGGATGTAGTCCTGGAACGGTTTGATCTCCAGGTCAATGCCCTGCTTCGCCAGAATCGGTTTAGCCTGCTCCAGAATCTCCGCGTGCGGTACGTTAGAGGCGCCCACGGTCAGCGTGTCTGCCCATGCGCTCAGGCTCAGGGCTCCCAGGGTGGCCGCAGCCAGCAGCGTCAGTGTTTTTTTCATGTTTTAAGTTCCTAAAAGTTAACGTTTATCGAGCCGTGTAGTCAGTACATCACCTAAAAACTGGATAATAAACACGATCACCAGAATCATCACCGTTGCCACCAGCGTCACGTCCCCGTGGTTGCGCTGGAAGCCCTCAAGGTAGGCCAGGTTGCCGAGGCCGCCGGCACCGATCACCCCGGCCATCGCGCTGTAGCTGACCAGCGCAATCAGGGTGACGGTAATCCCGGAGACCAGCGCCGGCGAGGACTCCGGCAGCAATACGCGGAAAATCAGCGTGCTCAGGCGTGCCCCCATCGAACGCGAGGCCTCAATCACCCCTTTATCGACTTCGCGCAGGCCGATCTCCACCAGCCGGGCGTAAAACGGTGCCGCCCCGACGATCAGCGCCGGCAGCGCGGCGTCCGCACCGAGAATGGTGCCGATCAGCGCCTTGGTAAACGGGATCAGCAGCACGATCAGGATGATGAACGGAATCGAGCGGAACACGTTGACCAGCAGCGAAATCGTCGAGTAAATGGCCCGGTTCTGAAACAGGCCGCCGCGGGCGGTCAGGAACAGCGCCAGCCCGAGCAGAATACCGAGCACAAAGGTCGCCACGCCGGACAGCGCGGTCATATACAGAGTTTCAAGCGTGGCGTTCCACAGCTGGTCGAGCTTCAGGTGGGGAAACAGGGACTCAGACATGGCTTACCACCTCGACAGAAATTTCGTGAGCGTGCAGATCCGTAAGGATGCTCTCCAGCTGGGGACCGCTGGCCGGGACCTGCAGCCACAGCTCACCGAAGGTGCCGTTGCTGGTCTGGGTCATTTTGCCGTGCAGGATGTTGAACGGCAGCGCATATTTCAGCGTCAGTTCACCGACAACCGGCTCACGGGTGCTCTGGCCGACAAAGGTCAGCTTCAGCACGCTGCCCACCTCTGCATCCACCAGCGCCGGGTTAAACGGCGTGTCAGCATTGCTGTATTCGGTAGTCTGGCGAACGAACTGACGGGTAATCGGCTGCTGCGGATGGGTAAATACCGACAGCACTTCACCCTCTTCCACGATTCGCCCGGCTTCCATTACCGCCACGCGGTGGCAGATTTTGCGCACCACGTGCATCTCGTGGGTGATCAGCACGATGGTCAGCTTCAGCTGACGGTTAATATCTGACAGCAGGTCAAGAATGGCATCCGTGGTTTGTGGATCCAGCGCGGAGGTTGCCTCATCGCACAGCAGCACGTCCGGGCTGTTGGCCAGCGCGCGGGCGATACCGACGCGCTGTTTTTGTCCGCCGGAAAGCTGAGCGGGATAAGCCTGCTCTTTGCCGCTCAGACCAACCAGCTGGACCAGTTCAGCAACCCGGCGCTGGATGACCGCTTTTGGCGCACCGGCGATTTGCAGCGAAAAAGCGATATTCTCGCTGACGGTAAGCGACCACAGCAGGTTAAAGTGCTGAAACACCATGCTGATCTTCAGCCGCGCCTGGCGCAGCGCTTCGCCGCGCGCCCGGGCAATATCCTGCCCGGCGATGATCACGCTACCGGCGGTGGGTTTTTCCAGGCCATTCAGCAGGCGGATCAGCGTACTTTTACCCGCACCGCTGTAGCCAATAATGCCGTAAATCTGCCCCTGTTCCACACGCAGGCTGACGTCGTCTACGGCGGCGATCGGGCCGCTTCGGGCGTCGAATGTTTTGGATACGTGACGTAATTCAATCATCTGAGCTCTGTTTTTCTGCCGTAGATCAGCAAAATATGCTGATTAATTAATCTGATTATCGGTCGGGAATTATCGATAGCATTAATTGCTAAGCGATAGTAAGCAGCGGTGAAATAGTTGGAAACGACTGAAATGCTATGGCTTATAACGAAATGACATATCAAGGGCGCGGAGCGGATGAACAACAGGCTTTCTGCCGACGTTTACTGACGTCAGCCGCCTGTTCCGGCCTGTGCCGGGATGAGGACCAGGATAGACACTGCTCAGCCCACGCCCCAGTCAGAGTCAGAGTCAGAGTCAGAGTCAGAGTCAGAGCAGGTTAGCCCCCCCCCC
>NZ_JRZZ01000001.1:198337-264298 GCF_002865965.1 Erwinia sp. B116
CTGCGGGGGCCTCCCGCCTGCCGCCGTTTTACAGGCTGTTCACCGCCCGGGCGAAGAAGTCCCGCGCGCCGAAGTTGCCGGACTTCAGCGCCAGCGCCAGCGGCCGGCTGCCGCCGGAGACCAGCGCAGGCACGCCGGTGTCGATCTCCCGGCCGATGGTCAGCGCACCCAGATCCAGCGCGCTGACTACCGCGCCAGAGGTTTCGCCGCCGCCGACCACCAGCCGCCTGACGCCCGCCGCCACCAGCTGACGGGCGGTCTGGCCGAACAGGTCGTCCAGCGCGGCGGCAATACGTTCGCGGCCATACTCTTTCTGCAGCCGTTCGACGGTTTGCGGATCGCCGGACGAGTACACCAGCGGTGCCTCTCCCTGATGCATAAGAATAAATTCCACCAGCTGCTGCGGCCCGGTTGTGCCGTTCAGCACCGATTCCACCTCAATCATCAGCACCGGATGCTGCTTCTGATGCTCGTCGATTTGCCCGCGGGTTGCGCCGGAACAGCTGCCGACGAGGATCGCTTCAGCGCCGCCGAGGGGCGTAATGCCCGCCTGCCGGCCGTGCGCCCTGCCCTGAGCGATAAAGTTGTGCGGCAGCGCCAGCGCGATGCCCGAGCCGCCGGTCACCAGCGGTGCCCCCCGGCAGGCGCGGCCCAGGGTGGTCAGGTCGTGATTGCTGATGGCGTCCACCACCACCAGCGTTCGTTCTGCCTGCCCCTGCTGTGACAACGCCTCGCGCAGCGCCTCGCTGCCCTGCGCCACCTTGTGCCAGCCCAGGTGCGTTACCTTAAGCGAGGTCTGCCGCTGCAGCACCCGCCGCAGATCGGCATCGGTCATCGGCGTCAGCGGATGATGCTGCATGCCGGACTCATTCAGCGGCCGGTCATACACAAACAGGTGCCCCTGATAAACCGTCCGTCCCATCGCCGGAAAGGCCGGGCAGACCACCACGCTCCGCGCGTCAAGCTGCGCGGCCAGCGCCTCGGTCACCGGGCCGATATTGCCTTCGTCGGTTGAGTCAAAGGTGGAGCAGTACTTAAAGACGATCTGTTCACACCCCTGCGCCTGCAGCCAGCGACAGGCGGCCAGCGACTGCGCCACGGCCTCGGCGGCCGTGAGCGAACGGCTCTTCAGTGCGATAACCCCCGCCTCAACCCCCGCTGCGGCCGGGGTGGACGGCACGCCCAGATACTGAACGGTGTGCAGCCCGCCCTCACCCTCCAGCCCTTTTGACAGGGTGACAGCGATATCGCTGGCCCCGGTAAAATCGTCTGCAATCACGCCAATTAACATCATTTCTCCTCGCCACAGTGGTTAACAGTGGCCTTAATCAGGCTGACGGCGGCGTGTGGCGCGGTCAGCACCGGGATGCTGACCCGGCTGCGTACCGCCTCAGCCGCATTAGAGGTTGAAAAGTGCGCCAGCATGATCACGTCGCAGTGCGCCAGTTCGTGCGCCCGATCGGCCACCAGCCGGTTATGGCTCTCACGGTCACCTTTGCGCAGCAGATCGATGGCGTCCGCCACCAGCACCGTGGTCAGCCGTGCCTCACTGCCTGCCTGCGCCACAAACTCCTCAAATTCGGCGGTCATTGTCTCCACCGCCGGGCCGAAGGTGGCCAGCATGCCGATATTTTTGCCGCTGTTCAGCGCTTCGCGGAACATCGCCTCGTTGGGTTTAAGCACCGGGATCGACAGTTCAGCGGCAAGCCGGTCAATGGCCGGGCCGAACGCCGAGCAGGTGACCAGGATAGCCGCCGCCTGCATATCGTGGGCGTATTCGCCCAGTCGGACAAAGCGGTCGGTGAGTTCAGCGGTCAGCCCGGGGGTTTTCGCACGGTCAATCGTCAGGCCGTCGTCCAGCAGGTTAACCAGTTCCGCTTCCGGCCACAGATCGGTAAAGGCACTGTGGATCGGTGCCATCGCCACCGGCGTGGCGTGCAGTAAAACAATTCGTGAAGTCATGTCAGTTTCCGTTCAGTCGGGTTCAGCATAATGTAAGGGCTTACAAATGTTTCTGTAAAGTGATGCTCGTCACATAAAATAGCGATACTTCTCACCGCACAGTGTTGAAATTTTATGCCACAGACAGCAATATTGAAAGCGCTTACAAAAATTCCCGCCAGCCGCCGACGACGTAACCCTTGTCGTGGCGCGTGGCAGCACCGCCAATGGAGTGTGAAACCTGTTATGACAACCTCAGTCAGCCCCTCATCGTTGACCGCCGCGGCTCCGGCCGTGACAACAGCCCCAGAGCCGGCAAAGAAAACGCCGCGTGCGTTCCGCGATCTGCTGTCGCTGGACGACTTTGAGCGCCATGCGCGCCGCCGGCTGCCGAATATGATCTATCAGTACGTCGCCGGCGGCGTGGAGAGCGGCCAGGGGATTGCCGGTAACTTTGACGCCTACCAGCGCTTTAAATTTATCCCGCGCATGTTCCGCGACGTCTCGGGCCGCAGCCAGGCCACCACGCTGTTCGGCCACACGTATCAGCATCCGTTCGGCGTGGCACCGCTGGGCGGCGCCTCCTTTGTCGCCTATCAGGCCGATATTGCGCTGGCTAAGGCCGCGCGGCAGATGAACGTGCCGATGATCCTCAGCGCCTCGTCGCTGGTCAGGCTGGAGGACGTGCACGCCGCCAATGCCGATGCGTGGTTCCAGGCCTATCTGGCCGGCGATCAGCCGCGCATTGACCGCCTGGTGGATCGCGTTGAAGCCGCCGGATACCAGACGCTGGTGGTTACCGGCGACACGCCAATGCTGGGCAACCGCGAGCACAACATCCGCAGCGGTTTCAGCATGCCGATTAAAATCACCCCGAAGGTGGCGTTTGAAAGCGCCATAAACCCGCGCTGGCTGCTGGGCACCGTCGCGCAAACCTTCCTGCGCCACGGCGCGCCGCACTTTGAAAACACCGACGCCGAGCGCGGCCCGCCGATGATGTCCGGCAAGGTGCGCAACACCAACGCCCGCGACAAGCTGTGCTGGAAAAACGTTGAGGCCATCCGCAAAAAATGGCGCGGCAATCTGGTGATTAAGGGGCTGATGTCGCCGGAGGATGCGTTTATCGCCCGCGACCTTGGTGCGGACGCGGTGATCCTCTCTAACCACGGCGGACGTCAGCTCGATCACACCATTCCGCCGCTGTATACGCTGGCGGAGATCGCCGCCAGCAAAGGCGCAATGAAGGTGATTATCGACAGCGGCATCCGCCGCGGCACCGACGTGATGAAGGCGATGGCGCTGGGGGCCGACTTTGTGTTTCTCGGCCGTCCGTTCCTCTACGCGAGCGTTATCGGCGGCCAGCGCTGCGTGGAGCATGCGATGCATATTCTTCGCGACGAGATCGACCGCGACCTGGCGCTGATCGGCGTGCGAACCCCGGCAGAGCTGGATGCCAGCTACCTGCGTAAACTGTAAGGAGGCGGAGATGAGCGCCCAAAGACCCGTTAAGCTGTTCAGCGTACTGGCGATCCGCGCCGCCTTTGACCGGCTGCTGCCGCTGTGGCAGCAGCGCTGTCCGCAGGTGGAACTGCAGGTAGAGTGGGCCCCCACCACCCGCATTGAGCAGTGGATAGCCGATGGCCGGCGCGCCGACGCGGTGATTGTCACCACGGAAGCCATGGACCGGCTGGTGGAGCAGGCGGTGGTGGAGGTCGGCAGCCGCCGCGAACTGGTGGATTCAACCATCGGGGTGGCGACGCTGCCTGATGCCGCACAGCCGGACCTCAGCAGCGCGGCGGCGCTGAAGCAGAGCCTGCTCCAGGCCCGCTCGGTGGGCTATTCGCTCGGCGGTGCCAGCGGCATCTGGTTTAAAACGGTGCTGGAGCGGCTCGACATCACCCAGGCGGTGAACGCCCGCGCCAGCACTATCGACGAGGGATTTACCGCCCGGCTGCTGCTGGAGGGAAAAGCGGATCTGGCCGTGCAGCAAATCAGCGAGCTGCTCACCGTGCCGGGCATTAAAATCGCCGGGCCGCTACCGGATGAGCTACAAAAGGTGCTCTCATTCCCCGGCGCGCTGTTCCGCAACGCCGGCCGGCCCGCTGAAGCCGCCGCGCTGCTGGCGTTTCTGCGATCGGACGCAGCACGCGAGGTGTTTCAGGCCTGCGGCCTGACGCCACGAGCCTGATCGTACTGCGCGATGAAGCAGAGATAAGACAGGCCTCAGCGCGGCTGGCGCGGCGGTGAGCCGGTGCTACCGCGCACGATCAGCTCCGGCTTCAGCAGCGTCTGGCGCGGCGCGGGCTGGTCGTTCAGCGTCGCCAGCAGGTAGTCGGCGGCGATCAGGCCTATCTGGTCCAGTTCCACCCGCATGGTGGTCAGCGGATGCTCCAGATGTTCCGCGTACTCGTAGTCGTTAAAGCCGGTGATCGAAATGTCGTTTGGAATGCGCAGGTAGCGTTCGGCCGCCGCGCGCATCGCGCCAAACGCCAGCAGATCGTTACCACAAATCACCGCCGTTGGCGGCACCGGGCCGTCCAGCAGCCGGAACATGGCCTGACGGGCGTCATTCATGGTAAAAGCGCTGTTGATCAGATTCTCCTCCGCCAGCATCAGCCCCGCCGCCGACAGCGCTTCGCGCGTGCCGGTAATACGATCGGAGACGCGGTCGTTCGACGGCGGGGTCCCCACAATCACCGCAAACTGCTTATGCCCCAGCCCCAGCAGATGGGACGTTATCTCAGCGGCGGCCTGCTCGTTGTCGTAGCCAATGCTCGGGTGGCCCGCGTCGACCGAGAAGGTCTGGATGCAGGGGATCCCCAGCTGGTTGATGCGCTCCCTCAGGCGCGGGTGGTGAGAATTCCCCACCAGCATCAGCGCATCGATGCCGTACTCGATCAGCTTGTTGACCTCTTTCAGCTCGGTATCCGGGTCGAAATCGGAGTTGGCCAGCAGCAGCGTGTAGCCAGACTGGTGGATCTTCTGCTGAAACGCCGCCAGCGGCCGCGAGAACGTTTCCGTCGCCAGCGTCGGCACCACCGCGCCAATGGTCATGCTGCGCCGGGAAGCCAGCGTGCGCGCCGCGCGGTTAATCACGTATCCCAGCTCCTCGCAGGCGCGTTCCACCGCCTGACGGCTGGCGGCTTTCACCGAGGTGCTGCCGTTAAGCACCCGGGAGACGGTGGCCGTTGAAACCCCGGCGTGGTGGGCAACGTCTTCCAGCGAGACCCGCGCGGGGGCGGGGAACTTGTCGGACATGTTGGAACTCCTGACTGAAATTAGTGACCTCGCCCACAAAATTTGCAGACAATCTGAGGTTCATTTTGAAAGCGCTTACTTTTGGCTTGACTGATTTTTGTAATCGCTTACTTTTAACGACATGTTATCAGACACCCGGAAAATTTCACCCGATGATAACAAAAAAAACCGGGACAACGGCTTCCCTGCGTTTCCACCTCAGCCGTGGAAAACACCGAGATAATAAAGGAATTCACCATGCGTAGATACCCACGAATCCGATGGCTGATGATCGCCTTCTGCTTTTTCGCTATCGCCATCAACTATATAGACCGTATTAACCTGGCCATCGCCGCGCCACATATTAAAGCCGACCTCGGGCTGGATGACACCAGCATGGGGCTGATCCTCGGTGCCTTTTTCTGGACCTATGCGCTGATGCAGATCCCCGCAGGGCGCATGATCGACCGCCTGGGCGCACGCGCCGGTCTGGCCATCGCGGTCGGCTGGTGGTCACTGTTTACGGTGTTCACCGCGTTTGGCCGCGGCTTCACGTCCCTTTTCGCCTCGCGTCTGCTGCTCGGCATCGGTGAGTCCGGCGGCTATCCCGGTTGCGCCAAGGTGGTCTACTCGTGGTTTGCCAAAAAAGAGCGCGGAACCGCCAGCGGCATCTTCGACGCCGGCCCGCGCGCGGGAAGCGCTATCGCCCTGCCGCTGGTGGCCTGGCTGATCAGCACCTGGGACTGGGAGACCTCCTTCGTGGTCACCGGCGCGCTGGGACTGATCTGGGTGGTTATCTGGCTGATGTTCTACCGCGAACCGGAGGAGATGAAGAGCCTCGACGAGCAGGAGCGCCAGAATCTGCTGGAGGACCGCAGCGTCAACGTGGTCGACAAAAGTGAGAAAGTCAGCATCCGCGCGCTGTTCCGCTACCGCACCGTCTGGGGGATGATGATCGGCTTCTTCTGCATGAACTTCGCCACCTACTTCTTCGTGACCTGGTTCCCGACCTACCTGACCATCGCCCACGGCTTCTCACTGAAAGAGCTGGGGACGCTGGGTGCGATCCCGGCGCTGATGGGTATCCCGGGCAGCCTGCTGGGCGGTATCTGTTCCGACTGGATGTACCGCAAAGGTTTCTCGCTGACCACCGCGCGCAAAACCTGCCTGATCGCCGGCATGCTGCTCTCTTCGGTGATCGCCTTTGCCGCCTTTACCACCAGCATTCCGCTGATCCTGACGCTGTTCTCACTGACCTACGCGGGCCTGGCCTTTACCGCCTCCAACATCTGGACCCTGCCTGCCGACGTTGCGCCCAGCTCCGGCTATGTCGGCACGCTGGGAGGGATCCAGAACTTTGCCGGCAACCTGGCGGGGATCGTTACCGCTTCGTTCACCGGCCTGATGCTGACCCTGAGCCACGGCTCCTTTGTCGTGCCGCTGCTGGTCGCAGGCGGTATCTGCCTGTTCGGCGCGTTTAACTTTATGTTCATCATGGGCAAGGTTGAACCGCTGGTGCTGAAAAACGCGGATCCTGACGCCAGACCTGCCGCAACCCATTCATAACTAACGAACCGAGAAACGCGATGAACAATGAACAACAGCTTCGTGAAGAGATCGTCTGGGCCGGTGCCAGCCTGTTCCGGCGCGGCTATACCGTCGGCACCGCCGGCAACATCAGCGCCCGGCTGGATGACGGCTGGCTGATTACGCCCACCGACGCCTGCCTCGGGCGTCTGGAGGCGGCGAAAATTGCCAAAGTCTCTGCCACAGGAGAGTGGCTCTCAGGCGACAAGCCGTCCAAGACGCTGCTGCTGCATCGCCAGGTGTATGACCGAAACCCTGAGGTGAACAGCGTGGTGCATACCCACTCCACCCATCTGGTGGGGCTGACGCTGCAGGGCGTCTGGCAGCAGAGCAGCATTCTGCCGCCGATCACCCCGTATCAGGTAATGAAGGTCGGCCGCATTCCGTTAATCGGCTATCGTCGTCCCGGCGCGGCGGACGTTGCGCACCAGGTTGCGCAGCTGGCCTGCGAAGTACGCGGCGTGATGCTGGAACGTCTTGGCCCGGTTGTCTGGGGCGGCAGCGTCGTCAGCGCCTGTGCGGCGCTGGAAGAGCTGGAAGAGACCGCCCGCCTGTGGCTGCAGGCGGCGGAAAAACCGCAGCCCCTGAGCGAGCAACAGGTTGCCGAGCTGTGTGAGACGTTCGCCACCCGCTGGTAGGCGGACTGCCGAACCCTGCCCACAAGGAGTCATAATGAAAAAAATGCTTACCGCGGCCGCGCTTCTGGCGCTGACCGCAGGCTGCGCCCAGGCGCAGAGCCGGGTTTACGTCTCCAACGACGTCAGCGGTACGGTGACCGGCTACCGGCTGGACACGTCACGCGGCACGCTGGAGCCCATTGGCACCTTTCCTGCCGGGAAAAAGGCGATGTCGTCGGTGGTCTCACCGGATCATAAAATGCTGTACGTTTCGGTACGCAGCCAGCCTTACCGCGTGGTCGCGTATCACATTGAGGCCGACGGCCAGCTGCAGAAGCGCAGCGAAACGCCGCTGCCGCAGAGCATGGCGTATCTCTCCACCGATCGTTCTGGCCGTTTCCTGCTGAGCGCGTCGTTCGGCGGCGATCTGGTCAGCATCAACGCCATTGACGGCCAGGGTAATGTGGTGGAGAAGCCGGTGCAGGTGGTGCATACCGGCAAGCGCGCCCACGCCGTGCAGGTTGACGCGGAAAACCGCTTCCTTTACGTGACGCAGCTCGGCACCGACCAGCTGCTGCAGTTCCGCTTTGATGCCGGCAGCGGCCGCGTCACCCCGCTCGATCCGCCGTTTATCAATATCCAGCATGAGGCGGCCACCGGCCCGCGCCATTTTGTCTTCGCCCCGTCGCGCGACGGCCACGGCCAGCGCAATATGTACATCCTCAACGAGATGGCGGGCAATATTACCCGCGTCACGCTGGACGACCAGGGCCGCGCCACCGCGCATGAAGACGTTTCGTCCGTCTCACCGGATGAAGACATGCAGCGCGGCGAGGCGCGGCCGCTGACCGGCGATGACGATTTGCCGCCGTCGGCGAAGCCACGCATCTGGCAGGCGGATATCCACATAACGCCGGACGGCCGTTACCTCTACGCCACCGAGCGCACCAGCAGCACCCTGACCTCGTTCCGCGTCGATCCCACCGACGGCCATCTGACCCGCCTGGCCAGTATTAAAACCGAAGCGCAGCCGCGCGGATTTGCCATCGATAACAGCGGCCGGTTTCTGATTGAGTCCGGCCAGAAGTCAGATCACATCTCGCTGTACCGCATCAATCCGGCAGACGGTGCGCTGACGCTGGCCGGCCGCTATCCGGGTGGCGACGGTGCCAACTGGGTGACGCTGGTCGAACCCTGAACGTTCCTCCCGCCCGGCATAAGCAGCCGGGCTTTTCCCCTGCATTAAGGAGTTTTAATGAACCTCAAACCTCACGCCCTGCTCTGCGCCCTGCTTGCCACCGGCCTGATGACCGGCAGCGTTAACGCCGCCACCGCAGAGAAAGCGGCGGTGGCCGACGGCAAAGAGCAGGTGGTGGCGACCGATCTGGAGCCGCTGCACCACGTGATCCTGGAAAACCAGTACGTGACGGTAATGCGGGTGATGATCCGCCCGGGCCAGTCCACGCTGTTCCACGAGCAGCATCTTGACTACGTCAACACCCACGTTGACGGCAGCATGGTGCATATCTCCTACCCGGATAAACCGGCCAAAGACCACTGGATGAAAACCGGCGACGTGAAGTTTGGCCAGCACCAGGGCAAGTCGGACGAAGACAAGGTCACCAATACCGACACCACGCTGAACCACCAGGTTTCCTTTGAAATTAAGCAAAACGGCCCGCAGAACTTCGGCGACGCCAGCCGTCCGGCGGTAGCGCAGTTCCGCCAGGTGCTGGATGAGAAGACCGTACGCGGCTGGAAGGTTGGCCTGCAGCCGGGTGAAGTCGCGCCGGGCTACGTCCAGCACGGGCCGGGGGTGCGGGTGTTCTTTACCGAAGGCCGCCTGCTGCTGGCGGTGCCGGGTAAACCCAACCGCACGCGGGAGATTTGGGTACACCGCGGTGACGCCTTCCTGACCGAACCCGGCGAGGTGCAACTGACCAACGGTGGCGACACGCCGCTGCAGTTTAACGACTACGAACTGCTGTAACTCTTTTTTGCCCGCGCGCGGTGATGTGGCCACGCGTGGGCGTTTGCCGTACCGAAGTCCCTATAAAACTACAAAAGTTTTTTCATTTTACAGGAGCAAGTCAGGTGAGACGTCTTAGTCTTCCGCTGGCCGTCAGCCTGATCCTTTTCAGCGGGATGAGCACCGCTGAACCGGTTGATTCCGGGGATCGGGCGCTGATGGCCAGGGGACAATATCTCGCGACCGCCGCCGACTGCGGAGCCTGCCACACCTCGCCGCATCAGGGCGAGCCGATGGCCGGCGGTTATGCGATCGCTTCCCCGATGGGAAGCATATATGCCAGTAATATCACCCCCTCCCCCACCGCCGGTATCGGCGGCTACAGCGAAGCGGAGTTTGCCCGCGCGGTGCGTGAAGGGATCAATAAACAGGGTCAGCACCTTTATCCGGCGATGCCTTACCCCTCCTACGCGAAAATCAGCGATGAGGATATTCACGCCCTCTACGTCTGGTTTATGCACGGCGTCAGGCCGGTGGACGTTGCCGCACCGCAAACCCGCCTGCCGTTTCCCTTCAACCTGCGCGCGTCAATGGCGGTGTGGAACCTGCTGTTTGCTGAAAACACGCGCTTTGTCCCCTCACCGACGGCGAGCGATGAGGTCAACCGGGGTGACTACCTGGTCAACGCGCTGGCCCACTGCGATACCTGCCACACGCCGCGTAACCTGCTGATGGGCCAGCAGAATGACCAGCCGCTCGCCGGCGGCAGCCTCGGCAGCTGGTACGCGCCCGATATCACCCCGGATGTGCATTCGGGGATCGGCGGCTGGAGCAAGGCCGAACTGGTGCAGTATCTGAAAACCGGCCACGTGAAGGGTAAAGCCCAGGCCGCAGGCCCGATGGCCGAGGCGGTTGAACACAGCCTGCAGCACCTGACGGACCCGGATATCAACGCCATCGTGGCCTATCTGCAGCAGGTGCCCGCCTCCGGCGGCGGCGCGGCGCGTTCCCGCGATGGTTTTGGCCAGCCCTCGTCCACAGAGCAGCAACGGCGCGGCGATAACAAGGCGGATGACGCCGGCTGGCAGATTTACAGCAGCACCTGCGCCGCCTGCCACCAGCCAGACGGCCAGGGCACAGCCCGTTATCCTTCGCTGTTCCACAATACCGCCACCGGCGCAGAACAGGCCGATAACCTGATTGCCACCATTCTGTTCGGCGTGCAGCGCAAGGTGCAGGACGAAGCGGTGGCAATGCCCGCCTTCGGCCCCGCAGCGGCGTGGACCGACCGCCTCAGCGACCGTCAGGTTGCCGACGTCAGCAACTATGTGCTGCAGCAGTACGGCAATCCCGCGCTGCACGTCACCGAACAACAGGTACAAACCGTGCGCGAAGGCGGTGAAACGCCGCTGCTGGTCAGGCTGACCCGGCCATGGGTACTGACCGCAGTGGTTATTGTTGCGGGTGCGATGGTCGCGGGCGGCCTTGCCCTCACACGCAGAAAACGGAGGCGTTATGGCACAAAAAAATAATTCAGGCGCGGGATTAAGCCGTCGCCGCCTGCTGCAGGGGATGGCGGTGCTGTCGCTCAGCGCCGCCTGCAGCGCTCTGTTCCCCGCGGAGATGGCCCGTGCCGCGGCCAGCGTCGTTCCGGTACAGCGCTTCAGCGAAGTGTCTGCTTTCCTGGTCAGCCGCCCGGTCGGGGCGATCCTCAGCCGCCGCTATCTGGAGGCGCTGACCCGTCACTACCCGGACTTTCCGGCGCAGCTCGACGCGCTGGCCACCGCGCTCGGCCAGCGTAGCGATACGCACGTGGATGCGTTTCTGCAGGATACCGCCGCCGGTACGCCGCTGCACGACACCGCCACGCTGATCGTCAGCGCCTGGTACACCGGCGTGGTTGGCGAGGGGGCGAAGACGGAGCTGATCGCTTATGCGGACGCGATGATGTACCTGCCCACGCAGGGTATTCTGGCGGTACCCACCTACGGCGGCGGGCCGGATTCATGGGGCGAGAAGCCCGGGGTTTCAACGGCACAACAGGGAGCAACGGCATGAACCAGTATGATGCTGACGTGATTATTATCGGATCCGGGGTGATGGGCGGCCTGATCGCCACGCAGCTGGCGAAAGCAGGCAAATCGGTGATCATCGTTGAGGCCGGGCCAAGAGTGAAACGCCAGGACATCGTGGAGCGGTTCCGCAGTTCGCCGTTCAAGATGTCGCTGACCAATATGAAGCTGCAGGGGGTGGGTTCGCCTTATCCCGACCTGCCGCACGTACCGTCCACCTACGGCAGCTACCTGCAGCAGACCGGCCCGGTTAAGTACCCGACCAAATATCTGCGCGTGGTCGGCGGCACTACCTGGCACTTTGGTTCGGCGCTGTGGCGGATGATCCCCAATGATTTCAGACTCCACAGCCTGTATGGCCGCGGCCGCGACTGGCCGATTGGCTATGACGAGTTGGAACCCTGGTACGGCGCGGCCGAGCATGAGCTGGGCGTTTCCGGCGTCGACGGTCAGGATGAGAGCGGCCAGGGCGGTAAAGCATGGCCGCCGCGTTCAACGCCGTTTCCGATGCCGGGCCTGGAGCCGAGCTATCTGTTTAAGCGCCTTTCCGTGCTGCTGGGTAAGGGCGGGTTTAACCCGGTGATGGAGCCTAACGGCCGCGCCACCCGGCCGTGGAAGCGCCGTCCGGTGTGCGGCGGTAACAATAACTGCAACCCGGTCTGCCCGATCGCCGCCAAATACGATGGCTCGATGCACATTGATGAGGCGGAAGAGCACGGCGCGCGGCTGCTGGATAACTCGGTGGTCTGCCATATCGAAGCCGGTGACGACGGCGCGATCCGCGCTATCCACTATAAGAAGCCCGACGGCAGCCAGCACCGGCTGACGGCGAAGCATTTCGTGCTGGCCGCTTACGGCATCGAGTCGCCCAAGCTGCTGCTGATGTCCACCTCAGAACGTTATCCCAACGGCATCGCCAACCGCTCCGATCAGGTTGGCCGCAATCTGATGGGCCATACCGGCATCAGCATGAACGTGATGATGAACGAGGACGTCTGGCCGGGCCAGGGCCCGACCGAGCTGCTGGTGTATCTGAACAACCGCGACGGCGCGTTTCGCAAGGATTTCCCCAGCTATAAGATCAAGGTGCGCAATACGGTGCCGACGGCGGACTATGCGGCCTCGCTGATCCAGAAAGGCGTGCTGGGATCGCAGTTGGACGCCGGGCTGAAAAAACTGTCGGCACGCTCGCTTAACTTCGCCATCGATTTTGAGACGCTGCCGCTGGCGGAAAACCGCGTGGTGCCGAGCAAAACCAAAAAGGATGCCATCGGCATTCCGCTGCCGGAGATTTACTACAGCGTGAACGATTACTGGCACGCGGGTAAGGAGCAGGGGCTGAAGGATTTTGCCGAATTTGCCCGGCTGCTGAACGCGGACGTGTCAAAGATTGATACCGGCTATCAGGATCGCCAGCATATTATGGGTACCACCATTATGGGTGACGATCCGCAGGATTCGGTGGTCAACCGGCACTGTCAGAGCCACGACCACCCTAACCTGTTTATCGCCGGCACCAGCGTGATGCCGTCCGCCTCCTGCATGAACCCGACGCTGACCGGTGCAGCGCTGAGCCTGCGGCTGGCGGATTATCTGCTGAATACGGTGAAGGTGTAAACGTAAGGCGGGGAGCCGGGGGTTACCCGGCCCCCTGCCTCAGGGTTGCGCATAAAAACCGCACGCCTTTCCGTCAGAAGTTGTAGTACCACGTCATCCAGGTTGAGTTGGGCTCTTTACTGCCGCGCGCCGAGAGCGTCTGTTCCAGCGTCACCGAGACACCGTGACCAAAGTCAATGTTGGTTCCGAGATAGGTATGGGTTGCGTGGTACGGGTTTGAGCTGCCCAGCTGCAGGCTGTCTTCAGCCACGTAGGGTTGAATGCTGTTCAGGAAGGGTTTACCCAGCCTGAAGGTATAGCCGACATAGCCCTCCAGCCCGTAGCCCGAACCGGCAAAGTAGTGTGAGAGGTTTTTGCCACGCGTATCCGGCACAAAATCTTTGTAGTAGCTGGCGGTACCCACAATGTACCAGTTATCCGGCTGCCAGGTGGCCGCAAGGCCGGATAGCTGCTGCCGGTAGCTCTTCTTCTCTGAACGCCCCCGGTTCTCCATCACCGCATCGGTGTAACTGTAAGCCGCACTGAGCATCAGCGTTTTCGTGGCGCTGTAATCAAAGCCAAAACCGCCGCCGCGACGCCGCCGGTAGGTGTTACCGTCCGCCATATGCAAACCGTCCTCAGGCAGCAGGTAATTGGCATAGAGCGTTACCGGCCCAAAGGTATTGGTGTACATAAAGCTGCGTTTAGGGCGGTTGGCACCGTCGTAGTCGCCGCTGATGCCGTTAGCGGTGCCGCCCGCCAGGCCGTCGTTGTCCCACATATCACTCTTCATCCCCACCACCGAGTAGTAAATGCCAAACTGGTGGCCGTAGGTCAGCGTACCGAAGCGTTCATCCTTAAAACCGCCGTAGAATTTACGCTGCCATTCGCGCTTGCTGCTCTCGTCATAGTGACCGCCCCAGCTGAGCACGTGAGGCAGATCCACGCCCCACTCGTAGTGGACTATCGCGGAGGTCTGTGGGGTCAGCGCGTAATCACCACCAAAGCGAAAGCGCGTGCCGCCATCATGTCCGCGCCGATACCAGCCGGGTTCCACCCCCGCATTAGAGATCCACTCGGGGCGGATGCTGCCGCCAACGGTCAGGCTGAGGGGGGCCAGCAGCAGATTGCTGTCGGGGTTTTTATCTAAAACGGTAATTTCAGCACGCACGCCTGCAGAAAAAATTAACGACAGTGCTGAGATAGCAGTACAGAATTTAATTCCACGCATTGTTATCACTCCCTGTAAATTATTATCCAGACGCGTAACAGGCCGTCTGTCGGATCCCGGCGTAAACCGCGCGTCACCCTCATCAGGCGATGAGAATGAGAAATAACGCAGGGTAAAACCAGAGAATTGATAAGAAACAATATGATGCTCAAACTCTGCCCTCGATGAACCGGGGTTAAATTTGAGCCATCATCAACTAATCGTAATTAATCCATTTATTACGAAATTAACGCGGAGAATTTTATCGTCCCTGCCCTTAATTAGTATTCAGCCGGCAGAAATTGAATAAAAGCAGAAACAGGACGGACAGATAAGAGGTGATTGACGTTATTTAGCGTCAGCTCACAAAATTAATGTTGCGGCGAGAAGAAAAACGACGGCTATTTAGCTGGCTTACAAATTCGTATTCAAAATGACGGCAGATCGTCTGCGCCCGGGTTCGGAGAAACGCACAGCGATGATACGGCGGCCTTCCCTGGCGACCGTGAGGTGAAAGTTAAAGCACGCTGGCAAGAAACTCGCGGAAGCGCGGATGCTGCGGAGCATCCAGCAGGGTGCGGGCGTTGCCGCTCTCCACCACCTTACCGTCATCCATAAACACGATGTTGTCCGCCACTTCGCGGGCAAAACCGATTTCATGGGTGACCACCACCATAGTGATCCCGGAGTGGGCCAGCTGCTTCATCACCTGCAGCACTTCGCCCACCAGTTCCGGATCCAGCGCCGAGGTCGGCTCATCAAACAGCATCACCTCCGGCTCCATCGCCAGCGCGCGGGCAATCGCCACCCGCTGCTGCTGGCCGCCGGACAGCTCGCGTGGCCAGGCCATCGCGCGGTGCGCCAGCCCGACCTGCTCAAGCAGCTTCAGCGCGCGTGACTCGACCAGCGGCCGCTTCTGGCGACGAATGCGCAGCGGCGCATCCATCACGTTCTGCAGCACGGTGCGGTGCGGAAACAGGTTGAACTGCTGGAACACCATGCCAATGCTCTGGCGCTGCAGGGCCACCTGATGTTCAGGCAGCTCGACCAGCTGCTGACCTTTGCGGCGATAGCCGATCAGCGTCTCCCCGACGTGGATGGTGCCCGCGTCGAGTTTTTCCAGATGATTGATACAGCGCAGCAGGGTGGATTTTCCCGAGCCGGAGGGCCCAAGGATCACCGTTACCGAACCGGCGGCAATGTCCATATCGATGCCGTGCAGCACCGTTTTACCGGAAAACTGTTTGCGAATACCGCGCAGACGGATGGGCTGACTCATAAACGTTCCTCCTGGGTCCCCGGCGAACGTTTAAACCAGCGGCGCGCCTTAGCGGGCGCGTTGCCGCGGCTGTACCACTGCTCAACGTAATACTGCCCTACCGAGAGCACCGAGGTCATCAGCAGATACCAGGCGGTGGCCACCAGCAGCAGCGGGATCACCTCATAGGTACGCTGATAGATGATCTGCGCCGAGTAGAGCACGTCCTGCAGCGCGATTACCGAGACCACGGCGGTGGTTTTCAGCTGTCCGATCACCTCATTACCCGCCGGTGGCAGAATAGTGCGCATCGCCTGCGGCAGCACGGTCTGACGGAAAATCTGCCCCGGGCGGTAGCCCAGCGCCTTCGCCGCTTCCAGCTGGCCGGGGTTCACGCTCTGGATACCGGCACGAATAATTTCTGCCGCATAGGCCGACTGGTGCATCACCAGGGCTATCACCGCCGCGCTGAACGGGCTGATAATCTCATTGGTGGTGGCACTCCACACTTCCCCCAGCCCGGGAAGGCTGAGCGACAGCTTAGGATAAAGCGCGGCAATGTTGTACCACAGGAACAGCTGCACCAGCATCGGCACCGCGCGGAAAAACCAGGTATACGCCCAGCTGACGCCGACCAGCACCGGGTTCGCCGACAGGCGCATCAGCGCCAGCAGCGTGCCGCCGGCAAAGCCAAACAGCACCGAAATCAGCGTCAGCCTGATGGTCATCACCACCCCGGCGAGAATCGAATCCGCCGTCAGGTTCTCGGCCACCACGTCCCACTCAAACCGTGGGTTGCTGACCACCGACGAGGCCATCAGCGCCACCAGCAGCAGCACGATCAGGGCGCTGAACCAGCGCCCGTAGTGACGATGTCCAACGATCGGCAGCCCGGCGGTGTTGTCGTCAGGCCGCAGACTCATTTAGCAATCTCTTCGTTAAGACCGGCGGATTTCACCGCGCCAAAGCCGATTTCCCACTTGTCGAGGATCTGCTGATAAGTGCCATCCTTAATCAGCGAGTTCAGCGCCGCCTGAACCGGTTTTTCCAGCGGTGAGCCTTTCGGCAGCGCGATGGAGACAATGGTGTCTTCAATGGTGATCTCACCGGCCAGCGCCAGCGCTTTTACCTGGCTGGCCTGGTAGCGAAGGCCTTCGTACGGGCCAAAGAACATCGGCACGCGGCCGCTGATCACCGCCTGCACGCCCGCCGGGCGGTCCGGGAAGATCGGGATAGTTATCGCCGCTTTCTTGTCAGCGACGCAGGCGTCGCTGGCCTGCTGCAGGCGGGTCACCTGCGAGGTGCCGGCACCGGCGCCCACGGTCTGACCACAGAGTTCAGTAAAGGTGTTAAACGGCCCGAGGCCGGCATCCTTGCGTGAAACCAGCGCCAGTTTTGAGGCATTGTAGTAGCCGACAAAATCGACCTGCTGCAGGCGTTTCTTGTTGGCGTCAATGTTGGAAGCCGCCACGTCATAGCGGCCGGACTTCAGGCCCGGAATAATATTGTCAAAGCCGCCGGTATCGCGCCAGCGCACCGGAATACCCAGACGATCGGCCACCGCGCTGACGATATCAATTTCACGGCCCGCCAGCGT
This sequence comes from Erwinia sp. B116, assembly GCF_002865965.1. Taxonomy (NCBI): domain Bacteria; kingdom Pseudomonadati; phylum Pseudomonadota; class Gammaproteobacteria; order Enterobacterales; family Erwiniaceae; genus Erwinia; species Erwinia sp. B116. The sequence continues at coordinate 215,422 of NZ_JRZZ01000001.1, forward strand.
TTTATTATCCGCCTGATAGAAGGTGGTCGGCGGCGTGTTCGGGTTAGTCCCCGCCACGATATAGCCTTTTTTAAGGATATCCGCAGGCAGCGTGGCGTGCAGGGCTGCATCCGCTTTGGGCTTAACGCTGCTGCTGAAGGCCACGTCCTGGTCTGCGGCAAGCGCGGAGGTCACCGGGATCAGTGCCAGTACGGCAACGGTCAGGGCTTGATATTTCATTGCTTATTCCTTCTCAGTCGCCAGTGCGGGCACGGCGGCAAAATTGGTTTCCACGGACGGCAGGCCGAGGTTCTCACGCAGGGTCGCGTACTGGTATTCGGTGCGGAACAGGCCGCGGCGCTGCAGCTCAGGTACCACCAGCTCGACAAACAGCTCCAGCTGGTTTGGCAGCACGGCAGGCATGATGTTGAAGCCATCTGCGCCTTCCTGCTCCAGCCACTGCTGGAAGTCATCGGCGATGTCAGACGCGGTGCCGACAATCACCCGGTGACCGCGGGAACCGGCCGCAACGGCCGCCAGCTGACGCAGGGTCAGGTTTTCACGGGCGGCGAGGTCGGTTAACAGCTTGACGCGGCTCTGGCCGCCTTCGGTGCCGCCGATTTCCGGCACCGGACCGTCCAGCGGGTAAGCGGTCATATCGACGCCAAAGCGGGCAGAGAGCTGCTCAATGCCGTTATCGATATCCACCAGTTCATTGAGCTGGTTCCAGGTTTCCTGCGCCTCTTCCCGCGTGCGGCCAACGATCGGCATCACGCCCGGCAGGATCAGCAGATGGTCCGGGTGGCGGCCGGCGTCACGCACGAACTGCTTCTGGCTGCGGTAGAAGGCCTGGCCCTCTTCCAGCGAGGCGGCGGCGGTGAACACCACTTCCGCCGTCTCTGCGGCCAGCTTCTGCCCGGCAGGGGAAGAGCCGGCTTCGATAATCACCGGGCGGCCCTGCGGCGAACGGGCAATATTCAGCGGGCCCTGCACCTGGAAGTACTTCCCGGTGTGGTTAGCCGCGTGGATCTTCTCTTCGTCGGAGTAACGGCCGGTGGCTTTTTCACGCACGATAGCGCCCTCTTCCCAGCCGTTCCACAGCTTGAAGGTGACGTCGAGGAACTCACGCGCCATATCATAGCGCTCGGCGTGATTCGGCAGGTCGGCGCGGCTGAAGTTGCGCGCGGCGTCGGTGGAGAACGAGGTCACCACGTTCCAGGCACCGCGGCCACGGCTGATATGATCGACCGACGACAGCGCGCGCGCCAGGTGGAACGGCTGGTCGAAGGTGGTAGACGCGGTCGCCGCCAGGCCGATATGGCGGGTCTGTACCGCCAGCGCGGAGAGCAGCGTCAGCGGCTCCAGGCGGGACATGGTGGACGGCAGACGATGCACGCTGGTGGCCAGCGCATCGCCGACGAAGAACATATCGAATTTACCCTCTTCGCCCTTTCTGGCGATCCAGGTAAACCAGTCAACGTCGGTCGGCGAGCCTTGCGCACCTTCCGCGCGCCAGCCGCCAACGTGGTGGCCGAGCGCCTGAACAAACAGGCCAAGACGCAGCTGGCGGGGTGCTGGTTTTTGCACAGACATGGGAGATCCTTTTAATTATTTGCTAAGCAGTGAAATAAGGCGCTGCAGCGCCGCGTCGTCGGCGAGGCGGGCGTCTTCGAAGATGCGTTCCGCCAGCGAGGCGGGCAGTGCGCGAAGCTGGGTGTGCAGCTTTGCCTGTACGTTGGTGGGCAGCGCAGCGGTTTCACGACGGGTGACGCAGTGGCTCAGCCGCTGGCCGTTGCGCAGCAGCAGCGTGACGCGGTGGAAGCGCAGATCGGGATCCAGTTCGTCCGCCGGCGCGGTGCGGTCGGGATGGCGGCTGACGCGCGCGGCCAGCGCGGCAATATGCGGTTTAACCGGCTGTTCGGTGTAATTTTCCAGCGCCACGCTGCCGTTGATCAGCGCGTCGGCGATCACGTACTCCAGGCTGAAGCGCGCCTCAACGCCGTTACGCGGCGCGATGATGTTCGGTGCGGTATCGGCTCCGGGCGGGAAGCTGACCTCGATACGGTCGATCGCCCCGATATCCGGCCCGTCAGGCGTGAGCAGCTGCTCACGCAGTACAAACGCGGCCTCGGCGGCGCTGTGCGTGCCGCCACAGGTAGGGTAACGTTTGAACTCCAGTCCGGGCGAGACGATGCGCCAGGGCGCGCCCCAGCCTTCCAGCAGCTGCTGCGGCTGTTCGGCACCAAAGCCCAGCGCCTGCAGGAAGCTTTCGACCACGCCATCGGCCTGGCCGGCAAAGCCCGCCTGGGCCAGCAGCGCGCTGCCGACGGCGCTCCGCGCGGCCAGCCCGGCGTGCAACGGCTTGGCCGCGGAGCCAAACTGGCTGCGCAGGCCGGAGGCCTGGGTGGCGGCCAGCCCGAGGGCAATCTGCGTCTGGCTGAGGGTAAGGTTCAGCAAACGACAGGCGGCACCTGTCGCGGCAACGGTACCCAGCGTGGCGGTGCTGTGGAAGCCCGCGCTGTAGTGGCGGGTGCCGATCGCTTTGCCCAGCCGGCCGGCCAGCTCAACGCCGACGATATAGGCGTCAAGGAACGCCTGTACGCCCACCGCGGGCGCTTTATGGCTCAGGGCCATCAGCGCGGAGAGCACCACCGTGGTAGGATGGCCGCGGAACGTTGCGTGGTAATCGTCAAAATCCAGCGCGTGGCTGAGATAGCCAAACTGCAGCGCCAGGTTCTCCGTGGAGTGCTGAGAGGGATAGACGTGGATCACCGGTTCCAACCCGCTGTCATGCACGCTGCCGTACAGCACCGGCACCATGCTGGCCAGCAGATCGGTAACGCCGTCGCGGGCGTGGTGGCGCTCCTGTTCTCCAGGCTGGCGGGTATGCAGGAGTTCGGCAAGTTGTGCGGTAAGCGACATAACTGGAAAGCACCTTTATTAACAAGGTATTGACATAAATCAAAAGATTATAAATTATCACCATTCTGTTTCCTTCACTGCCGGACAGCCAATAACCAACGGTTATAGCTCATAGCAAAATAATCTAAGCGCCCCCGTTTTATAAATTCCCGTTGTTTCCGGTTGACCACGCCTTGTAAATGGCTGACGCTGTTCCCATATCAGGCACGACCACAAAGACGTTTTGACAGGAGTGACCAACGATGGCGACAGAATACGCAACGATTGCCGGCGGCTGTTTCTGGTGTACGGAAGCGGTGTTTAAGCAGATTAACGGCGTTGAATCCATTGAGAGCGGCTACATCGGCGGCCATACGGCCAACCCCACCTATCGTGAGGTGTGCGGCGGCGATACCGGCCACGCTGAAGCTATCCGCATTGGCTTTGACCCCGGCGTGATTGGCTATGGCGACCTGCTGGATATCAGCTTTGCCACTCACGATCCGACCCAGCTGAACCGTCAGGGCAACGACGTCGGCACCCAGTATCGTTCTGCGCTGTTCCCGGCCACGCCGGCACAGGCGTCAGAGGCGAAGGCGGCGATCGCCCGCGCGCAGGCCGACCACCAGGATCCGGTGGTGACCACCGTCGAGCCGGATGCGACCTGGTACCCGGCGGAAGAGTATCATCAGAACTACTGGGCCGGCGAAGGCCAGGAGAATCGTTACTGCCTGGCGGTGATCCCGCCGAAGCTGCAGAAACTGCGCAAGCGTTTTGCCGCCAGGACCATCGACGGCTAACCTGTGCTCTGGCCTGCCGCGTCCGTTCTCTCTGCCCGGACGCGGCGAGCCGAGCTCAGCGCCGTAAGCGCGCCTGCCAGCGCCAGCGCCGCCAGCAGCCACATCACCCACCGGTATCCTGCCCCTTGCCCCCCGGCCCGATAGATCTGCGTTGCCACCGACAGCCCCACTACCCCACCAAGGTTATGCAGCGTCCACGACAGCCCGATGCCCTGCGCATGAAGCGCTGACGGCATGGCGCCAAGCGCAGCGGCGACCGAGGGCCCGAGGATCGCCCCCCAGCCCACGCCCATCAGCGCAAACGCCGCGATGGTCAGCACCAGCGGTTGCCCGACGATGAAAAGACTTTGCAGCAGCGCCGAGGCGGCCAGCATAACAAACCCCAGCGTCAGAACCGGCCAGGGTCCGAAGCGGTCGCCGTAATGACCGGCCAGCGGGGAAACAATCGCCATCACCAGCGTCACCGGCAGTAACATCAGGCCCAGCCGTGCATCGCTCAGCCGGTAGATTTCCAGCAGCCTGAAGGGCATCAGCAGAAACGCGGCGCAGTAAAAGATCGCCAGCAGCACCGACAGCAGGCAGGCACGGCGAAACAGGCGGTTGCGGAACAGGCCGAAGGCTATCAGCGGTTCCGGCGTACGCTTCTCAATCCTGACCAGCGTAATGCCGGCCACGGTACCGATGACCATCAGCGCTGCCGTGGCCCAGGTCACAGCACCTCCCGGTGACAGCGTCACGCTTGCCAGCAGAACGGGGACCAGCGTGGCCACCAGCCACAGCCATCCGCGAAGATCGACGCTGCCGGCGTTCTCAGGACGCCTGGTGTTCACCACGCCCGCGCAACAGCTGTAGCTCAGCAGCAGCAGCGGGACGTTAATTAAAAACACGCTGCGCCAGCCGCTGAGGCTGACCAGCACGCCGCCGGCAACCGGGCCAAGCGTCAGCCCCAGGCCGTTGACCGCGAACAGCATCCCCAGCGCGCGCCCCCGTTTTGCCTCAGGGATAATCTCAATCAGGATCGCCGCACTCAGGGTATACAGTACCGCGCAGCCTGCCCCCTGTAACAGCCGGAACAGGTTCAGGGCAGCCGGCCCCGTCGTCAGCCCCGCCCCGAGTGAGGTCACGGCAAACAGCAGCATCCCGGCATAAAGCAGGCGGCCGCGGCCATACACTTCACCGAGCCTCGCGCTTAACACCATGCAGCAGCAGAGCGACATAACAAAAAGCGTCATCACCCAGTGCAGTTCATCCACGTTGCTGTTGAACTGACGCCCGATGGCGGGCAGGGCGGTATTCACGATGGTAAAATCGAGGCAGCCGAGAAAGCTGGCGAGGCAGATGCCCGCCTGCAGTCGGATTAGCGCGACGCGCGGCAGCGCCGTGGAGGGTGTGGACATACTCAAACCTCTGTAGAAAGTAAAGTATCAGAGTGACATAACGCGCGGCGACGATTGCCGCCATTTCATCGACGGACTGGCGAACGGAGTTCGCCTCTCTGGCACAACCCGCTCCACACGCGTTAAGGTAGAGCCCACTACAACGCTACAGCGCCCACGGCGAACCAGGTCAGTTATGGCCTGGCTAAGGATTTCATATGATCAACACTGACCGCCTTAACGGCATACGGGCGTTTGTTCAGGCAGCGCAGGCCGGTGGTTTCAGCCTCGCGGCAGAACAGCTGGGGCTGTCACGGTCGACGGTCGGCAAGGCAGTCGCCCGGCTGGAGGCACGTCTGCAGGTGACGCTTTTTCTGCGCACCACGCGCACGCTGTCGCTGACCAGCGAAGGACGACAGTTTTATCAGGACTGTGTGCAGATCCTGGCGAACCTGGATGCGGCAGAGAATCGTCTGACCACTCAGGCGCAGCAGCCCAGCGGTCGGCTACGCGTGGCGGCACCGCCGCTGTTTGGCGAAAAATGGGTGATGCCGCAGCTGCTGCCGCTGACCCGGCGCTGGCCGGGGCTGGCGTTAGAGATGCTGTTCTCGGTTAAGCGAATTGACCTTGCCTCGGGGGGAACCGACCTGGCGATTCGCATTGGCGATCCGGGTCCCCACAACGATCTTACCGCGCGGCTGCTTGGCCAGCAGCGGTTAGTGCTCTGCGCTTCCGCTGACTACTTCTGCCGGCTGTCCCAGCCTGCCACCCTCGGCGATCTCAGGGCGCATGCTCAGCTCGGCCTGCTGGAACGGGGCAGGAGCCAGCCGTGGCTGCTCCGCAGCGGCGATGAAGATATCCACTGGCAGCCCGCTGACCGGCTGCGTTTCAGCAGTATGAGTGCGGTCTGTTCCGCCGCGCTTGCCGGTTATGGCATCGCCCAGCTGCCACGCTGGCTGGTCGGCGACGATCTTGCCAGCGGCCGTCTGGTCGAAGTGCTAGCGGAGTCTGCCGGAGAGGGCCTGCCGGTTTATGCCGTCTGGCTGAAAACAGCCGCGATGCCACAACGCCTGCGCGTTGCGATTGATACTCTGATGGCGGCGCTGTCTGATACGGGATTTCGGGTATATCCACCTTCCGGTAATCCTAATCACAATAAGTCTGTCGCCTGCCGGAACGGTGAATGATAGCGTCTGCTGCATCAACATGGAGGCTATTGCATGACACAACAACTTCATCGCCCGGTGGCGATTGTCACCGGCGGCACCTGCGGTATCGGCCGCGCGGTGGTTACCGACCTGGCCACCGACCATCAGGTTTATGCGCTGGGCCGATCGCCACAGGCGCTGGCAGAGCTGGAGTCCGTTGCCGGCGTCATTCCGGTTCAGCTGGACCTGATCGATAACGCCGCGCTGCGGCAGTTTATCAGCCAGTTCAGCGCCATTGACGTGCTGGTACACTCTGCGGCGGTTTCCGAACGGCTGAGCCTCGAGCAGGCTACGCCGGAGCAGTGGCAAAGCCAGTTTGCCATTAACGTGTTTGCACCGGCAGAGCTGACGCGTCTTGCGTTGCCCGCCCTTCGCCAGCAGCGCGGGCAGGTGGTGTTTATCAACTCCGGCTCCGGCACGCTGGCGCTGGCCGGGCACACGGTCTACTCCGCCAGTAAATTTGCGCTCAGCGCGCTGGCACACTCGCTGCGTACCGAGGAGAGCGGGCACGGCGTGCGCGTCGCCACCGTGGCACCAGGGCCGACGGATACCCCAATGAATCGCAAAAGCCGTGAACGTGCGGGTGACTTTACCGACATCGATCCGCTGGCGTACAGCACACCCGGGTCGGTCGCTGCCGCCGTTCGCCTGGTGGTCAACGCCACCGAGGATACACAGATTACCGATATTGCGGTAAGACCGCGTCGGGATGTTGCCCGCCGCTGAACAGGAGAACAAATGGTCAACTCAGAACACCGGTGTCGCTCATTAAGGCACCTTCTGCGCTGCTGTTACTGGAACGAACTGTGCGCGTAGTCGTTTCCTAAGCCAGCCGGTCATATTTCCTGTCCTGCCTCTTATTTTTCAGGCAGGGGATATCGCCGGCTGGTTTACTTCTCACTCAACGCTTGCATCACGCTCTCTTCTGTTTTTTTGTACTCTCACCCTCTTCCCATCCGCTAAGCCCTTGCCACAGAACGATGCTGATTCCATGGAGATTTCACGGTGAAATCCCTCTGGCATTCATATCAAAGTCATTATATTTCAACAAGCTAACAATAAAATTCAACTGGAGAACTCAAGGAGTTTCACAGGGGTGTTTCATGTCCACTCGCCTGTGGCACGGGCTTATCCCTAAACGCCTGCGGGGGAACGTTGCAGGGCTAAGGGCATGCATTATCCGTAATAAAAGATGCCTTCCTCATTCGTCAGGCTGGCCTCTTTACAGCGTATAAGTACTTCCACCCTACAGCGGAAATGACGCTTTCACGCTCATCAGGTACGGTCATTCACGCTGAAAAGCGACACTGCTGCCGAGTAGCGTAAATCCGAGTCTCTTATAGATGGAAACACCTGCCTCTGAGGCCTCAAGGAAACACGTCTCAACGTTCTGAGATCTGGCGTATTCCAGTGCATGGCAAATAAGAGCGCTGGCGTAGCCTCTTCCCTGCAACGTGCTCCGGGTCCCGACGTCATCTAAACGTGCAACCCCGCTTTGCATGGATAACGTCAGCGAACAGACTGCCCGGTCTGCGACAAAAAGAGAAAAATGGCGCAGCTGCCGGCCGGCCTCAACAGCATGCTGATGTCTTATCCGATACTGCAGCATGACTCTGTCATCCGTTTCGAACGCACTTGTCAGCGGTGCTCCCCAGTCCTCGAGACGGTAATCCGTAGCACAGATGTGATAATCATCGCTGCGTGGCTTTTGCGTCGTTAACGTCTTCATCGTCAGCTGCATCGGTGAAGATTTCCAGGCGACGCTCAGACCCAGCTCTCTGAGCGAATGCCCGATCCTGTCAGGATCATTATCGGGCAGCACCACGGAGAACGGCACACCTGCAGCATCAAATAACCGCATGCCTTCTTTGATGATGGATTCTGTTTCAGCATCCCGCTGCTTCACAATCAGCAGATTCAGGCTGCCAGCGTCAACGCCAGTGAGATAAGCCGATGCCGTATTACCCAGAGAGTAAGTTTGCTGACTGACCGAGGAGAAGAAATAGTCTTCCATACTGTGGTAAAGCGTCATCCGCGAAACCTGGCCTGATACATTCATCATCGATGGTCCTGAAAAAATTTTGTCGAAGTAACACCCGGTTTATTCCGGGTTATCTGATGATATCAGTGTACCCGAATCTCTTCGTGTGGATCGGGTCTTTGGGTCAGGGCACAGGGTATATCCTATTACGCATGTTGACGGTCGCCAGGGGGCAGGATGAAACTCAGCATCGGCAGGAGTGAAATAGTGGAGATTTCATCGTGAAATCCCCACGTAAAAGCACTTTATTTCATGCAGTTAGCGACGAAAATCGCCGGGAGAGGAGAACTTATTTCAGATGCCTGGCCAGCACGTTTGCAATCGCGCCATCGATAGCATCCTGCAGTTCGGCGGGCAGCCGGTTGAACTCATAGCTGAACGCGCGTCCGCGACTCTTTTTACGCGCATAGCGGTTTTTGTCCGGAAACTGCCACAGCGGCGTGGTGACGACCTTCTCTCCGGCTACCGGCTGGACAATCAGCGCGGCCTCTTTGCGAACTTCAGCGACGATTTTGTTTTTTATCTCATCTTCTGCCAGCGTTGCCTGATCGCGAATGGCAGACACGGACTCGCTGATGCTGTCCGTCAGGTGGGATAAGGCAATCTGTTTCTCCTGCAGCAGCTCCTGCGCGGTCAACAGCGTCCTGTAGTCGCCGTAGGTCAGCTCGGACTGAACCGGGAACAGCGCCAGCAGCTCTGCTGACACGCTGGCGGCCTGCAGCGCACGGGTGACTTTCGCCTGAGACATATTCTCATCTTCGGCAATATCCTTCTGCGAAAGGCCGCTGTCGCGCAGCGCCATCAGGCGCAGGCCAATCTCGCGGATGTTATGTTCGCGGGCGGTCTGAATTTCCTGGGCCAGCGTGCGGGCTTCCGCAGCGCTGACCGCAGAGTCGGTCACCAGAACGTCAAGACCGGCGCCGATTAACAGCGCGGCAGCGCGACGTCGTGAACCATCAAGCACTTCAATTCTGTCGTCTGCCCGGCGGACGCCGATCGCCGGGAAGAACTGCTGCAGGCTCAGGGTGCGGGTAATATCTTTCAGCGACTCCGGCGTCAAACCCGCCTGATCGCGACCGTTGTTCTCCTGCACGACGTAGGTCTGTGACGCCACCTCGTCAGCACTCAGGGTAACGCGGCTGAATATCGCCTTCTTGCCTGAAGAGAGCGTAAAGACCTGTTTGAACGGTTCAGAGGCCGCTTCACTGTTCAGTACTGGCGCATTAAAGGTGCGTCCGATAGTGGTTCTTTTCATGGGTACCGGTGCCTCAGTTAATACGGATAAATTCGATACGGTCAAAAACCGCTTTGGCAAAATCTTCTGCCGCGGCGCGTGCGTTCTTCAATGCCTCACTGCTGCCAACGTAGGTCGACGGATTCGCTGAGATCACCGTGTCGAAGGATTCACCACAGCGCTCAAAGCCATCCAGACGGGGCAGGGCGGCGTCCAGCATGTCGCCGCCGAAAATCTCCTTGGCCAGGCTGTGACAGACTTTGTGATCGGGCTTATTCGACAGCTTGGACATAAAGCCGATATTGCCCAGCAGGCGGCAGTGGCAGCCCGATGACTCGATGATGCTGATCAGCTCAGGTAAACGGGTCAGATACTTAAGCGTTGAGTGGAAGTCGACCTGCGCGGGTGGAACCGGCGTCATCAGCAGATCGGCTGCGGCAATGGCGTTCTTAAGAAAGGCATCCAGATGCGGGCCGCTGTCGACAAAAATAAAGTCGTAATCTGACTTCAGTTTATCAATGATATTTTCACGCAGTACGGCGTGAGGATTCTGGCCCGGCAGATGTTCACTGCACAGCACCTCCCAGCCTGATGCGATGAAGGCATCATCAATTGACGCGGGTAATACATCAACGCCGGGCACCACCGATGAGACGATAAACTCTTCCAGCAACTCTTCACGCGTCACGTTCTGTAGCATTGCCTGCGCCGATGTGGTTTCCACCATACCCACAGCTCTTGTGTGGTTAAGGAACATCGTAGCGGATGACTGGGGATCGAGGTCGATCACCAGTATGCGCAGATCTTCAAACAGCAGGTGAGGGTGCGCGCGCATGGCGTGCGCCAGAGAGACGGTGGAGACCGTTTTAGATACGCCCCCCTTCAGATTACCGACAAACACGGTCAGGGCTTCATCATGGCGATCGCGATACTTAGGAACGCCGCGGTGATGGTAGATATCAACGATGTTCTGGATGGTCATCGCATATTTGGAGGACGATCCGGCGGCGCGTTTATCAAAGGCGTAACCGTTCTCTTCCATTTCGCTGACCGCGTAATCAACATTGGCACGGGTCAGTTTAGGCAACTTAGCGAGCGCCGCTTTGGCATAAACCTGAAAGTACTCGTTTTCACGCAGCTCTTCCTTCTGTGCCTGAATGTGCTCGGTCAGTGACGTGAGCATCTTTCCTGCGCGCTGGGCAATCTTGTCAGTCTGATGCGGATCGCTATTCATCATTGACTCCATTTATGTAGCATATCATCTTAAAATCAATAATCCTGCATATCAGTAATAATTGCAACATGATTTTGTTCATAAATAGTGCACTGAGCCGGATAAAGATGACGTTATCAGGTTTGCATCGCGCTGATGACCGACGGGTGCTGTCGATACGATGTCTGAAATATCCTCAGGGATTTATCCCCGTTATTCACCGATCAGATCCAATTATTTGATCCCAGAGAGATCCCGATAAGATCCTAAAGAGATCCCCGCACCCTCTCAGGCCTTGTCACGCCTGGTCTGGAGGCCTGTTACTATCCACTAAAGAGAGTAAGCCAACCGCTGTAAAGAGTAATATAACCGCTGTAGAGAGCACTGATAACCACGCTGGTGAGTGCTGTTTAACCACTGTAGTGAGCGGGCGGGGTATTGCTCTGTGATTAACTTTTCCGGGGTGAAATGCCGGCCAGACCGGATCTGTCGGGGATGTTCAGCGTGCAGACACGATCCTGAGATAAGTTATTCAGAGATATCCCCATTTTTAGTGGATCGGATAACCGTTTTTATTCACCGATACGATCCAATAACAGATCCTTTTAAGTTCCTGAAAGACCCATAAAGATCCCCGATCGCCGCAAGCCCCGTGCTGCCTGCCCTCAGAGGGGATCGTTAACCACTGTGAAGAGTAAATTAACCACTGAGGAGAGCAGATTAACCGCTGTAGTGAGTAGCCTATCCGCTATAGTGAGTGCTACTATCCACTGTATTCAGTAACGGCGACGCGTGCTTGTGAGTTAAGGGAAACCTGGAATGACAAAAAAAGAACCTGAAAACAAGATGATAGCTGAAGCTTTCAGTGAGACAGACAAAAGAACGGGTGAGGTTGTTACCCTGACGCCAAACAGCAATAACACCGTTCAGCCGGTGGCACTGATGCGGTTGGGGTTGTTCGTTCCTACCCTGAAATCCACGGCGCGCGGCAGAAAAAATCAGATGGCGACGATGGACGTCACCGATGAGCTGAAACAGCTGTCGATCGTGAAGTCAGAAGGCTATGAGAATATCAAGATCACCGGCGCCCGCCTGGATATGGATAACGACTTCAAAACCTGGGTGGGGATCATTCATGCCTTCGCCCGCTACAAGGTGCTGGGAGACAGCGTAACGCTGCCTTTCGTCGATTTTGCCAAACTCTGTGGGTTCCCCTCAGTGAGGTCCTCTGCGAAGCTCAGGAGCCGTCTGGACGCGTCTCTGACCCGTATCGCCACCAACACCATCGCCTTCAGCAGCAAAGAAGGGGAGTATTACATCACGCACCTGGTGCAGTCGGCTAAATACAGCACCAAATCCGACACGGTGACCCTGCAGGCCGACCCCAAAATCTTCGAACTCTATCAGTTCGATAAAAAGGTGTTACTGCAGCTGAGAGCGATTAACGAACTGTCCCGTAAGGAGTCGGCGCAGGCGCTGTACACCTTCATTGAAAGCCTGCCGCCTTCACCTGCGCCGATCTCGATGTCACGGCTGCGCGCGCGGCTTAATCTGACCTCGCGAACCATCACCCAGAACGCCACCGTCAGAAAGGCGATGGAGCAGCTGCGTGAGATTGGCTATCTTGATTACACTGAGATAAAGCGTGGGCGCTCGGTCTACTTCATTATCCACTACCGGCGGCCCAAGCTGAAGCCGGCGGATATTCCGCTCAGCCTGCCGGATCTGCCGGGTGACGACTTTGATGAAGGGCTGGATGCCATCGAGCCGGAGCCGGAGGGAGAGCTGGTGCTGCTTTCGCGTGAAGAGCAGGAACTGCTGGAGAAGATCCGCAGCGGAAAGATGAAGTAACCACTGTAGTGAGCAGCAACAGGCTTAGTATCCGCTGTAGTGAGCACATTTGTTTATCTTTTATCCTGTCAGATAGCGTTAAGCGCGATATTAACCACTGTAGTAAGCAGTATCTCTCTACAGTGGTTGTATGTATCTTCCGGTTGTTCTCCGTCTGCATTCTTCACTCGCTTATTGCAGCACCACTGTTCAGGTGCTGTCATCGTTCCCCTCATGTCAGTCCCGTTAACACCCCCTGTCATAACCAGCAGTAACCACTGTAGTCAGTTCTTTCTCACTACAGTGGATAGCGGCTTGCCAGAAAAACGAGGGACGTAACGGGCGGCATTCACTTCTGCGCGGAAGGGGAAGGGCATCGTCCTCAGGCCGGTCCGGCCTGCCTGCCACGGGCAACCGCTGCAGGGAGAGAAGTGCAGCCTGCTATGGCTGGCCATGGATACTGCTCTGCTGAATGGCGCGGCTACCGTTAACCACTGTGGTCAGAGAAATTCGCAAAATATCCACTACAGAGAGCTTCCGGCGAATTATTTCGTAAAATATCCACTGTAGAGGGTAACCCCCCATCAGCGATTTTTCGCTGAGTAAGGTCAGAACCCTGGTAACCACTAACCTGCAACACCCTGATATACAATATGTTAGCATTCACTAACTCTATGGTTGTCAGTGAAGATCTCGCGTTTGCCGAAGGTCTGATGTAAGCGGATTGTCTCTCCACAGTGGATATTTTCTTACTCCAGTGGATAGGGCTGCTGAGCCAGAAAACCTGTCCGGAGAGAGAGTTGGCTGATGCAACGTCAGTGATTTCTTACTACAGTGGTTACCAGGCGGACAGCTAACGAGGGGGTTCTCACTACAGTGGATAGCCGGATTGAATATTCTGACCGTTCTGACCACAGTGGATGACCGATCGGTAACAGAGCAACTCTTCTCACAACAGTGGATTTCCGCTGCTTAATTCCACAATATACGCTCACTACAGTGGATAGTGACCGGGTCACATGGGCAGCTGTTCTCATCCGGGAGGATCACCACCGTCTGAAACCTCAGCATTTACTCATTACAGTGGATGTTTATGGCTGAAAACAGTAAGCAGAATCTCACTACAGTGGATAAGGGTAAATCCTGTGTCTGATGACCCCTCTACAGTGGATGTTATCCCCTTCAAATCACATTTACACTCTTCATAGTGGATAGTTGTCTGTTGAAATGCGATCGGCATCTCACCTTAGTGGATGTTATCCACAAACGGCAGTGGCTTCCCTGAGAAGATATGAATGATTCGCCTCAGTAGCTGGCGATTGCCTTCTCACGCCAGTTACTCACTACAGTGGATAGTCTCCGGATCCTCACCACAGTGGTTATTGGTTCCGTTTACTCCCTGTAGTGGATATTGAAGATAACCGCTCCGTGCTGGTGCTGCGTTAAGCCTTGTCAGGGCATCGGTACTGCTTCTACACTACGACGCCTGACGCCCGCTGTTCTCTGGCGGGCGAGCGTTCGTTGATGCCGCAGGCTGGTAAACGGACGGCCTGCTGCTCTGATAAGGAGATTCTGTGTTCAAAGCCATTCTGATACGCCACGATAACGACCATTACAGTGCGGAGCTGACCGACGTCTGCGCTGCCGATCTGCCTGCCGGCGAGGTGACCGTTCAGGTTGATTACTCCTCCATTAATTACAAAGATGCCATGGCGATTACCGGGCGCGGCCCGATCGTGCGCAGTTTTCCGATGGTGCCGGGTATTGACCTCGCGGGGAACGTGCTGGCCAGCAGCAACCCGGCTTACCGGGCCGGGGATAAGGTGCTGCTGACCGGCTGGGGCGTCGGGGAGCGTCACTGGGGGGGCCTGGCGCAGCAGGCGCGGGTCAAAAGTGAATGGCTGACGCCGATCCCTGAGGGCGCTGACAGCCACCAGGTGATGGCGATCGGCACGGCGGGCTTTACCGCCATGCTCTGCGTTGACGCCCTGCTGGGGCACGGCGTGAAGCCTGCTGACGGCCCGGTGCTGGTCACCGGGGCCAGCGGCGGCGTCGGCAGCTGCGCCGTAGCCATTCTGTCCGGCCTGGGTTATCAGGTCAGCGCCTCAACCGGCCGGCCGGAGCGCAGCGGTGCGCTGCTGCAGGCGCTGGGCGCCGCAGAACTGGTCGATCGCGAAACGCTGAGCCAGCCGGGTAAACCGTTGCAGAAAGAGCGCTGGGCCGCCGTCATCGACACCGTGGGAAGCCACACGCTGATGAACGCCTGCGCCACCACCCGTTACGCCGGCATCGTCGCCGCCTGCGGCATGGCGCAGGGGCTGGATTTCCCGGCCAGCGTCGCGCCGTTTATTTTGCGCGGCATCACGCTGCGCGGTATCGACAGCGTGATGGTTCCTGCCGGTTTACGTGCGGCAATCTGGCAAAAGGCCTCTCAGCACCTGACGCGCGACGTGCTGGAAAAGCTGACGAAAACGGTGCCGCTGGACAAGGCCGTTGCGGCGGCCAGCCGCCTGCTGGACGGGCAGAGCCACGGGCGAATAGTGGTGGACTGTCGTTAAAGGGGGGGAGTTTCACTCTGCTGCGCCTGACGTAAACGGGCAGGCTGTATTCAGGCCCGGGGTTCAGCTGCCCGGTTGCTCCACCCTCTTAAATGCCGCGCGTAGCGTATCAGGCGTGACCGCGGTCGGCAGCGCATGAACCGACTCCTGCAGGCGCAGGGTGTGGGCGATTACCGCAACAATCTGCTCTGCGTTGTTAATATCCGCCGCCAGCGCGGCCAGGAGGCCGGCAGCCGGAAACGCTTACAGGCGGCGATCGGCTGGCGGTCTCTTTCTGCGACAGCAGCACGCACTGCAACAGCATACCCCAGGCCACTCTGGTGCCGTGCAGAGAGTCCGCGCTTTGCGTCAGCTACGTCCTCCCGGACTAATGCTTTTTTTTGAGTTACATATTCCTTTTACTTCTTTGTCAGTGGGTTAGCGGCTGTGAAAAAGTGTCCGGATGGCTCAGGCCACCCGTTTACGCACCGTGCGTTTTTCACCGTCAATACAGGGATCACTGCAATGAAATCATTCGTATCGTTACTGGCGCTGCTGGTTGCCAGCGCATTACCCGTGCACGCCGCCACGCCGGCGCCGGTCCCGCAGGCCATCGCCAGCCATGATGGCCCGGTGCGCATCGCGGTGATCCGCAACCTCGGCTCTGACGATAACACCACCCAGTTTGTGCAGGGCGCGGTGCAGCAGGCGAAAGCGCTGGGCTTTAAGGTCAGCACCTTTTTATCCAACGGTGACGACGCGCGTTTCCAGGATTTTGTTAACCAGGCTATCAGCCAGAAGTATGACGGCATTATTCTCTCGCAGGGACGTGCGCCTTACTCCACCGCGCTGGTGAAGAAGATCGCGGACAGCGGCATCGCCGTATCGGTATTTGATACCGCCGTCGACGGTGAGGTGGCCGGTGCTACGGTCACGCAACAGGACGATGCCTCCCTGACCGAACTCTCCTTCGGTCAGCTGATTAAGGATCACAACGGTAAGGCCAGTATCATCAGGCTGTGGGTGGCCGGTTTCCCGCCGATGGAGCGTCGTCAGGCAGCCTACCAGCAGCTGCTGAAGGCGAATCCCGGCATTCATGAGCTGGAATCGGTGGGTGCCGTCTCCTCTGACGTGCAGGGCGATACCGCCAACAAGGTCGGCGCGCTGCTGGCGAAATATCCAAAAGGTAAGATCGACGCCATCTGGGGTACCTGGGATGCGTTCACTCAGGGCGCGGTAAAAGCGCTGAAGGAGAACGGGCGCAACGAAATCAAACTCTACAGCATCGACGTCTCTGACCAGGATCTGCAGCTGATGCGTGAGGCGGGCAGCCCGTGGAAAGTGACCGCGGCGGTGGATCCGAAGCTGATTGGCGCAACCAACGTCCGCCTGATCGCGCTGAAGCTGGCGGGAGAAGCCACCCCGGCCAGCTACGAATTTAAAGCCACGGTGATCCCGCAGGCGCTGCTGGTCAGCCAGCCGGGGCCGGTTAACGTTGCCGGGCTGAGCAAGGTGATCCCGGGCTGGGGTCAGACCGGTGACTTTATTGCGCCGTGGTTTGCGACGCTGGAAGCGAAGGCGAAGAAGTAAGGAGCGGCGATGACGAACTTCTTACCAAAGGCGGACTACAGCCGCAACATGCGGCTGATCGGCCACAGCGATCAGGGTGGACGCCCTGACGGCGTGCAGGTGATGGTACACCGCGGCTACGCCTATATCGGCCATATGGTGTCGCAGGGTTTCTCAATCGTTGACGTGCGTGATGCGAAAAATCCGCGCAGCGCGGGCTACGTAGCCGCGCCGCCCGGCACCTGGAACGTGCATCTGCAGGCGCACGACGACCTGCTGCTGGTGATCAACGCCCGCGATCTGTTCGCGGACGTGCGCTTCGCCGATGAGAAAGTCTATTACACCCGTTCGGTGGGGGAGACGGTCAGCGACGTACAGGATCGCGGCTGGAGCGCCGGGCTGCGCATCTTTGATATCTCCTCGCCGGAAAAGCCGCGTGAAATCAGCTTCCTGCCGCTTAACGGTATCGGTATTCACCGCATCTGGTACGTCGGCGGGCGCTGGGCCTACGTCTCGGCGCTGCTGGACGGCTTCAGCGACTACATTTTCCTGACCATCGACCTGGCCAATCCGCAGAAGCCGGAAGTGGCGGGGCGCTGGTGGCTGCCGGGAATGAATACGGCGGCCGGTGAACAGCCGGGCTGGCCGGAGGGCAGGCGCTATGCGCTGCATCATGCCATCATCAGCGGCGACGTGGCGTACGGCAGCTGGCGCGACGGCGGCCTGACGCTGCTCGACGTCAGCGATCGCAGCAATCCGACGCTGCTCAGCCACCGCAACTGGAGCCCGCCTTTTGGCGGCGGCACCCACACCGCGCTGCCGCTGCCGGACCGCGACCTGCTGGTGGTGCTGGATGAGGCGGTGCTGGACAGTCAGGAGGACGGCGAAAAGCATATCTGGCTGTTCGATATCCGCGATAAAACCAGCCCGGTCAGCATCTCCACCTTCCCGCAGCCGGATGAAGTAGACTATGTCGCAAAAGGCGCGCACTTCGGCCCGCACAACCTGCATGAAAACCGGCCGGGCAGTTTTATCAGCTCAACGCTGATCTTCGCCACCTGGCAGAACGCCGGGGTGCGCGCCTATGACATCAGCAACCCCTATCGTCCGGTGGAGACGGGCGCGCTGGTGCCGGCAGCGCCGCAGAAGATGATGGATACCCGCCCGGGCAGGCCGCAGATTATCCAGTCCTGCGACGTGTTTGTTGATGCGCAGGGGATTATCTACAGCACCGACTACAACGGCGGGCTGTCGGTGATTGAGTACCTCGGCTGACTGGCGGGCGGCCATCGCTTCACGGCTGGTGTACGCGCGGCGGGCTTGTCCGTTTTCGGTCTCATCATGTCCCGAACCTGCCTTTTTTTCGCGTCCGGCCCGATCTAAGGTGAATGACCATTGCCTGAAGGATAAACACCGTGCTGACACTGCGCCCCAACTGCGAATGCTGTGATCGTGATTTGCCAGCGGAATCGACGCTGGCGGTAATCTGTTCGTTTGAATGTACTTTCTGCCGGGACTGTGCGGAGCAACGCCTGGACGGCCACTGCCCGAACTGCGGCGGTGAACTGGTGCGGCGTCCGATCCGCCCGGCGGTGAAGCTGGCTACTTTCCCCGCTTCGACGGTGCGGGTAAACAAAGAGCATGCCGCCTGTGGACAGGCGTAGCATAAAAAACGCCGGAGCGGCGGCCCGGCGTTAATGGCGGTTGCGTCCGATATCAGCGGGCCGTTCAGACCGGGCTGAAGCGCAGCGCCAGCTGCCCGCCGGACCCTGCGCTGACATGCACACCGCGCTCATCTTCGCTGAACGGAATGTCCCCCTGAGCTAAACTGTCATGCACCTGCGCCAGCGAACGGGTGCGGAACCCCAGGGCGATCATGCGCGTCGAACCGTCATAATCCGCCGGTAACGCACCCCACTCAGCGCTGGCCCGATCGCTGCTCAGGAAGCGCACGACAGCATCGCCTGCGCCAATCTGCCGCTCCCCGCTGTCCAGCACGTCCACCTGCTGCTCACCAAACAGCTGACCATACACCGCCGCTGCTTCGGCCGGGTCACGGCTGGCGATGACAAATTCGCTGATGTGCGTCACGCCATTCGGGTGCACCTGCCACGCCGGCTGCCAGACCGCGTCCGGGGTCAGATGCTGGCAGAAGAAGCTGCGCCCGTTCGGCACTTTTTCCGCCTGCAGCGCCACGGTGCGAAAGCGCGCTTCCTGCAGCGAACCGTCCGGCAGCGTCACCGGGCGGAAGAAGCTGGCGGCGGCATCGCCCGCCAGTTCACGCTGCTGCAGGTGGCGGTAAACCGCATCGGCGTCCTGCGTTTTCCACACCAGCCCGGAAAGGCCGGGGGGCGACTGCCACAGCGCTTTGCGCAGGTGGCCGCGGCCGGGTTCGAACCCCAGCAGTTCAAGGTAATTATTATGGAAAATGGCCAGATGGTTGCTGGAACCCAGCGAATGGTGGCCACGTTCGGTTAGCTGAAAGCCGAGGCGGCGATAGCGTTCGGCAGCCTCATCCAGCTGCTCACCCACGTTGATCACCACGTGATCCAGTTCAGGAATCAGTTCAGACATTACAGACTCTCCGGTGACGGGCAGGGCGTTGCGCCTGCCCGCAAAAGCGGCACGTCAGGCGGCCGGGATAAAGGGTTCGCCCAGCGTCAGCATCAGGCGGTTGGCCCAGGCAAAAAAGGCGGTGCTCTGCACCAGATCCACCAGCTCCAGTTCGCTCAGCCCCAGCTCGCGCAGTACGGTCAACTGTTGCACGGAAGCGGTCGGCGGCGTGGCGGACAGTGAGGCGGAAAACGCGATGATCGCCTGCCAGCGCGGCTGCTGGTCAACGGCCAACGGCTGGCCGGGGGCGGTGGCGATCAGCCGATCGATATCCTCTGGCTGCTTTGACAGCTGCCCAGCTTTGCGCGCATGCACCGAGGCGCAGAACACGCAGCCGTTGACCTTACTGGCCACGGTGGCCGCCAGCTCGCGCTCTTTGCGCGGCAGCCCGCCGGCGGTAAAGAAGATCCCCTTATCGGCCAGCGTGCGCTGCTCCAGCAGCGGCAGGTTGCGCCCGAGCAGGCGGAAGTAGTCGGAATCAGTGTGGCCAAATCTGGCCAGCGTTGCCTGTTCGTCCGCGTTGAACTCCGCCAGCGGTTTTGCCGGGATCCACGGCTCCCAGCCCAGCTCGTCGCGGGTGAAGGCCGGCGGGGCGTTCTTACCGCTCAGCGTCAGTGGTTCGGTACGCCACCCGGCGGCCACCGCCGGTTCAGCGCTGGCGGCGGCGCCGTTCTCGCCGGCCAGCAGACGATAACCGCGCAGCAGGCGGCTCTGGTAGCTGACGAACGCCACCAGCTGCGACAGGGTGACGATCGCGTCCAGGCTCAGGCCGCCGTCAGCCAGCGCATGCAGATGGGCCGGATCGGCGGCGGCCGGTTTAAAGGTCAGCAGTTCGGCGTGGTCGCGCAGCGGCTGCAGCCCGGCGTCAGGCTGACGCCCGTTCAGTTCGGCGGCATAGTGTGCGGCCAGCCGCTCTTCACCGTGCCAGCTGGCGACCTGCTGCGCCAGCGCCAGGCGTGAGGTCAGCGGCAGGCCGTGAGCGGCGGAGGGGCTGAACAGCACCTCGTAGCTGCCCTGGGTATTTTCGGTGGCGGCGTCGCGGGTCAGGCGGGCCTCGGCCAGCGCACTGCCGGGGGCAATATCGGCCAGCTGCTCTAACAGATCGGTACTACGGGTCATACGCGCTCCTTGTGGGTCACTCTGGATACGGGCTTACGCCAGCCGAGCGCCGGGGCAACCTCGCTGGCCAGCAGTTCAATGGAGGTGAGGATCTGTTCATGCGGCGGATCGATGGAGTGTACCTGGAATGACACATCGGTCACCCGTGCCAGGCTGCTGTCCTGCCGCAGCGAGGCCTCTACCTGTTCCGGCGTGCCGAGATGGACATCGAACGCGGCGATATAGTCATCAAGGGTGTCGCCCGCCACCTGATGGCCAGCGCGGCGATGATGCTCCGCCTGCGCGGTCAGCCCCGGCAGCGCCAGCCGCCGGGCCTCTGCGCCATCACGGCTGACAAAGGCGGTGCGTGAGGCGAGGATGCGCGGCTCCACCCCCGCAGGCAGGGCGGCGAGGTATGCGTCAATGATCGGGTTCTGGATCGCATCCAGCGCCAGGCGCGGCTGTCCGGGCGGGCGGGGCTGAGTGCGCGAGAGCATCAGCCCGTGGCCGGCGGCACCGGCGCGCGCCGCGCCCGCCACCGAGAAGGTGGCCTGCCACAGGCGATCGGCCAGCTGCGGGGCAGCAGGGTAGAGCCGGTTCTGTTCATGGCCGAGGGCGTCGCCACGCCATGCCTGTAACAGCGTCTCCAGGTTGGCAGAAAACGCCTCTGTACGCCGATCAAAAGTCAGACCAAACGGCAGAAACGAGTCCGGCGTGCCGCCGGAACCCAGCCCCAGCTCCAGCCGGTGGTCACTCAGCAGGTCCAGTACCGCCGCATCTTCCGCGACGCGCAGCGCATTCTCCATCGGCAGGGTGATGATCGCGGTGCCGAGGCGGATGCGTGAGGTCTGCGCGGCGACGCTGGCGAGGAACAGCAGCGGCGAGGGCAGGCCGCCTTCGGCCTCGTGAAAATGGTGCTGGGCAACCCAGGCGGTATCAAACCCCAGCCGCTCCGCGTGCAGGATCTGCAGGGTGGCGAGGCGGTAACGTTCCTGCGCGCTGGTTTGGTCCAGCAGGCGGGTAAAGAATCCAAGACGTTTGGCTGTCATGCGGTGTCCTTAGCGCGTGTCAGGGTGGGAATGGCGGCGATCAGCTCGCGGGTATAGTCGCTGACGGGATTGCTGAAAACATCGCCGGTGTTACCGTAATCGATCTGCTGCCCGGCGCGCAGCACCGAGACGCTGTGCGCCAGCTGACGCACGGTGGCCAGATCGTGAGAAATAAACAGATAGGTCAGCCCGAGGTCCTGTTGCAGCTGCCGCAGCAGAGCGAGGATCTGCGCCTGAATGGTGACGTCCAGCGCCGAGGTGGCCTCATCCAGCACCAGGATCTGTGGGCGCAGCACCAGCGCGCGGGCAATTGCCACCCGCTGACGCTGGCCGCCGGAGAGCTCGTGCGGTTTACGTTCCAGCAGCGGCAGCGGCAGCGCCACCCGGATGGCGGCCTCCTCCACGCGCTGACGGCGTTCGTCGCGGCTCAGGGGCTCAAAGTTCAGTAAGGGTTCTTCAATCACCCGGAACAGCGTCTGTGACGGATCGAGTGAGGCAAACGGGTTCTGATAGACCAGCTGAATTTTGCGGCGCAGCTGCCGCAGCGCTTCGCCCTTCAGCTGCGTGGCATCAATGCCGTCGATAGTCACCCGGCCGCTGTCTGCCTGCTGAAAGCCGAGCAGAATACGTGCCAGCGTGGTTTTGCCGGAACCGGACTCGCCGACCAGCGCGTGGGTGGTGCCGCGCGCGACGCTGAAGGAGACGTTATTCAGCGCCTGGAAACCTTCGCCGCCACCGAGAGAGAAGTGCCTGCTGACGCCCGCAATCTCAATCGCCGGCTGGGAAAAGTGCGCCGCAGGCGGCGGCGGAATAGCGGCAGAGAGCGCGGGCGCATCGGCAAACAGCTGGCGGGTGTAAGGATGCTGCTGCCGCCGCAGGATATCGTCGGTCAGCCCCTGTTCCTGCACTTCTCCCTGACGAAACACCAGGATGCGAACGGCGCGCGCGGCGGCCACCGCCAGGTCGTGGGTGACAAACAGCACGGCGGTACCTGACTCGCGGCGCAGCTCGTCAATCAGGTCGAGAATGCGTTTCTGCACCGTCACGTCCAGCGCGCTGGTCGGCTCATCGGCGATAATCAGCGCCGGTTTCAGTGCAATGGCGATGGCGATCAGCACCCGCTGTTTCATGCCGCCCGACAGCTGGTGCGGATACTGCCCGGCCCGCCGCTCCGGGTGCGACAGCCCGACGCGGGTCAGCAGGGCCACCACGCGCTGCTGACGCTCCTGACGCGACAGCCGCTGGTGCAGCTGCAGCACTTCCTCAACCTGCTGGCCAATGGTTTTCACCGGGTTCAGCGAACTGCCGGGATCCTGCGGGATCAGGCTGACCACCGCGCCGCGCACGCCGTCCAGCCGCTTCTGCGACCAGCCGCCGATCTCCGCGCCGTTCAGCCAGATTTCGCCGGACTCTCGCTCGCCATTCCCGGCCAGCAGGCCAATTATCGCCTGAGCGGTGGTGGTTTTGCCGGAGCCGGACTCGCCAACCAGCGCCACCACCTCGCCACGATTCACCCGGAACGAGACGTTATGCACCACGCGCTTGCGTTGCCCGCCGCTGCGGTAGGCGATGCTGAGGTTGTCCACCTGCAGCACCGGATGGATGGATTCACTCACCGGCGACCTCCTGAAAAGTGATGACTGATGCGGTTGGTGGCCAGCACCACCAGCACCACGACGACGCCGGGGAAGGTGGTCAGCCACCAGGCGGTGGAGATATAGTTGCGCCCTTCGGCAATCAGCAGGCCCCACTCCGGGGTCGGCGGTGGGGTGCCGTAGCCGAGGAAGCTCAGGGTGGAGATGGCAAGGATCGCGCTGCCAAACTGCAGGGCCGAGAAGGCCAGCACCGGCGTCAGCGAGTTAGGCAGAATGTGCCGCCACAGCACCGAGAAAAAGGTGCCGCCGCTGCCGTAAGCCGCTTCAACGTACTCCGCGTGGCGCACGCGTACCACCTCCGAACGTGCCAGGCGGGCAAAATTCGCCACCGAGGTGATGCCCACGGCGATGGCGGCGTTAACCGTGCCAAAGCCCAGCAGAATAATTATGCTCAGCGACAGCAGCAGGCCGGGTATCGCCAGCAGCACGTCCACGATGCGCATCACCACGCTCTCGCTGCGCCCGCCGAGCGCGCCAGCCACCACGCCGAGCAGCGTGCCCACGGTCAGCCCCAGCGCCACGGCTACCAGCGCGCCGCTCAGCGAATGTGATGCGCCCCAGACGATGCGCGCATAGAGGTCACGTCCCAGCTGGTCGGTACCGAGCCAGTGGCCTGCCTGCGGGGCCAGCCGCTGCGCGCCCGGCGTGCCCTCGGTCGGGCTCCACGCGGTAAACCAGCCCGGGGCCACCGCCCACAGGATCGCCAGCGCCAGCACCGCCCACGCCAGCAGCAGGCCCGGCTTCAGCTGACCGGGAAAGAGCGCCCGCACGCCGCGCACGGACTTGAGGCTGTTGTCTGCGATCAGACTCATGATGTTGCCCTCTGGTAATGCCGGATGCGCGGATCGAGCAGCGGTGAGACCACGTCGACCAGCAGATTAATCGCCACAAAGCCGGTAGCGGAGATCATCACCACCGCCTGCAGCACCGCCACATCCTGATTATTGACCGCCTGCTGGGTCAGCTGGCCGAGTCCGCTTAAGCCAAACACCGTTTCAGTAATCAGCGCGCCGGCGATCAGCTCGCCGAGCAGCAGCCCGGCAATGGTCAGCACCGGCAGCAGGGCATTGCGCGCCACGTGGTGCCACAACACCCGGCGCTGGCTTGCGCCTTTGGCACGCGCCACCGCGACAAACGGCTGGGTCTGCACCTGGTCGATGCTGCGGATCAGAATTTGTGCCAGCGGCGCTGAAATCGGTATCGCGAGGGTAAGCACCGGCAGGATCAGGCCGGCGATCTCTCCCGGATTAATCACCGGGATCCAGCGCAGCTGGAAGGAAAACACCTGAATCAGGGCGATACCCAGCCAGAAGGTGGGTATCGAGATAAACAGCGCGGGCAGCGACTGCAGCGCGTTACGCCACCAGCGCAGCCCGGTAAGGCTGGAGACAAAGGCGATGGTCACGGCAAGCAGGGCCGCCAGCAGAAAGCCGGGCAGCGCCAGGCGCAGCGTGGCTGGGAAATTCTCAGCCAGCAGCTCGCTGACCGGGACCCCCGCCTGCACCGAGAAGCCAAAATCCCCGTGCAGCATGCTGCCGAGCGTGTGCAGATACTGCTGCCACAGCGGCGTGGTCGCCCCGTAGGCCTGGCGCATCTCTTCGATCTGCGCCGGGCTGAGGCCGAGGTCCGGGTTCTGAAACTTAATCAGCACCGCATCGCCCGGCAGCACCTGCAGCAGGAAGAACGACACGGTAAACGCCGCCCACAAAACCAGCAGGGCCTGGCCCAGCCTGCGCGTGAAATAGCCTGTCATCATTACCTGCCTTACTGTTTATCCAGCCACACGCCGTAGAAGCTCGGGCGGCCTACGGCCTCAAAGCTCAGCCCTTTCAGCCACGGCGCGCTGGCGAACACCTGCGGCTCTTCGAAGATCGGGATGTTATAGGCGTTATCGATAAGGTAGCGCTGCGTGTCGCCGGTCAGCGCGAGCCGTTTCTGCGGATCGGTTTCCGCGGCAATGCCTTCCAGCAGCGCGTTCAGCCTGTCATCACGGAAGTTTTTCACCAGGCTGCTGGAACCGCCTTTCTGCAGCAGCGCATCGCGGTTGGTCGGGTAGAACTGGCTTTTCACCACGTCCGGGTCGGCGCGGCCGACTTCGGTGACGTTAACCGGGGTTTTCAGCGGAGCGAGGCTGTCGACGGTTTTGCTGCCGGCATCGCCGGCCTTCACCGCCAGCGCCACGCCGACCTGCTTCCACTGCTGCGCCACCAGCTGCAGAACCTCTTTGTTCTGCGGCTGCGGCAGGGATTCGTACACCGTCAGCGCCAGTTTCTGGCCGTCTTTCTGGCGGATGCCGTCGCTGCCCGCCTTCCAGCCTGCTTCGTCCAGTAATTTATTTGCCAGCGCCGGATCAAACTTCAGCCTGTCGCTGAGATCAACGTAGCCTGCCGCCGAGGCGGCCAGCACCGAGGTGGCGACCGGGTAGTTAGGCGAGAACAGCGTATCGACGATCTGACGGCTGTTGGTGGCGTGCAGCAGCGCCTGGCGCACTTTCAGTTCAGACACCAGCGGGTTATCCGGGCGGAAACTCAGGCTGTCATTGATGCCGCGGGTTGGTGCGGCGTAGATCGGGAAGTTCTGCTGCTGTGCCTGCTTCTCATCATAAGCCTGCACCTGACGGATCGCTCCGGCCTGGCCGGCCAGCAACGCGCCGATGCGCACGCTGTCTTCCGGCGTCACGATAATTTTGATCGCGTCGAGGTTAGCGCGGCCCTGCTGAGCGCCATTTTTCGGACCCCAGTTATAATCTTTGCGCACGCTGAGATCGACTTCACGTCCGAGCTTTTCGCCGGTGACCACAAACGGGCCGGAACCGATAATATGACGCGCATCGCCCAGCGCTTCAAAATTACGCGCGAGGGTGCTGAGAGAAACCAGACCGGAGCCTATCGTGGCTGTCCCCTGCAGAAAGCCCGGGGAGGATTTCTTAAAGTAGAATTTCACCGTCAGCGGATCGACCACTTCGCTGCGTTCATAGTTATTGATCACTTCTGATACCGGGAGGCGCTGCGCTTTATTTCCCAGACCATAGGTATCAAAGTTTTTCGCCACCGCACTGGCATCCAGCGGCGTGCCGTCGGAGAAGGTCACGCCCGGACGAATTTTAAAGGTATATTCCGTTTTCTCCGCGTTGCTGCTCCAGCTTTCAGCAATCCAGGGTTCCACCTGCAGCGTTTCGGGATTTTGCCAGGTCAGCTTATCGGTAATTTGATTAAGAATACCGCCGTTAGGATAAAACCCACCGGCAGGGGGGTAAAGATTGGTGTGTGCCTGTTGCTCTAAATAGATCAGCGTACCGCCCTGCACCGGCTTATCTGCCGCATGGGCGATAACAGAACCGGTTAAAAGTGCCAAAGCCCCGGCAAGTGCCTGAAGGCGAAACGTGTTGCGCATAAGGAATTCCTTTATTGTCAGTTTGATGTGCCTGCTGGCAACCAATATCAGGCCTGACAACGGTCAAGGTGAAGCAAGGAATTCTTCTGGCTATTTGCGTTTTGCGCATAAGGCTGTGAAGGAGAAAGCTGACAACAGAGCGTGTGACAGGGGAGGGTTAAAAAGGCAGGGCACAGATACCGCAGCAGAGGTGTCGATCGGACGGCAGTAGAGGGTAAATCTCAGGGACAACTGACGTGGAAAACTGAATGACGAGGGGAGTGGCAGGAAAAAAAACGGCCACCTGACGGGTGGCCGGTTTTGTTACTTGATCAGGAAATCTTCAAGTTTTTTGCCTGCGTCCAGCGCCTGCTTAATTACCGCCGGGGTACGGCCCTGGCCGGTCCAGGATTTGGATTCGCCGTTTTCGTCAGTATATTCATACTTAGCCGGACGCGGTGCACGCTTGGCACGGGTCTTGGTAGTGGTATTATCTGCAGCGGTCAGTTCGCTCAGGTCGATACCATCTTCCAGCAGCATCTGGCGGTATTTTGCCAGTTTCTGTTCTTTTTCTTTAATCTCAGAGGCGATAGCGGCATCTGCTTCACGTCTTTCGTTCACTACCGCTTCCAGTTTCTCCAGCATCTCTTCCAGCTCAGCTAAAGAAATTTCACGAGCCTGCGCACGCAGGGTGCGAATGTTATTTAATACTTTCAGCGTTTCGCTCATAACGGAATCCGTAACCTGTAAGGTGGTTTAAATTTAGTCAACATAGGTACCAGTGACAAGTGTACATTCAAATGAATGAGGAAAAAACAGTAATTTAAAAAAATGTTCAATTAAAGGTGAGGTTGTGCACATAAGTCAGTGAAGATGCAATCGGGGATGTAGCTATATTTACATCGAATGGGATGAATCTTAACACTATACTTCGAGGCCTTACGTGGCTTGTTGAAACTTTACACGGAAAGATGGGGTAAAACGCGTTGAATTACGTTAGCGAAGAATAACTGACTATCCTGCTGTTAATGATTGATTTTCTTCAGAGTATGCCACCTGTTCTTAGCGCAAAAAAAGCTGACTTTTTTTGCGGGTGTTACGCTGTCACCCGTGTAGCCTTATGGCAGGTGTGAAATAAACCGTCACCATCCCGTGTAAACCAGAAATCCCGCTATTCGTTCTCATTTTTGCGCATTCAATCTGATGATGCAGGCGTCTCTTAGCTGCTCAGCCCGCGAAGGTCGGCAGGGAGGAAAGTTAACCCAGGTTATTATTCCCGGTATCTGCGGGTCAGGTGAGCAGTCAGGTAACGGTCATTCTGGTTTGTCGGGGGGGGACGGTTTCGGACTATTCTGCTGACCGGATATAAAACGGCTTCAGTCGCTATATCCACTTTTTAGCCAGCGGATTGCCGGTAAAAAGATATCATCAGCGCGCGAACAGAGTCAGTTTACGTTAAGCCGGTATGAAATCCCGTTACGACATTAACTAGTTACAACATACTTTTAACTTTTTAATGCTCCGCCAACAACAGCGTGCCTGCCTGCAATATTAGGGTCAGACAGGCTCTGTTCATGCGGGTTACGCTCTCCTGCTCGCGTTATTTCTTAACCGGTAGCTGGCCGCAGTGGCAATAAGGATGATGAGTGCGCCGCAGAACTGCCCTAACGTAAGGCGGTGGGCAAAGACCAGCCAGTCTACAACGATAGTGACCACCGGATAAATAAATGAGAGCGCGGCCACCAGGCTGCCGCTAAGTTTACCGATCCCCGCATAAAGCAAGGTCGACATCAGCGCAGTATGTACCACACCCAGTATTAACAGCAGCGACCATGCCTTAACCGGGTTTTCTGCCTCTATCGGTGTCATAAAAGGCAGTAACAGCAGCGTCCCGGTAATCAGCTGGATGAGGACCAGCTTTTGGGGGGAGATCTGCTTTACGCTACGGGCCACAATCGCAACCAGCGAGTAACAGAACGCGGCACCCAGCGCCAGCAGCACCCCGGAGAGATAATGCTCCCCGCCTGACCGGACGGGCTGCCCTCCGCTGACGATCAGTACGACACCCGCGAACGCCACCCCCAGCCACAAAGCCGCCTGCCGGGAGATTTTTTCGCGAAACAACAGCGCACTCAGCGCAGTCAGCATAAAAGGCTGAGTGTGGTAGGTCACGGTTGCGACACTGACCGAAGCTGACGCGTACGCTGTAAATAGTAACACCCAGTTTAAAACCAGTGCGATACCGCCAGCGACAACCAGCAGCCACTGATGCAGGGTTATTCTCACTTGCCACGATCCGGGCAGGGTAAAACAGACCAGCGCCATCGCCACTGCGCCAAACAGGCAGCGGTAAAAAACGGCGGTTAACGCATCCTGCCCGGAAGCGATTACCAGCCAGCCGGTGGTACCGGCGACCAGCATTGCCGCGGTCATTTGCAGTGTTCCCGTGGTTGAGACCATTTCTTGACTCCTTATCAGGTCCGTAGAGGTATTCAGGTGTGGATTAACAGGTTAAATTGAACGAGCGGACATTATAATGAACGCATAAGAGGCGTTCGTCAAAAAGAACATTTGTACGATATGGAGAACACTATGAGTGATTTAACCCCGCCTGAATCTGCGGCAGGCTCACCCATACTGCTGCTGGCACAGGCGCTGCGCCGTGAACGGGAGCGGCTGGCGGTCAGCGTGACCGAGCTGGCAAAACGCGCGGGCATTGCCAAATCCACGCTTTCACAGCTGGAGAACGGCATTGGCAATCCGGGACTGGAAACCCTGTGGGCGCTGGCGATGGCGCTGAACGTGCCGGTCAGTCGCCTGATCGCCCAGCCGCGACAGCCGGTGCAGGTGATACGCGTCGGGGAGGGCACGCCGCTGGTCTCCGGCCAGGCAAACTATCTGGCCACGCTGCTGGCTACCTGCCCACCGGGGGCACAGCGTGATATTTATCGCCTGCAGGTGCAGCCGGGTGAACCGAAGATTTCTGCCGCGCATCAGCCCGGCACGCTGGAGCATGTGATCCTCAGCAGTGGCCGGGCGAGGGTGGGGCCGCTGGAGGGCTGGGTGGAGCTGACCGCCGGTGATTACATCAGCTACCCGGCTGATGAACCGCACCTGTTTGAGGCGCTGGAGGAGAACACCACGGCGGTGATGCTGATTGAACAGGGATAAGGACCACGCGGCTGCGCACTGCAAAATATCGCACAACCGGTTATTTGTCAGATATGTTGTCGCATCCATCAACGGGCGTTAAATGAACGGCTATCACATTCTCTCTTCCACGGTTAAGCGGGTAAAAAACCCCCCAGGATTTAACCCGGTTAACAAGGAGAGAAAATGAAAAAAACGGCTGTTTTACTGCTGTCGCTGGGCCTGACAGCGGTGGTTTCATGCCGGTCAGCGCAGCCCGCGTTTCAGACCGAGATGGACAGCGCTACCGCGCAGAAGGTGAACACCCTGCTGCGTACGGTGACGATCCCCGGACGGAACAAAAGCCACGGCGAACGGGTGCGCGACCTGTCGGCGGCCTTTCTCGGTACGCCGTATCAGGCCGACACGCTGAAGGGCTCTGCGTTAACCCCGGAAGTGCTGGTGGCAAATTTTAACGGCGTCGACTGCTATACGCTGATTGATTACGTCGAGGCACTGACGCGCGCAACCAGCGCGGATAACTTCCTGACCCGGCTCATCCGCGTGCGCTACGTCAACGATAAGGTCAGCTACCTGAGCAGAAAACATTTCTTCACCGACTGGTATGCCATCAGCCCGCACAACGCTGAGGATATCACCCGCAGCCTGAGTCCTGCGGCGATCGCGGTTGAAAAGACGCTGAACCGCAAAGCCGACGGCGGTGAATACATTGCCGGGCTGGGCAG
This sequence comes from Erwinia sp. B116, assembly GCF_002865965.1. Lineage (NCBI taxonomy): Bacteria > Pseudomonadati > Pseudomonadota > Gammaproteobacteria > Enterobacterales > Erwiniaceae > Erwinia > Erwinia sp. B116. Next base: position 245,772 of record NZ_JRZZ01000001.1, read on the forward strand.
CGTGCCGCGGACGATCGCCTACCTTCCCGGTAACGCCATCAGCCAGCAGGTCCTCGATAAGCTGCACACCGGCGATTACGTTGGCGTTTATTCTCCGCTGGCCGGTCTGGACGTCTCCCACACCGGGATCGTGATCAAACGGGATGGCCAGGTGTGGTACCGCAACGCCTCATCGCTGTCGCGTAATATGCGGGTGGTCGATACGCCATTTCTGGAATATATGGCGAAAAAGCCCGGCATCGTGGTGCTGCGGGTGAATTAGCCGCGGCATTATCTGCCCGCTGCCCGCTGGCGATCCACTTAACAACGGTATTGCGGCGTACGTGCAGCGGGCACAGGGTGGCAGGTTTAACCCGGCAGCAGCCATCACCCTGCAGAGAATTCTGTAAATAACAGGTGAGGTACCTGCCATTCAGTCATTCGTGGTCAGCCTCAGGTTGATTTACGCTGACAAGTAGGTAGACTGGTCTACCTACTTTTTACTGCAACAAGAAGGCGACAATGACCCCCGACCGCGAAAGCGCCCACGATAAGCTGCTCCGCGCCGCGCAGGTGCTGTTTTACGCCCATGGCATCAGCAGTACCGGCATTGATGCCATTATTAAGCGCGCAGGCGTGGCAAAGAAGAGCCTCTACAATAACTTCAGCTCCAAGGATGCGCTGATCGCCGCCTATCTGCAGGTGCGCCATCAGGAGTGGCTGGACTTCTATCAGCGGCGGGTGGCACAGGCGGCCACGCCGCGTGAGAAGGTGATCGCGGTATTTGCTGCCTACGGCGATCATGCCGAATTCGCCTATGAGCACGGCTTTCGCGGCTGCGGCCTGCTGAATGCCGCCGCCGAATTCCCGGCGGATTCCGCGGGGCGACGTGAAGTGCGCAAGCATAAAGAGCAGGTTGAAGCGATCCTGGTTACTCACCTTGCAGAACTGGCTAATCCGCAGGGCAGGGATATTGCGCTGCTGGCGAGGCATTTTTCCTTCCTGCTGGAGGGCAGCATTTGCCGCGCCGGGCTGGAGGGCAACAGCGCCTGTATCACTCAGGCCTGTGCGATGGCGCAGCAGTTAATGGAGGCACTGTGAGCAACACGGCAGAACAGCAAACCTCCACCACTACAGACGCCCGATCCGCGCAGCAAACCCTCGGCACGTTCGGCGTTCTGATTGCCGCCATTCTGTGGGGAACCACCGGTACGGCCGCGACCTTTGCGCCGGAGGTCAGTCCGCTCGCCGTCGGCGCGGTGGCGATGGGCTTCGGCGGTTTACTGCAGTGCCTGATTGCCCTGCGGCCGGTGGTGGCGCAGCGGCGTAAAATTCTGGCCCAGCGCCGTTATCTGCCGATCGGTGCGCTGGCCGTGGCGATCTACCCGCTGGCGTTTTATGCCTCGATGAACCTGGCCGGGGTAGCGGTGGGCACGGTGATTTCCATCGGCTCTGCGCCGCTGTTATCGGCACTGCTTGAGTACTTTTTTGACCGGCAGCGCTTAAGCCGCCGCTGGATGTGCGGTGCCGCCGTGGGCGTGGCCGGAATGGTGCTGCTGACGCTGGCGGAGAGCGGCCATGCCAGCGCCGGCGCAGAACGCCCACACGCGCTGGCCGGTATTCTGCTGGGGCTGGTGGCCGGCTTAACCTATGCGCTCTACTCCTGGTCGGCCCGGCAGATGATGCAGAAGGGGGTCAGCGGCCCGGCCGCGATGGGATCGACCTTTGGCGCAGGTGGCCTGCTGCTGATGCCGGTGCTGCTGCTGACCGGAGCACCGCTGCTGCAGTCGTGGAGCAATGCTGCGGTGGGGATCTATATGGCGCTGGTGCCGATGTTTATCGGCTATCTCTGCTACGGCTATGGCTTAGCCCGCATCCGCGCCAGTACCGCCACCACCATCACCCTGCTGGAACCGGTGGTGGCCGCGCTGCTGGCCGTCACGCTGGTGGGCGAGAAGCTGCCGGCCAGCGGCTGGGCCGGGATGGCGCTGATTGTGATCTGCCTGGCGATTATTACGCTGCCTGCGGGACTGTTTTCGGGGCGGCGCGTGCGGCCTGATCGTGAACCGGTCTGAATAAGCGGGTCAGCCCGGAGCTGACCCGCTTATTCTTCCGGCCGGAACCCGTTACACCGCTGCCCCCTCTTCCCGCCGCGCCGCAAACTGGTTTTCCGGTTCGCGAAGCCCCAGCTGTTCGCGCAGGGTGTTGCCTTCGTACTCGCGGCGATAGAGGCCGCGCGCCTGCAGGATCGGGATTACCTGGTCAACGAAGTCGTCAAACGCCGTCGGCGTGCCGCCGCGAACGATAAAGCCGTCCGCCGAGCCGCCGGTAAACCAGGCTTCCAGCCCGTCGGCCACCTGTCCGGCGGTGCCGGAAAAGGTCGGGCGCGGGGTGGCCTCTTCCAGCGCCACCTGGCGCAGGGTCAGGCCGCGCGCCTGCGCGTTGCGTTTGATGGTGTCGGTGGTGCTGCGGAAGCTGTTCTGGCCGAGATCGCCGATATCCGGGAAGGGCGCGTCCGCATCGTACTGACTGAAGTCATGATGCTCAAAGTAGCGGCCAAGGTACTCCAGCGCCTTTTCCAGTGATACCAGCTGCGCGGTCTGCTGGTAGCGCTCTTCTGCCTGCGCTTCGCTGTCGCCGATAATCACGCTGATCCCCTGGAAGACGCGGATATCATCGGCGTCACGGCCGTTGGCCACCAGCTGGCGGCGCACGTCTTCACGGAAAGCGCGTGCCAGTTCCGGCGTTTCCTGGCGGGTGTAGATGGCGTCGGCGGTTTCAGCGGCAAACGCCTTGCCGGACTCCGACGCGCCGGCCTGGAAGATCACCGGGCGCCCCTGCGGAGAACGGCCGACGTTAAGCGGTCCCTGCACCGAGAAGTAGTGGCCTTTATGGTTCAGCGTATGCAGCTTGTCGGCGGCGAAGAACTCGCCGCTCTCTTTGTTGCGCACGAAGGCGTCCGCCTCCCACGAGTCCCAGAGGCCTTTGGTCACCTGCAGATACTCGCTGGCGATGCGGTAGCGCTCGCTGTGCTCCGGGTGGCGATCGCGTGAGAAGTTTTTAGCCGAGCCTTCCAGCGGTGAGGTGACGACGTTCCAGCCCGCGCGGCCGCCGCTCAGCTGATCGAGGCTGGCAAACTGACGCGCCACGGTAAACGGCTCGCTGTAGGAGGTGGAGAGGGTGGCCACCAGGCCGATTTTCTCCGTCACCAGCGCCAGCGCGGACAGCAGCGTGATCGGCTCAAAGCGGTTGAGGAAGTGCGGGATCGACCTGGCGTTGATATACAGGCCGTCGGCGACAAACAGGAAATCGAATTTCGCCGCTTCGGCCTGTTTTGCCAGCGCTGTGACGAACTCAACGTTGATGCTGGCGTCGCTGACCGCATCCGGGTGACGCCAGGCGGACATATTGCCCGACGGGCCCTGTATAATTGCGCCGAGGCGCAGCTGTGTTTGGGTCTGACTCATGGCTGGTTTCCTTACGGGTTATTCAGGCAGCGCGGCCCGGCAGCGCCGGCAGCGCATCAAGAAGCTGTCGCGTCCACGGATGGCGCGGGTGGTTAAATACCTGGTTCACGTCGCCGCTCTCCACCACGCGCCCCTCCTTCATCACCAGCAGCTGGTCGGAGAGGTGGTGGATCACGCCGAGATCGTGCGAAATAAACAGCAGGGCGGTGCGGTGCTCCGCCTGCATATCGGCCAGCAGGTCGAGGATCTGCGCCTGCACCGACACGTCCAGCGCGCTGACCGGTTCATCGGCCACCAGCAGCGCCGGGTTGGGCGCAAAGGCGCGGGCAATCGCCACGCGCTGGCGCTGGCCGCCGGAGAGTTCACGCGGGTAGCGCTGCAGCAGCGACCGGCTGAGCCGCACTTCGTCAAGCAGCTGCAGCACCCGTTTACGCCGCTCCGCGCCGAAGATCTGCACCGCATCCAGGCTTTCGCCGATGATGCGCTCCACGTTGTAACGCGGATCGAACGAGCTCAGCGGATCCTGGGCTATCAGCTGCAGCTGCTGGCGGCGGCTGCGGCGCAGCGCTTCCGGCTGATGGTCCCAGCGCTGGCCGGCAATAACGATCTCGCCGCGCTGCGGTTCGCTCAGGCCGAGCAGCAGACGGGCCAGCGAACTTTTGCCGGAGCCGGACTCACCGACCACCCCCAGCGTTTCCCCGGCGCGCAGCGTGAAGGAGACGTTATTGACCACGTGGCGGTCGCCGTAATACTTATGGACGCCGTTGACCGCCACCACGATCTCTCCGGCCGGGGCGCGTTCGGGCAGCGCCTCCGGCTGCGGTGACGCCAGACGAAAACCGCGCGTCTCCGGGCGGGGGATAGCCTGCAGCAGGCGGCGGCTCCACGCGTGCTGCGGGGTACGCAGCACCTCACGGGTGGCACCGCTCTCCACCACTTCGCCGTCGCGCATCACCAGCACCCGGTCGGCCAGCTCGGCCACCACCGCCAGGTCATGGCTGATCAGCAGCAGCGCCTGGCCGTTATCGCGGCGCTGCTGCAGCAGCGACAGGATCTGTTTCTGCACCGTCATATCCAGCGCGGTGGTCGGTTCGTCGGCAATCAGCAGCGCCGGCTGCCCGGCCAGCGCGCAGGCGATCAGCACCCGCTGGCGCAGGCCGCCGGAGAGCTGATGCGGGTAAACCGCCAGACGCTGCTCTGCGTCGGCAATGCCCGCCTGCTGCAGCAGCTGAATGCTGCGCGGCACGATTTCGCGGGCGGGCAGCGGCTGGCTGGCCAGCAGGGCGTCGGCCAGCTGCTGGCCGACGGTACGCAGCGGATCGAGAGAAACCAGCGCGTCCTGCAGCACGTAGCCAATCTGCTTACCCCGTACCTGCCGCCACTGGCGCTCGCTGTTACCCAGCGCGGGCTGGCCGAGAATATCGAAACGGTCGGCGCTGATGATTGCGCCTTTGGCCTGCAACCCCAGCAGCGCGCGGGCGGTGACGGTTTTACCGGAGCCGGACTCGCCGACCAGCGCCACCGATTCCCCCGGCTGAATGGTCAGACTCAGCCCGTTAACCACCGTCTGTTCGCCAAAGCGGATGGCCAGGTTATGAATATCTACCGCAGCGGTCATGGTTGTTTTCCTTCAAAACGGGCCTGCCAGTAGCGGCCAACGGTATTCACCGCTACCACGGTCAGGGTAATGGCAACGCCCGGCCAGACGCCGGTCCACCAGGCGTTACGCAGATAGTTACGGCCTTCCGCCAGCATCAGCCCCCACTCCGCCGTCGGCGGCTGCGGGCCCATGCCGAGGAAGCTCAGCCCGGCGGTGCCGATGATCGCCGTACCCAGACCGAGGGTGGCCAGCGCCGGCACCTGCGCCACCGCGTGCGGCAGCACGTGACGCAGCACCAGCTGCCAGCGCGGCAGACCAAAGGTGCGCGCCTGTTCCACGTAGCCGGACTGCGCCACCAGAAACGTCTGCGCGCGCACCACGCGGGCAAAGCGCGGCACCGAAGCAACGCCCAGCGCAATAATCAGGTTAACGGTGCCGGGGCCGGTAAAGGCGATCAGCATCAGCGCCAGCAGCAGGTCCGGGAAGGCGGAGATGACGTCGACCGTGCGGCCAGTCACCTCATCCACCACGCCGCGCGCCAGCCCGGCCAGCAGGCCCAGCAGCGTACCCGCCACCACCGCCAGCGCGATCGCCGCTACCGAAATCAGCAGCGAGTAGCGGCTGCCGTAGATCACCCGGCTCAGCAGATCGCGGCCCAGCTGATCGGTGCCCAGCCAGTGTTGCCAGGAAGGGGGCAGCATGGCGTTGAGCGGGTCGGCCTGCAGCGGATCGAAAGGTGCCAGCCAGCCGGGAAACAGGGCGGCCAGCGCCAGCAGCAACAGGAATAACAGGGCGGCCAGCAGGCCGTAAGGCAGGCTGCGCGCAAGGCGCAGCGTTAAGATTTCAGACATGATTCACTCCCTGCCCGGCTGGTGACGCAGGCGCGGGTCGAGCAGCAGGGCGAGGATATCGACCAGCGTGCTCATCACCACGTAGATCAGCGCCGACAGAATGGCGACGGCCAGCACCACCGGCAGATCCTTGCTCAGCACCGCGTCCACCGTCACCTTGCCGAGGCCGGGACGGCTGAACACCGTTTCGGTGATCACCGCACCACTCAGCAGGCCGCCGACCAGCCAGCCGGTCAGCGTCACTGCCGGCAGCGCCGCATGGCGCAGCGCGTGGCGCAGGCGCACGGTGCTGCCCTTAATGCCCCAGGCGCGCAGCGTCAGCGAAAACGGCTGATCCAGCGCCTCCTCCAGCCCGCGCCGCAGCACCTGTGACACCACCGCCCCCTGCGCCAGCCCCAGCGCCAGCGCCGGCAGCACCAGCGCGGCAGCGTTGCGGTCGCCGGCCACCGGGAACCAGCGCAGGGTAAAGCTGAACACGAACAGCAGCACAATTCCCAGCCAGAATGAGGGCGTGGAGGCCAGCAGCAGTTCAATGCCGTTGGCAACGCGACGACCCCAGCGACGGTGCGCGGTACTCACCGCCAGCAGCACGGCAAACGCCACGCTGACCAGCAGTGCGGCGGCGGTCAGCTTCAGGGTTGGCACCAGCTGCGAGGCCATCAGCTGGCCGACGTCGACATTGAGCATATAAGAGCGGCCAAAATCGCCGTGCAGCACGCGCCACAGGTAGCTGAGGTACTGCTGCCACAGGGGCTGATCCAGCCCCCATTCGGCGCGGATCGCCGCTTCAATTTCCGGGGTGCGGATCTGTTCACCGATCAGCAGGCTGACAATATCGCCCGGTGCCAGCCAGACGCCGATAAAGGACAGCGTCACCGCTGCCCACAGCACCATCACGCCGCCGCCCAGACGCCCGGTCGCCCGCCACAGCAGGGAGGAGGGCGCCTTCAGGCGCAGGGCCGAAGGGCTTTTGATCAGGGGAGTGGTTTCGCTGCTCATGATGACTCCGTTATCAGTGTTTGCTCAGCCAGACGCCCCAGGCGTTTTCCGGCAGCTGCTTAAAGGCACGGAAACCGACGCCGTGGACATATTTCGCCGAGGCGATCTGGTCTTCCGGCTCATACAACGGTACCGCCACGGCCTGGTCCAGAATCACGAACTGCTGCAACTGCGCGTAGGACTCGCGTTTTTTCGCCTCGTCCAGGGTGGTGGAGGCAGCTTTCAGCAGCGGCAGGATCTCCGGTGCCGAGGTGCGGCTGTAGTTGATGGCCCCGCCCGCTTTCACCGGCAGGTAGTGGTTTTCAATGTCGATGCCGTCGGTAGGCGTGTTGGAGTTGGCAATCGAACCAAACTGGCCGCTGTTACGCAGCTCGACGTAGGTGCCGGAATCGACGTAACGGATGTTCAGATCCACGCCGAGACGCTGGCGGGCCTGCGCCTGCAGCGCCTGCAGCAGCACGCCGCGCTGGTCACGGACGGTCGCCTGTGCCTGGACGATATCGATGGTCAGGCGTTTACCCTCTCTGGTGCGGAAGCCATCGGCATCACGCTGAGTCCAGCCTGCTTCATCCAGCAGTTTATTGCCCAGCGTCGGATTGTTGCCGTATTTGCCTTCCAGCCCTTTGTCATAAAGCGGATCGATCGGTGAGGTGATGCCCCAGGTACGGGTGCGTTCGCCGCGATAGATCGATTTCAGTATGCCGTCGATATCCAGCCCCTGCAGCAGGGCCTGGCGCACCTTCTGCTCGCGGGTCGGGCCATATTCCACGTTAAGGAACAGCGAGTAAGGGGTGCCGGTGTTCAGCGCATGCCGGTAGTCGAAGTCCGGGTTATCTTTGAATTCACCGGCGTCATTACCGGAGATCCCCTCAATCAGATCCACCTGGCCGGAGAGCAGGGCACCGGTACGTACGGAAGATTCCGGCAGGAAGCGGTAAGTTACGCCATCGAGATACGCCGGGCCCTGGCGGCCGGCGTTGGCCGGTGCCCAGTTGTAGTCCGGGTTTTTCTTAAAGACGATCTGCTGGCCTTTTTCATAGCGCTGCAGAATAAACGGACCGGTACCGGCCACCTCAGCACCACCGGCTTTTACCGTTGGTGACTCCCAGGATTTCGGGGAAATCAGCTTCAGCCCGGCGGCGAACGACAGGAACGGCGTATAAACCTCTTTCAGGTTCAGCACCACGTGCTGCTCATCCGGGGTTTCCACGCTGGCCAGATGGCTGCCCAGCGCGTACAGGCTGGTACCCGCCGCGTAGGCCGGATCCTGAATGCGGCGGAAGTTTTCCGCCACCGCTGCCGCATTAAACGGCACGCCGTCGGTGAACTTCACCCCTTTACGCAGGGTGAAGGTGATGCGTTTCCCCTCGTCTTCCACCTTGTAGCTTTCGGCCAGCCAGGGTACGTAACTGCCGTCGGCGTTACGCGCCAGCAGCGACTCATAGGCGGCGCGCAGGATCAGCTCGGCTTTATCCTGGCCGTTCAGCTGCGGATTCAGCGGGCTGGGTTCAACTTCAACACCCCAGGTCAGGGTACCGCCGGTTTGCGGTTTTTCTGCGGCAAAAGCCGCGGAGACGGAAAGGGCCAGCAGTGAAAAGGTGGCCATCATGGCCACGTTATTATTTACGCGCATAGTTTTCCCGGAATAATGTTTAAGAAGCCAGTCAGGCGGTCAGTTTGTTATCAGTAAAATCGTGCAGGGTTTCTTTATTTTTAGCCTGCTCATAACGCTGCTGGTCGAGTACGCGGGTTAAATAAACCAGCTCCACGCCCAGCGGATTTATTGCCCGGTGGAACGGCTGATAGCCGCGACGCAGATAAAGCTGCGACAGCCACGGATGTTTAATCGCGGTTGCCAGATACACCGCCGGTGCCTTCAGCGTGTCGCGCAGAAAACTCTCCTCCACGTAACGGATAATGCGGCTGCCGTAGCCCCTGCCTTTAAAGTCCGGATCGACGGCAAACCAGTGCAGGAACGGCCAGGGCGCCACCTGCTTCTTATCCGGCGTCCACGGGAATCGGGCGGTCAGCGTCGCTACCAGCTGGCCGTCGCTTTCCAGTACAAAGGTCGATTCGCTGGCGATGACCGCCCGCACGTCTTCAACGCTGGAACGGGTAATGGTGAAATGTATTCCCTGCGGAATTAACGGCGCGTAGGCTCGCTGTAATAGAGCATGCAGAAATTCCGCCTCTTCAGGCTGGGCTAAACGAATACGCTCGGTCATAACGTGCCACCTTAACGGGTGTGAGAATGGCGTGATTATTAGCTGGCTGTTACGACACTGTGAACGATGAATATCTGATAAGGATACGCGGTTAAAAGCTTAATCCGTGGTTTAGCGCGGTAATGACCCCGGACGTTCACGGGGTCCGCGCGCGGTCATATGCCGCTGGCAGAGATAAAGCGTGGCCGATCCGCCCGCGCGGGTAAAAAAGCACTGCCCGTGGGCTCAGAGGTGATTGCCGGCAGCCAGCTCCCGCATCGCCTGCTCCAGTACCTGGAATACCCGCGGATCGCTGAGGTGCGCCACGTTAAAGCGCAGGAAATTTCCGGCGCTCTGCGAGACGCTGAACACGTTGCCCGGCGCGAGGATCACGTTCTCCTCACGGCAGCGGCGGGCCAGCGCGGTGGAGTCGATACCGGCGGGCAGCCGGCACCAGAGATAAAAACCGCCGCGTGGGATCAGCCACGGCGTCAGACCGCTCCGGGTCAGCCTCGCCACCGCCTCGCGCTGCGCCCGCGCCAGCCGGCGGGTGACGTCATCGAGGTGTTTGCGGTAGCTGCCGCCCGCCAGCACGCTGGCCAGCAGTTCGGTGGTCAGCGGACTGGGGCCACCGAAATTGCAGGCAATCTGCAGATCCACCAGCCCGTCGATCCACGGCTGGCGGGCGGCGATATAGCCGCAGCGCACCGAGGCGGAAAGCGTCTTGGAGAAGCTGCCCATGCGGATCACCCGCTCCAGCCCGTCCGGTATCGCCAGCCGCGCCGACATCTCCGGCTCAAAATCAGCGAAAATATCATCTTCCACGATGATCAGATCCTGGGCTTCGGCCGCGCGCAGCATCCGCCAGGCGGTCTGCGGCGACAGGCTGGCGCCGGTCGGGTTGTGCAGCGCCGAGTTGGTGATATACAGACGCGGCCGTTCCGCGGCGAGAACCTGCTCAAAGGCGGTGATATCCGGCCCGGTCGGGGTCCAGGGGACGCCGGCGATCTTCACCTGATGGATCCGCAGCTGGGTCTGAAAATTAAAGTAGCAGGGGTCATCAACCAGCACGGTATCCCCCGGCCGCAGCAGAAAGCGGCAGATCAGATCCAGCGCCTGGCTGCCGGAGCCGGTCAGCATAATCTGTTGCAGCGGCACGTTCAGCCCGTCGCGGGCAAAACGGTTTTGCAGCCACTGGCGCAGGGCCGGTGCACCTCGGGTGCCGCCGTAGTCCACCAGCAGGCTGGCGTCCGACCGCGCCAGCTGGCGCAGCCCTTTACGCAGCGCTTCGGCGGGCATCCAGTCTTCAGGCAACCAGCCGCAGCCGGGCTTGAGCACCTCTTCTCCGGCATCCAGCGACTGGCGCGACACCCAGAACGGGTCGATCTCCGGCGGCAGCCGGGTGGCGCTCTCCACCAGGCTGCGGGGAGCCTGCTGACTGCTGCTGACGTAAAACCCCGCCCCCCGGCGTGAGCGGATCAGTCCGGCCGCCGCCAGCCGTTCATAGGCTTCCACTACCGTGGAGGGGGAAACCTGCATCAGGGCGGCATAGCGGCGGATCGACGGCAGCCGCTCACCGGCGGCCAGCGCACCGCTGCTGATTTTACGGCGAATATCGTCGGTCAGGCTTTCGGTTCGGGTCATTGACGGGGGTTCCGTGACTGTGAACACTGAACTGTATGGCTGGCGTTAGCCATACAGTTCGGGAGAATTGTACTGCATTGTATCTTCGTCTTGTCCGTCACGCATCCTACTATCGTTCGAGACTAAAGCCGTTAAGAGCGGGAAACTATGCACAGAGGAACCATGCAGCAAACAACGGAACAGACGCAGCAACGCACGACGGCAGGCTGGTGGAGCGGGCTGGCAGGCGTGATTATTTTCAGCGGTTCGCTGCCCGCCACCCGGGTGGCGGTGATGGATTTTTCGCCGTGGTTTTTAACCTCGGCGCGGGCGGTCATTGCTGCCGTGCTCGGTGGGGGGCTGCTGTGGCTGCTGCGACAGCGCCTGCCGGCCCGTGCCGATCTGCTGCCGCTGCTGATCGTTGCCGCCGGGGTGGTGGCCGGTTTCCCGCTGCTGACCGCCATGGCGCTGCAGCACATCAGCGCCGGGCACTCGCTGGTATTTATCGGCCTGCTGCCGCTGTCCACGGCGCTGTTTGGCGTGCTGCGCGGCGGTGAGCGGCCTAAGCGCGCTTTCTGGCTGTTTTCGCTGCTGGGCGGCGGCACCGTGGCCGGGTTTGCGATCGGCAGCGGGCAGGGCGGCGCGATCGGCGGCGATTTGCTGATGATCGCGGCGGTGCTGGTGTGTGGGCTGGGCTACGCGGAAGGGGCCGGACTGTCGCGGCGGCTGGGGGGCTGGCAGGTGATCTGCTGGGCGCTGCTGCTGTCGCTGCCGCTGATGGCCGCGATCGGCATCGCCAACTGGCCCGTCAGCCTGGCCGCCGTTGGCGCACCGGCGTGGTTTGGCCTGGGCTACGTGTCGCTGTTCAGTATGCTGATCGGCTTCTTTTTCTGGTATCGCGGGCTGGCGCTGGGCGGCATTGCCGGGGTGGGGCAGCTGCAGCTGCTGCAGCCGTTCTTCGGTCTGCTGCTGACCGCGCTGCTGCTTCATGAACCGCTGGCGCTGAGTATGCTGGTCTGCTCCGCGCTGGTGATCCTCAGCGTGGCCGGAGCGAAGCGCTTTGCCTGATCATAAAAAAACCAGGCCCGGAGGCCTGGTTGATGGTCTGGCGTTACTGCAGGATCAGCTCTCCGGGAACGGCATGGTGCTGCCCGGCGCCTCGCGGTGGATGTGCAGGAAGGTCAGATGACGCTCGTACTGGTCGAGGATGTCGTTAATGATCTGCTCGCGCGTATAGTCCATCAGGTCGTTGCCCTGGGTGCCCTCCAGCAGGAAGGTCTCCAGGCGGAAGTAGTCCGACTTGCCGCGGCGGGCGCGATAGGTGAACGCCGGCACCGAGTAACGCTGCGGCCAGATCTGGTAGATGAAGCTCTGCTCATCGCCGAGGCTGACCGTCAGCTCCAGATGATTCAGGCGCTCATCTTCCTGCGGCGGCAGTTCGCTGACCTGCACCTGGGCGCCGCGGCGCTCCAGCTCACGCCCTACCTCTTCCATTGCCGGGCGGCACACTTCATCCAGCATCTTTTTGGTGTGCGTGGAACCCGGATAGTTCATCACGCGGGAAATACGCTGCTTCCAGTTGAGGCGATCGTCGCGTGATACCGGCACCGGCGGCATATTCACCGTGGTGCTGGCGCGGCGGTGATCTTCCACCCGCAGCGATTTATACAGCCCGGCCATCACAAAGAAGATCACAAAGCTGAACGGCAGGCCCATGATCACCGTGGTTTTTTGCAGCGCGCTGACGCCGTTAACCATCAGCATACCCATGGTCAGCAGGCCGATCGCCACCGACCAGAAGATGCGCAGCCAGTTGGGGGCGTCATTGTTAATGTCGCTGAGGCGGGCGGTGAAGTTGCCCAGTACCAGCGAGCCGGAGTCCGCCGAGGTAACGTAAAACAGCAGGCCGGTAATGGTGGCGACCGAGGCGCTGAAGGTAAAGCCCGGGTACTGCGCCAGCAGGCTGTAGAAGCCACGTTCCGGGTGCGCCATCGTCTCCTGGGCAAACGCCAGGTTGCCGTGGATGATCTCGTTCAGCGCGCTGTTGCCGAAGATCGACAGCCACAGCAGGGTGAAGATAAACGGAATGGTCAGCGTGCCCAGTACAAACTGGCGGATGGTGCGGCCGCGTGAGATACGGGCGAGGAACAGGCCGACAAACGGCGACCAGGCAACCCACCACGCCCAGAAGAACAGCGTCCAGTTGTTCATCCACTCGGTCTGCGGGTCAAAGGCGAAGCTGTTCAGCGTCATCCCCATAAAGCGGTTGATATAATCCCCGACGTTCAGCACCAGCGCGTTAAGCAGGAAGCCGGTATCGCCGACGAACAGTACAAACAGGATCAGGCCAAAGGCCAGCAGCACGTTGAGTTCCGACAGGAAACGGATGCCCTTATTAACGCCGGAGGTGACGGAAATGGTCGCCATCACCACCGACAGCACGATCAGCGCACTCTGCGCGGTCAGCCCCTCCGGGATATCAAACAGTACGTTGAGACCGTAGTTCAGCTGCACCACGCCGATGCCGAGGGTGGTGGCGATGCCGAAGATGGTGCCGATCACCGCGGCGATGTCCACGGTGTGGCCGATCGGGCCGTTAATGCGTTTACCGAAGATCGGATAGAGCGCCGAACGGATGGTCAGCGGCAGCCCGTAGCGGTAGCTGAAGTAACCGAGCGCGATGCCCATCAGCGCGTACATCGACCAGCCGGTCAGCCCGTAGTGGAACAGCGTCCACACCATCGCCTGGCGTGCGGCCTCATGGGTTTGCCCCGCGCCCTCCGGCGGCATCATATACTGGGTGACCGGTTCGGCCACCGAGAAGAACATCAGGTCGATGCCGATGCCGGCGGCGAACAGCATCGCCGACCAGCTCATCAGGCTGAACTCCGGCTTCGACTGCTCCGGCCCGAGCTTGATCGAACCGAAGCGCGAGCAGGCCATAAACACCACAAACACGATGTAGAGGGTGGCCGCCAGCAGGTAGTACCAGCCAAAGGTGTTGGATACCCAGTCGAGCGCGTGATTGATCAGGTTGTCGGAAAAATCGGTAAACAGGATGGTGGTCAGTGAGAACAGCAGGATCAGCGCGGCAGAGGTGTAGAACACCACCGGGTTGATACGGTCCTGCTGAGCTTTCTCTGGCATGTCAATATCTGGCATAAGGTCTCCGCAAAATGAGAACGAATAACTGACCTGACGTTTGCTCTGCGAAGCGTGCATTAGCGCATACTGGGTGACTTCCGCCGACTATCCGCTAATTACACTTGACGAGGCATCAGGTGAGGTCGCTATGTGATGGAAATAGCGTAGTTAATTTTTCAGTAATTTCACCCCGGTAACATTTTTTCTGTTAAAAACTGTCCCCGATCATAGTTTTTATTGATTGAGCATTCAATTAAAAATAATTTCACCCTCGCCGGGCGGTGAAAATTGCACCTGATGTCCACAGAAAAGAGAAGGTGACAATCACTATTGTTATGTTATAACGTAACAATAATGGCGAGGGGCAGCGTGCCGCCTCGCTAATGCCAGTCTGTTACGCTGTGAGGAACTGATGAACGCTGAATACTTAACCCCTCTGCCACGCGATGCGCGCCTGCCGGTCACCGTGCTGTCCGGTTTTCTCGGTGCCGGGAAAACCACCCTGCTTAACCATATCCTGCACAACCGCGAAGGCCGCCGGGTGGCGGTGATCGTTAACGATATGTCGGAGGTGAACATTGACGCGGCGCTGGTGCGCGACGGCGGAGCCGACCTGTCGCGCACCGACGAGAAGCTGGTCGAGATGAGCAACGGCTGTATCTGCTGCACCCTGCGTGAGGATCTGCTGCTCGAAGTCAGCCGGCTGGCGCGGGAAGGGCGCTTTGACCAGCTGGTGATTGAGTCCACCGGCATCTCCGAGCCGCTGCCGGTGGCGGAAACCTTCACCTTCGAAGAGGAAAATGGAGAGAGCCTGTCGGCGGTGGCCCGGCTGGATACCCTGGTGACGGTGGTCGACGGCTACAACTTCCTGCGCGACTATCAGTCGCGCGACAGCCTGCAGCAGCGCGGTGAGTCGCTGGGCGAGCAGGATGGGCGTTCGGTGGTGGACCTGCTGATCGACCAGATCGAGTTCTGCGACGTGCTGGTGCTGAACAAAACCGACCTGATTGACGAACAGCAGCGCGGCCAGCTGGTGGCGATCCTGCGCAGCCTTAACCCGCGCGCGCGCATTGAAGTGGCGCGTTTTGGGCAGATAGCGCTGGAGAAAGTGCTGAATACCGGCCTGTTTGACTTTGACGCCGCCGCCGAAGCGCCGGGCTGGCTGCAGGAGTTGCGCGGCAGCCACGTGCCGGAAACCGAGGAGTACGGCATCAGCCACTTTGTCTGGCGCGCGCGCCGGCCGTTCCATCCGCAGCGCTTCTGGGAATTTTTCAGCGGCGAGCTGCGGGGTATCGTGCGCTCAAAAGGCTTTTTCTGGCTGGCTTCACGCCCCGATTTTGCCGGTAACTGGTCACAGGCGGGCGGCGTCTCGCATCAGGGGCTGGCCGGCCGCTGGTGGGCGGCGGTACCGCCTGAACGCTGGCCTGAGGATGAGGATCTGCGACTGTCGATTATGCAAAACTGGCAGGAGGGCAGCGGCGACGCGCGCCAGGAGCTGGTGTTTATCGGTATGCAGATGGATGAGGCGGCGCTGCGGCGTCAGCTCGACGCCGCGCTGCTGACCGATAAGGAGATGGCGCTGGGGCCGCAGGGCTGGCAGTTCTTCAGCGACCCGGTGCCGGCGTGGTAACCGAATTCTCACGGCGGGCGTTCGGCACCTCGCCAGTCTCTGTTCCCGCTGCGCTTCTGACGATGGCGGGTTGTTTCAGCGCGGAGGATCGGCGAGAATCAGCGCGCTAAACAATAAGAATTTCCTATGACCGGACGCCTGCAAAATGAATCGCTCCTCCACGCTGCCTGCGCAGCTACGCCTTTTCCTTGGCCGCTTCTGGCCACACCCGCTGGCCGTGGCCCGCAAACAGATGCTCCTCGCCAGCCTCGGCGCAGGTATCGGCTTGGCGATCACCAGCCTGTTCAGCCACTGGCTGCTCGGCGAAGTGAACCTGTGGTTTGTCGCCCCCATGGGCGCGTCCGCGGTGCTGCTGTTTGGCGTGCCGAACAGCCCGCTGGCGCAGCCGTGGTCGGTGGTGGGCGGTAACGTGCTCTGCGCGCTGGTTGGCGTGACCGTCGGCCAGTGGATCGCCATGCCGGCACTGGCCTGCGGCGTGGCCGCCGCGCTGGCGATCGTCCTGATGTTTAAGCTGCGTTGCCTGCATCCGCCGGGCGGCGCGGTGGCGCTGACCGCGGTGATCGGCGGGCCGGCGATCCATCAGCTGGGCTACGGTTATGTCCTTACCCCGATCCTGCTCAACTCGCTGTCGCTGGCGCTGCTGGCGATTGTATTTAACAACCTGGCCGGCCGCCGTTATCCGCATCCGCTGGCCGCTGCGGAAGCCAGACCCGCGCCGGTGGTGGTGAACGTCTCGATTACCCGCGCCGATCTGCACGAAGCGCTGCTGGCCGGCGAGCTGCTGGACATCGATGAGGATGATCTGCAGGAGGTGCTGCAGCACGCGGAGCAGATTGCCCGGCGTCGGCAACAGCAGTCTGGCCCGGAACGCCGCGCGGCGTAAGGCGCATGAACGTGCTACTGCGGTCCGCCGCCCGGAACAGCCATCGCGGCTGAGCATATCGATCGGCCGGTAACGTTTCAGGCCGTATCCGCGGCAGCAAAATCTGACATCGTGCTTGACGGCGCGGCAGCAGATAAAATACAAATAGAACCGTCAGGGGAGTCTCGCCAGAGAGACTGAGAGGCTGGTAGCGATTATCGCGGCCCGGCGACCCTTAGAACCTGACCCAGTTGATACTGGCGTAGGAAGACGCGTTGCTTTGCCCCGCAGAGCAACCTGATGCGCTGGTCAACTTCGCCTGCCCGCGCGTACTCTCCCTGCCTTATCACGGGTCCTCTTTTAAACGAGGCCAACGTGAATTCTTCTGTAATTTATCCTGCATCTGTTCCTTTACGGACGCCTGCGCCATGAGCCGCTGGTCGGTTATCGGCGACGGCGTCAGCGGGCTGTGCGTCGCCACCGCGCTGGCCGAACGCGGCCAGTCGGTTGAGGTGATCGTCGATGAGTCCCGGCGTCCGGCGTCGCACTGGGCCGGCGGCATGCTCGCGCCTTGGTGCGAGGGCGAAAGCGCCCCCGATGAGGTGACCGAACTCGGCCAGCGCTCGGCCCCCTGGTGGGCGGCGCGCGTCGACGGCGTGCAGCATCAGGGCACGCTGGTGGTGGCCCCGCCGCGCGACGCGCCGGATCTGAACCGCTTTGCCCGCGTCACCCACGCGCATCAGTGGGTCGATCCCGGCGAACTGGAACCCCATCTTCAGGGGCGGTTTGCCCGCGGTCTGTTCTTCGCCGGTGAGGCGCACCTTAATCCGCGTGACGCCATGAACCAGCTGCGCGACAGGCTGCAGCGGTCCGGCGTGGCGTTTCACAGCGGCGGCCCCACCGGCCGGGTGATCGACTGCCGCGGCATTCACGCCGCCGACGCGTTAGCAGGCCTGCGCGGCGTGCGCGGTGAAATGCTGATCCTGCAGACGCAGGAGCTGCAGCTGTCGCGCCCGGTGCGCCTGCTGCACCCGCGTTTTCCCTGCTATCTGGTCCCGCGCGCCAGCGGCCATTTTATGCTCGGTGCCACCATGGTAGAGAGCGATGACGCCAGTCCGATCAGCGCCCGCGCGATGATGGAGCTGCTCAGCGCCGCCTGGGCTATCCACCCGGCGCTGGCCGAGGCGCGGATTATCGAAAGCGGCACCGGCCTGCGCCCGTCATGGCCGGATAACGTTCCCGCCATTCGTCACCTTAACGGCCGCTGGTACGTCAACGGCATGTATCGCCACGGTTTTCTGCTCGCGCCGGTAATGGCGGAGAAACTGATGCAACACCTTACCCAGGACAACCTGTTATGAAAATTCAACTCAACGGACAGCGGATCGACACCGCCGCCACCACGCTGGCCGCGCTGCTGGCGGAGCAGCAGATCGACGCCAGTTGCGTGGCCAGCGCCCTTAACGGCCAGTTTATCCCGCGCGCGCAGTATGCTCAGCAGATCCTGCACGAGGGCTGCGAGCTGGAAGTCCTGTCACCGATGCAGGGGGGCTGAAGCATGTTTTACGACTATACACCGCGGTCACGTTTCCTGCTCGGCACCGCCGGGTATCCTTCGCCGGCGATACTGACCCAGGCGGTCGCCGCCTCCGGCTGCGAAATTATCACCGTCAGCCTGCGCCGCGAAGGCAGCCAGGGCGGCGCGTTCCGCGAGATCCTGCAGCAGATGAACATGCGGGTGCTGCCCAATACCGCCGGCTGCCATACGGTGAAAGAGGCGGTGACCACCGCGCAGATGGCGCGGGAAGTCTTCGGCACCTCGTGGATCAAGCTGGAGGTGATTGGCAACGCCGATACGCTGCAGCCTGACCCGTTTGCGCTGGTCGAAGCCGCGCGCATCCTCTGCGCCGAAGGCTTTCAGGTGTTTCCCTACACCACTGAGGATCTGATCGTCGGTGAAAAACTGCTGGAAGCCGGCTGCCGGCTGCTGATGCCGTGGGGCGCGCCGATCGGCTCCGGCCAGGGGCTGCGCAATATCGACGGGCTGCGCGCAATGCGCGCATGGTTCCCGGATACGCCGCTGATTATTGATGCCGGCATCGGTGCGCCGAGCCAGGCCGCGCAGGCGATGGAGCTGGGCTTCGACGGTATTCTGCTGAATACGGCGG
>NZ_JRZZ01000001.1:264352-319495 GCF_002865965.1 Erwinia sp. B116
CCGTTCAAGGCTGGCATGACGGCTGAGCAGCGATGCGCAGAGCCGTGCGCGCGTAACCGCGGCAATCGGTAAGCAGCGCCGCCACAGGGCGGCGATTAATCGGGGATCGGGACATATGAGTCGTTATCAACGGCAGTCGATGCTGCCGGAAGTGGGCGAGGCCGGGCAGCAGAAGCTGGCGCAGGCGCGGGTGCTGGTGGTCGGTGCCGGCGGGCTGGGCAGCACGCTGCTGCCGCTGCTGGCCGGGGCCGGGGTGGGTTATCTTCGGCTCTACGACGGCGACGTGGTGGAAGAGCATAATCTGCACCGGCAGACGCTGTTTACGCTGCAGGATATCGGCCAGCCGAAAGCGCTGCGGACGGGTGATGCGCTGCGGGCGCGTAATCCCGACTGTGAGGTTGATGTCCGACTGCAGGCGCTGAGCGCCAGCGGCGTTGAAGCGGCGCTGCACGGCATCGATCTGGTCGTCGACGCGGCAGATAACTTTGCCATCACCTATCAGCTGTCGGACGCCTGCCAGCCGCGCGGCATTCCGCTGGTCAGCGCGTCGGTTCTCGGCCGCCAGGGATACGTGGGCGGCTTCTGCGGCGGCGCACCCAGCTATCGCGCGCTGTTTCCGCAGCTGCCGAAAGCGGCGGGCAACTGCAACACCGCCGGGGTGATGGGCCCGGCGGTCGCCACCCTCGGCGCGCTGCAGGCGCAGATGGCGCTGAGCGTGTTGCTCGGCCTGCAGCCTTCGCCGCTCGGCTGCCTGCTCAACTGCGATTTTGTGCAGTGGCACTTTCGCCGCTTCCGCTTCGATGGTGCTGAAGAACCGGCTGCGACGGCGGTGCCGTTTATCGACCGCCAGCTGCTGGAGGCAACGGATTGCATCGTTGAGCTGCGCGGTCATGAAGAGGCGCCTCAGAGCATTGCGGCAGAGGAGGAAGTGGTGCGGCTGTTGCCGCCGCAGCTGGCCGCCTGGCAGCCGCCCGGCGATCGACGTATCGTGCTGGTGTGCGCCAGCGGCATCCGCGCCGCGCAGGCCGCGATGCAGCTGGAGCAGCGCGGGTTTACCCGGCTGGCGATTATCGCCGCGAACCGCTGAGCAGAGCGGATCCCGTCACAGACACCGCATAGTAAGTACTGAGAGGTGAGCGTGGGTCTTTATAACAGATGGAGAGAGAAAGACGGCCTGCGCTGCCTTTAAGGTTATCGGGTGATCTGGCGTTTTTTCAGGAGAATGAACAGATCAGGGGGGATGCGCAAAGTGCGGCATCTGCTTCCGCCGCTCAGTGCGTCTCATCGCGACATGGCAGGTTTCCCCCGGGGAAAACCGGGGGAACAACGTGTCAGAACTTGTAGCTCAGGCTGACCGAGACGTTACGCGGTTCGCCGTACACCGCATAGTCGCTGGTGTAGGCGTAATATTCGCGATCGAACAGGTTGTCGACGTTAGCCTGCACGCCCAGATGCTTCGTCACCTGAAAGCGGGCAAACAGGTTCGCCAGCGGGTAGCTGCCCTGGAACACCCGCTGGGTGTCGCCGGAAGGCCCCGTGGCGTCCTGGTAGGTGCGATCCTGCCAGTAAACCCCGCCGCCGACGGTCAGCTGCGACAGCATCGGCAGGTTGTAGCTGCTGAACAGTTTAAAGGTGGTCTGCGGGGCAAAGGCGTTGGGGCGCGCGCCGCTGGCGTCTTTTGCCACGTAACGCGCCGCGCCAAAGGTCATCTGCAGGTTGTCGGTCAGCGCGCCGTTCAGTTCGAACTCCGCGCCCTTGCTCACCACGCCTTTTGCGGCGTAATACGCCTGCTCGCTGGAATCTCCCACCGTCTTATCGCCATCGGCCTGTGCCAGATTGTCCTGCTCAATGCGGAACACGGAAAGGGTGGCGGTCAGGCGACCGTCCAGCCACGCCGACTTCAGACCAGTTTCATAGTTTTTGCCGGTGGCCGGTGCCAGGTAGTTGCCGCCCGCGGTGCGCGAGGTCTGCGGCTGGAAAATTGAGGTGTAGCTGGCGTAAGCCGACCACGACTCGTTGAGGTCGTAAACCAGCCCGCCGTACGGCGTCAGGTTGTTCTTGCGCATTGCGGCGGTGGTGCCGTTGGCGCTGTACTGCGTGTAGCGCGCGCCGAGGATTAGCGCCAGCGGATCGGCCAGCGAGAAGCGCGCGGCGGTATAAGCTGATTTCTGGCGGATCACATCATCAGAGGTGACCGACCAGTCGCCCCACGCCGGTTCAGCCACGTTGCCATCCCAGCCGTCGCCGAAGGCCGCCACATCCTCTGCATTAGATGCGCTGTAATAGACGTTGCTCTGGCGGCTGTAGCTGACGCCGGTCAGCAGCTGATGCTGGCGGCCCAGCAGCTCAAACGGCCCGCTGGCAAAGCTGTCCACCGAGTCCAGCCTGCGTTTTCCCTTATCCAGGCTGCCGTAGCCGGACATCCCTTCTCCGCTGGTGATATCCGGGAAGCCGGAGCTGTAGAGCAGCCTGCTGTCGAAGGTGGTTTCGCTGTGGGTGCCGTTAACGCGCAGGGCCCAGCCGTTGCTGAAGTCGTGGCTGGCGGAGGCCAGCAGCTTGCGCGACTCAAGGTAGTAGTGGGTCCAGTCGGCGGCGGAGTTAGTGCTGCGATCGTAACGGGTGCGCGAACCGTCGCTGTACCAGGTCGGCAGCCCGCCCCAGGTGGGACTGGCGGTGCTGCTGTCTGAATAGTCATAGCCCAGCGAGAGGGTGGTGCTGTCACCCACGTCGGCGTCGACAACGGCGTAGAGGAACTTTTTGCTCTTGTGGTAGCGATCCAGCCAGCTGTCCTGGTCCTGATAGCCGGTGACCACCCGGCCGCGCACGCTGCCCGCCTCATTCAGCGGGCCGGAGAGATCGGCCACGTAGCGCTGTCTGTTCCAGCTGCCGTAGCTGGCGGATAACGCACCGGTAAAGGTTTTGCTGTCGGCGCGCCTGCGTACCATATTGACCGACGCGCCCGGGTTACCGGCACCGGTCATCAGCCCGGTCGCACCGCGCACCACCTCAATGCGCTCGAAGGTGGCGGTATCGCCGGCGGCATCGCCGAAGTTCCACTCGTCGCTGACCGAGGTGGGAATATCGTCAAAGGTGTAGTTATTGATGTAGAAGCCACGGGAGAAGTAGCTGACGCGCTCGCTGTCGATAATGTACTGCGAAACGCCGGTGGTGTTATTCAGCACGTCGCCGATGGTATCCAGCTGCTGATCCTGCATGCGTTGTTGTGTTGTCACGCTGACCGACTGCGGCACGTCGCGCGGCGTCAGCAGCATTCTGGTGCCGGCGCGGGTGGTTTTTACGCTGTAGTCCTGCTGCTCCTGCCCGACGTCTGCCGCGCCAGCGCTGCTGGCGTTGACCACCATTTCCGCGTCAGCGGAGGGCGCGAGGCTCGTGTCGGCTGCGTAAGCGGGCGTCAGCGACGCCGAAACCGCCAGCGCCAGTAAGGAAACACTAAAGGGGCGGACGATGGCGAGCGAAGGCGCAACAGCGCCGGTTTCCCTGCAATAAGGCATGTTTTTTTCCGTCAGGAAGCGACTTTGGTTAGCCGTGCCGGGTCTTTTTTTATTGTTGCGGTTGCCGTTGTTTCAGCACTGCAAAGCGCCACCAGGGCATAAAGCAAGATAAGCACGCAATGAGAATATAAATGATAATTATTTAGTTTTATCGCGTCATGAAGGAATTTAACAGGAAATGTAAGTAAATGTAAATATGTTGGTTGTCAGAGGGTTAGAGAGGGTTTTAGCCATATTTTTATCTGGGTGTAATCTTAATGATTCAAAAAGGCGTTGATAACGGCGTGGCAGGGGATGTGGCTAACGGGGGAGGTTAACCGGGGCTGGCCGGTTTCAATGCGTGACAGTTACCCGGCCCGCAGATCGGGATGTTACTGTGGCCGAAGCTGACGCCACCTGCCGGGCGGTGTTACCTGCCGCCCGCCAGATCGAGAAAACTCCCGGTGACGTAGGACGCCTTTTCTGACAACAGCCAGGCTATCGCCTGCGCCACCTCTTCCGGCTGGCCGCCGCGCTGCATCGGCAGGCTGGCCTTGACCCGATCAACCCGGCCCGGTTCGCCGCCGTCGGCGTGCATATCGGTATAGATAAAACCGGGCCGTACCGCATTAACGCGGATGCCCTGGGCCGCCACTTCTACCGCCAGGCCGGTGGTCAGCGTATCGATGGCACCTTTTGATGCCGCATAATCAACATATTCATGGGGAGAGCCGAGCCGCGAGGCGGCAGAGGAGACGTTGACGATCGCGCCACCCCGGCCGCCGTGGCGCAGCGCCATTCGTTTAACCGCTTCGCGGGCGCAGAGAAAACTGCCGGTGACGTTGGTGGCGAGCACGGCGTTGATCCGTTGCGCGGTCAGCTGCTCGAGGGTCGCCTGCGGCTTCATCATCGCGGCGTTATTGACCAGCCCGGTCAGTGGCCCCAGCTCGCGATCGATCTGCTGAAACAGCGCTACCACCCGATCCTCCTGCGCGATATCCACCTGCACGGCGATGGCGGTGCCACCGCCGGCACGGATCTGCGCGACGACCTCCTGCGCAGCCTCGTGATTTGACTGATAGCCAATGCAGATATGATGTCCCTCCGCCGCCAGCTGTAGCGCGGTGGCGCGGCCAATACCGCGCGATCCCCCGGTAATTAAGGTGATTTTAGATTGCATCATTCTGGCCCTCAGTCAACCCGGTCTACACGTTCAGTGACAACACATACTCTTTTCTGAACCCGGTTACGCTCATCACTTTTTCTACCGATAAACCGCTGCGAAGTAAAGAAATGGCAACTTCCTTTAACGCTTCGAAATGACCTTCTTCGCGACCTTTTTCACGCCCCTCTTCACGACCTTCTTCACGACCTGCTTTGAAACCCTTTTCATGGCCGATTGCTTCCAGTTGTTCTGCAATAGTCATCAGTTGCTCCTTGTGTCTGGGTAAGTGTTCTGCCAGTCGGCGTACAAAGGCTGCCGCATCATCGGCGCTTCCCGCCTGCAGAATGTAGTGGGTTAGCGATAAGAACAGCGCTTCGTCAGTACTTTCATCACGTAGCGCGTCAATCAGAGTATCCAGTTTTTCTGACAAGTTTTGTTTCCGAATATGCTTTTGGATCAACATCAGTGCAGAAAGTGGGCCATGTTGTAGCATTTCTTCATCCGGAATCACGGTGACGTCAACCAGTGGAAAAATGCCGTTGTAAAGCTCTGACGCCAGCGCGGGGTCATCAAACTCCTCAGCCCATTCGAGCGGGCCGGGGTAGGGCGACTCGCGACCGTTGTAATAGAGCACCGGCACCACCAGAGGCAGCGTTCGGTGACCAGTATCCAGATGTTTCTTCATTGCGGCGATGGCATAACGCATCATTCTGAACGCCATCAGGCGGTCGGGTGAGCTCTGATGCTCGATCAGCACATAAATGTAGCCTTCGCCGTTGCTGGTGCGCAGGCTATAGAGAATGTCGCAAAAGTACAGGCTGAGTTCGTCCGCAATAAACGAGTCTGGCTCCCGACGGAGCGTGCTGAGATCGCAGTTTTCCAGCAACGCCGGCGGTAAATAGTGTTGAATAAAATCCCGGGCGATTTCAGGCCGTGAAAGGAACTGCCGAAAGATGGCGTCATGGGGTGAAGTGGTCCGTTTATGTCTCATCAAAGGCTCCTTTTTTTTAGTGTCTATGTGGAGTCTATTGGAGTTATATGGAAATAAATATCCGTAAAACGTCCATTATGGCTTGATACCTTCGTTATTGAGCACGTCATGACAGATACCGGTATAAGTCAACCCTGCCGACTATCCTCGGTCTCCCGGCAGTTTTCGTATGATCCCTACAGAATGAGATGTTGTTAGAATTCTCACATTTCACTTTCTCTGCACTCAGACTATTTCTCTAATTCACTGGTTTATCAGTGGCGATCTCTGTCACAAATCTCACATCTCATCGTTGTCGTTGTGATTTTAATAACATTTAATGGGAAAAATTTCGCACGGAGAGAAATGATGTCTGTCGCTGTTATCGGTTCCAATATGGTCGATCTGATCACCTACACTAATACCCTGCCAAAAGCCGGGGAAACGCTGGAAGCGCCCGATTTTGCGCTGGGCTGCGGCGGCAAGGGCGCTAACCAGGCGGTGGCCGCCGCGAAGCTGGGCGCGGAGGTGATGATGGTCAGTAAGGTGGGGGAGGATCTGTTTGCCGCCAACACGGTTGCCAACCTGCAGCGCTACGGCATCAACACGGCGCACGTGACCGTTGCCGCCGGCACCTCCAGCGGCGTGGCGCCGATATTCGTCGACGATCGCTCACAGAACCGCATTCTGATTATCAAAGGTGCTAACGCCCGGCTGGCCCCGGCGGATATTGACGCGGCGGCTGAGCAACTCAAACGTTGCCGGTTAATCGTCCTGCAGCTGGAGATCCCGCTGGCCACCGTCTATTACGCCATCGATTTCGCCCGCCGGCACGGCATTCAAATTATCCTCAACCCGGCACCGGCCGTCGCCGGGCTGGATATCGATTACGCCTGCCAGTGCGACTTCTTTATGCCGAATGAGACCGAGCTGGAGATCCTCACCGGCCTGCCGGTTGAAACGGAAGAACAGGTGCTGCACGCCGGACAGACGCTGCTGGCGCGCGGGCTGAAAAACCTGATTATCACCCTCGGCGGCCGCGGTTCGGTGTGGATGCACGGCGACAGGGTGCACCGCGAAGCGCCGGTGCCGGTGCAGGCCGTCGACACCAGCGGCGCGGGCGATGCCTTTATCGGCTGCTTTGCTCACGGGCTGATGCAGCACGGCGACGTGGCGCAGGCGATGCGGTCAGCCTCCGCTTACGCCGCCCTCAGCGTCACCGGTCGCGGAACCCAGTCTTCGTATCCTGATGCCACGACCTTTCATCGCTTCCTTAACGCCTGAGGTTTACCATGCACACGAACATTGTCCAGCAGCCCGACGGTTATCTGAATAAGACGCCGCTGTTGCAGTTTATCCTGCTGTCGTGCCTGTTTCCGCTGTGGGGCTGCGCGGCAAGCCTGAATGATATTCTTATTACCCAGTTTAAAAGCGTGTTCGAACTCAGCGACTTTGCCAGCGCGCTGGTGCAGAGCGCCTTCTACGGCGGCTACTTCCTGATCGCCATCCCGGCCTCGCTGGTGATCCGCAGCAGCAGCTATAAAATCGCCATCCTGATCGGGCTGGCGCTGTATATCGCTGGCTGCGTGATGTTCTACCCGGCCTCGCATATGGCGACCTACACCATGTTCCTGGCGGCGATTTTTGCTATCGCCATCGGCCTGAGTTTTCTGGAAACGGCGGCCAATACCTACAGCTCGATGATTGGTCACCGCGATCACGCCACGCTGCGCCTTAACATCAGCCAGACCTTCTACCCGGTCGGCGCGCTGATGGGCATCGTGCTGGGCAAGTATCTGGTGTTTCAGGAGGGCGACAGCCTGGAGAGCCAGATGGCCGGCATGAACCCGGAACAGCTGCACCAGTTCCGCCTGAGCATGCTGGAGCACACGCTGGAGCCGTATAAGTACCTGGTGATGGTACTGGTGGTGGTGATGGTGCTGTTCCTGCTGACCCGCTACCCGCACTGCAAACCGCAGAGCGTTAACAACAAACGCCCGGGGCTGGGTGAAACCTTCCGCTACCTGGCGAAAAACCGCCACTTTAAACGCGGCATCGTGGCCCAGTTCCTCTACGTGGGGATGCAGGTGGCGGTCTGGTCGTTCACCATTCGCCTGGCGCTGACGCTGGGGGCAGAGAACGAACGTCACGCCTCGAACTACATGATCTACAGCTTTATCGGCTTCTTTATCGGTAAGTTCGTCGCGAACTTCCTGATGACCCGCTTCCGGGCGGAGAAGGTGCTGATCGCCTATTCGATAGCGGGCGTGGCCACGCTGCTCTACGTGATGCTGGTGCCCAACTTTACCGCGGTCTATGCGGCGGTGCTGGTCAGCGTGCTGTTCGGACCCTGCTGGGCGACCATTTACGCCGGTACGCTGGCAACGGTGGACAATAAGTATACCGAAGTGGCCGGGGCCTTTATCGTGATGGCGATCGTCGGCGCCGCCGTGATCCCTGCGGTACAGGGGCTGGTGTCGGATTCTCTCGGCTCGATGCAGCTGGCGTTTGGCGTGTCGCTGCTGTGCTTCGCCTGGGTCGGGGCCTTCTTCTACGGCGAGCTGCGTCATAAAAAGCCGGGTGCTGCCGCCGTTAACGCCGTGGAGGCCACACGATGAAAACGATTCTGCCTTTACACGCTGCCCTGTTCGCTGAAACACCGCGGGTGCTGCTGAGTAACGACGCGTTCAGCGTTGAGCTGTTCCGTTATCCGTCCGGTATTGAAGCGGTGAAGCTTATTAACTGCCGCGGTACGGTAACCGTGCTGCCGTTTTACGGTCAGATGGTCTGGGACGCCAGCTTCGACGGGCACACCCTGACCATGGGCAGCGGCTTTAAGCAGCCGCTGCCGGGTAAAGATATCGTCGACACCTACGGCTGTTTCGCCTTCCACTCCGGGCTGCTGGCCAACGGCTGCCCGTCTCCGCAGGACAGCCACCCGCTGCATGGAGAGATGGCCTGCGCGCGGATGGACAGCGCCTGGATTGAGCTGGAAGAGGGGGCGCTGACGCTGCGCGGTGAAGTCGAGTATATCAAGGGCTTCGGGCACCGCTACCGTGCGGAGCCGGCGGTGACGCTGCTGGCCGGGCGGCCACGGTTGCGCATGACCATGGCGGTGACCAACCTCTCCGGCAACCCGATGCCGCTGCAGTACATGTGCCACATGAACTACGCCTGGGTGGCCGGGGGCCACTTCAGCCAGAGCATCCCGGAGGGCGCATTCCGGCTCCGAACCTCGGTGCCTGCGCACGTGCGCCCGACGCCGCAGTGGCAGGCGTATACCCGCCAGCTGGCTGAGAAGCCCGAGGGGTTCGACGGGCTGCACCGGCCGGAGATGTGTGACCCGGAGATCGTCTTTTTCGCCGACGACCTGCCGCAGTACGGTGAACAGGTGACTTTCAGCCTGATCTCGCCGCAGGGCTACGGGTTCTCTACCACCTTCGACACCGCGCAGTTCAGCCACGCCACCCGCTGGCTGCTGCACAATGCCGATCAGCAGGTGGCGGCATTCGTGTTGCCCGCCACCTGCCGGCCGGAAGGCTACCTGGCGGCAGAACGCGCCGGAACGCTGCTGACGCTGGCGCCCGGAGAATCCCGGCAGTTTGAGGTGGAGACCGGGTTAACCGAGGCGTAAATCCGCTACCGCCGGCGGGCTGACAGCTGCGTCAGCCGCCGGCATTTTCTGACGCTAACCGGCAGTGCAGTGGGACAGGGCACACCTTCACACCGCAAGGCATGAACGGATAACCTCAGAGGAAGTTACAATCCTGCCTGCATCCGCCGACGGCAGGTTTCCGCATCCAGATTCGCCGCCCGCTGCTCGTCGGGCGTCAGGGTCTGCCAGACGCCAGCGACTTTTTTACCGAGGTCGGGAATATATTCGGTTCTGTGCAGCGCGTAATCGGCATTACCGTCTTCTATCACCCGCTGCATATCCTGAACAAACTGACGACTGTCATCGTGAGAAATCGTGCAAAAAACGGCGGCGTACCAGGCTTTATCTTCAGCAGAGTGGTGCGGAATTAACCACCAGCCCAGCAGGGCGCAACATAGCAGAGCCGGTATAACAATACGAAAATTAAACAATGACATAATTAAACCTGAATTAAAAAAAGAGTCGCCGGCCTGAATAAATAAGGTTCATCAGCGGGCTGATGATGTTTAATTCTACAACAGCAGCGATGCGGCAGCACTATATCATAGTGAGAATAGCGGGAAAAAATAATGATAGCCGGCACCGTCCCGTAATTAGGTGACGGTCGCCCACGCCGCACCGCCGGTAAAATCTGGCTGAATCTCCAGCACAAGTACGTTATCATCGCCACATTAAACGACATAAAAGAGCCGCGATGATGAATACACCGCAGAAACTGCCAGCCAGCAGAGATCGGGGGCGCCCGCGGGAGTTTGACACCGATCTTGCGCTGGACAGCGCGATGCTGGTTTTTCGTCAGAAGGGCTATCACGCCGCATCCATTGCCGATCTCAGCGAGGCAATGGGGTTAACGGCAGGCAGCATTTATAAGGCGTTTAAAGACAAGCGCACGCTGTTTCAGACCGTATTCGAACGCTATATTTATCATCGCGGTAAAGATCTGCGTGGTCGGCTGGACCGCTATACCAGTGGCCGGGAAAAACTGGCCGAACTGCTGCAGTTCTATCTGGACTCGGCGCGGGAAGTTGAAGGGCGTCGCGGCTGCCTGGTGGTGGGCAGCGCGGTCGGGCTGCAGGTGTTTGACGATGAGCTGGCCGGGCAGATTCGCCAGGCCGTATTACGCAACAAAAGCTTCCTCACTTCGCTGATCCGTCTTGGACAGGAGGATGGCTCGATCGCCGCGGAAATCGCCGCCGGGACGGCCGCCGGGCTGATTCTGTGCATGATTTTTGGTATGCGGGTGGTGGGAAAAATTGAAGACAACCCGGACGAGTCAGACACCATCCAGATGGCATTAAAAATACTGAACTGAGAAACAAACCACGCGCTGCGTCAGGCTGAAAAGCGGGGGCTGAATTAGATTTTTCGCTGTATAATGTGTTGTGCATCGGGCGTCCGTTGCGTCACGTACAATGGAAAGTAACTATGCTAACGACCCTTATCTACCGAAGCGATCTGCATCATGACTTGTCCGCCGATTCATTAAAAAAATTGATTGAACGTGCGCGCAGTAATAATGAAAGTGTGTCGGTTACCGGGATATTGTTATTCGACGGGCGGACGTTTTTCCAGATTCTGGAAGGCCCGCGCGAGTCGGTCAACGCCACTTATCATCGGATCTGCCGCGACGACCGTCATAATAATTTCACCCTGCTGCTGCGTGATTACGCGCCTCAGCGCCGCTTCGGTCTGACCGGGATGGAGATCTACGATCTGAGAAACGCCGACCGGGCTGACGTTTTTAGCGCCATTCTGCCGCAGCGCAGTTTTACTTCGTCGCAGACCTATGAAGACCGGCCGATACGTTTTCTGCGCTCTTTTCTGGAAGATAAAAACAGAAGCAGCTACGTCAGAGTGGCACCGGTCAGCAAGGATGATTTTTATCAGCAGGCCATTCCGCTGCATGATGAGCGGAATATCTGCCCCGCCAGCCGGCGCTGGACGTTTGCTTTCCAGCCGATCGTCGACACCGTCGAAAAAAAGGTCATCGCGTTTGAAGCGCTAATCAGAAGCCCGTCGGGCGGCTCGCCGCAGGATCTGTTCAGCAGCATGGCCAAAGATGAATTATACGAAGTAGATTTACTCTCCAAAGAATCGGCGTTTATTCGCGCAAAACAGATCGGTCTGGTAAACCGCAAGGTCTCGGTGAATCTGTTGCCTGGTTCGCTGGTCAGCCTGCCCGATGGTGTCGATCGCCTGCTGGCGCTGGTCGCCGCCGCGGGACTGGTGCCGGAACAGGTGGTGGTTGAAGTGACGGAGGATGAGATCATCTCCAACTTCACCGAGTTTCAGGTGGCGATTGATAAGCTGAAAGCGGCGGGGATCAGCCTGGCGATCGATGACTTTGGTGCCGGCTTTGCCGGCCTGTCGCTGCTGTCGCAGTTCCAGCCGGACAAGCTGAAAATCGATAGAAAAATTATCACCGGCATCCACCGTAGCGGCGCGAGGCAGGCGATCGTGCAGGCGATCCTTAACTGCTGTGCGTCGCTGGAGATCACCGTAATTGTGGAAGGTGTGGAACAGGTGGAAGAGTGGGCCTGGCTGCAGGCGGCAGGCGCGCGTTACTTCCAGGGGTTCCTGTTTGCCCGGCCGGCACTGAGCGGTGAAATGATTGTTCACTGGCCCGGCTAAGCCATACTCCTGTCACCTGAGCGAGGCGTCATCCACGACGCCCCGTCGCAGCGTTGTTTCTCAAAGCACCCGCAACTCAACGCCTTTTTCCTCGCACTGTGAATACCGTTTTCCCGCATCATTCGCACTCTATCCAGATGCGCAAATATGCTGTTTTCCAGCAGAATGAAAAAATTAGTCTATGCTTTACAGGTCAGTTAAGATTTATTCCACTACAGGGAGTCATTATGAAGTCCAGAATAGCTACTGCGGTATTCCTTACGTCACTATCGCTGATAGCGTTGACGGGATGTTCATCTAATCAGTCGATCAGGACCACCGACGGCCGCACCATCGTCACCGACGGAAAGCCACAGATTGATAATGAAACCGGGCTGGTTTCCTATAAAGATGCCCAGAGCGGAAAAACCGAGCAAATTAACCGCGATCGGATTTCAAATATGAGTGAACTTGATAACTGAGTGAAGGAGAGGGGCAATGAATAAAACTGTGATGACTATTGCTGCGGCCATCGTGGCCTGCACGGCGTTAAGCGGCTGTACCCGTACCAGTTATGCTATCCATACCAACGACGGGCGCACCATCGTCAGCGACGGCAAACCGACCAAATCGGAAACCGGGCTGTTAGGTTACAAAGACGCCAACGGCGTCAAGCAGCAGATTAACCAGTCTGATGTGAAAGAAGTGTCGGAAATTCCACACTGAGAAGAATAAGCCGCCGGAAGGCGGCTTTATTAACTGGCCGTCTGGCTGACGATTTTATCCATGCTGCGCTGCCCTCAGGTTTCGCTTACACCCCGCTGGTACTGGCTTAAGCTGACCGGCTGCAGTTAAGTTAAAGTACGGGCTATCCTCCTCTCAACGAGATCTGAGACGACAGGCAGACCGTCTTCATGACGGATAAGCGTTAATTGTTTTGTTTTCAGATAATATTGTTGCTCGCGTTTAAAATTGCTTATCCACTGACAGCGTAATGCTGTGCTGGCGATAGCTGTAAAAATCGATATTGCTGTTAACCCGCTTCTCACTGAAGTTCAGCTTTGGCATCAGCCCGAGGAAATGCAGGTCGCGATGCCAGACGGCAAGGTGGTAAAACTGTTCGTTATCGCGGCGGCGCACGGTGAAGATATCGCTGTCCGCCTCATAGTTGCGTTGTGAAAATGCGCCCAGTGCAGAAAACGAGATCTTCCACGGCAAATCAACCTGTACCGCCGCCCGCACGCCGGCGCGGTGATTGCTTTCACTCGCTGTGCTGGTTTGCTGCTCGAGGAGATCCACGCCGCCGGACAGCGCAACGCGCGGGTTCAGCGCGTGCGAGAGCGTGGTTGAAGCATAGCGCGTGTAGCCGCGCAGAAACTCATAGTCCTGATTGTCGTAGCCCATCTTCTGATATTCCAGTGCCTGGCTGACCTGCCATTTGGGCGATATCAGATAGCTGTATTCCAGCCGGACACCCGGGCCGGAAGAGTAGGCGTCCGTTCCGTACCAGCGTTTCTCATAAAACGGCAGCGCGGCGAACTGCTGGCGGAAGTTGCGCCACAGATATCCCGCATAAATCCGGCTGGTAATGTCGTCGTAGTCATGGTTATTCCAGTAGTCTTTACCGTAGACGGTACCCAGAAAGCGCAGGCTGTGCTGATCGTAGAGAGGTAAATCTTTTTGCAGCGCCGCGCTGAACGACACGCCTTCTCCACGCTGGGGGAAACTGTCTTTGTTACGGATAAACTCCCGGTTACCAATGCGAATAGTGTCGCCAGACGAAGCGTTATTCACGTTGCTGTCGTTAAGATAGCTCAGGTTAATACTGCCGCTCAGCGTACCCTTTCTCTGAATTCGCTCCAGATACTGAGCGATGATGTGCTGAACGATATCCGGTGGACTGGTCTGCAGCACCCGGCGGAAGTGATACTGCGCAATATCCACCTGATTATTTTCATACAGGGTGCGCGCCAGTTCCAGACGCACGGCGGCCAGCTCGGGATGTTCACTCAGGATGGCCCGGTAGCGCGCTACAGCCAGCGCGTGGTGGCCTTCGCTGCGCGCCAGACCGGCACCGGCGAACAGCACGAGGGTCCCATCGGGATGCGGGGTGGCGGCATACACCGGCAATATTTCACGCACGACATCCCATCTGCCCTGGGTGACGGCGCCGTCGAGCAGGGCTTTCGCCAGTTCAGGACGGGCAACAAGATCCCGGTTGGTGATGTGCTGCGTATCAGCGCGATGGCTTTCTGCGGGTTGCTTAGAGAGGCGATCTAAATGGCTGGCAGCAGGGAGGTAGCGGGTTTCCGGCGGGGCGGCGAAAACGCAGCTGCACGGCCACAGCAGCAGAGATGCCACTAAAACGGGAACTTTCATCACGGGGATCACCATCACTGGAAAACCGGCCAGACGGGCTGGCCGGAAAGCGCGTTACTGTTTTGTGGCACCGAAGGCGGTGTTTTTGCTGGTGTCAGTAAACTGTGCCACGCCGGCCAGTTCTTCTGCTGCGGGGCCCATAAAGTGGCCGATAAAGGTGCCTTTTTCTCCCCCGGACTGTGCATCACCGCTGAAACCGCCGTTGGAAATTTTGCCCTGCATCGCCACCTCACTGCCGAAGTTACCCGCTTCCACTGGGGTAAGCGTACCGCTGATGGTTTTGCTGGCGAAAACGACGTTGAAGCTGGCATCACCGCGTTCGGTTCCGCGCAGCGCGGTACCGGTATAGCTCGCTGAACCCTGCGTCGGCACGCTGGCGGTCGCGGTGGCTTCACCGGTGTAGAAGACCTCATGCTTATCAGTATCGTAGTTCGTCCATGTACCAAAGGTGGTGTAGCTCATACTGCCGCAACACCAGGAGGTAGAGGTGACTCGCGTATTGTCGGCACGGACTAAAATTTCATTACGAACGCCGCTAACGAACACGCCGCCGCCGCGCATCACATATTCACGACCATCCGGCGTCGTGTAGGTGTAACCGTCCAGTTTGCCGCCGCTGGCATAACTCGTCGCCGGGGTCGTTGGCAGAGCGGGTGTGGTACTGGTGTTATCATCGGTCTGAACCGGTGAGGTTGTTACCGGCGGTTCGCTGTCGCCGCCACCGCCGCCGCCGCCACCACCGCATGCGGTTAGCGCAATCACTGACAGTAACAGGGTCGATTTAATGTTAAGCATGAAAAAATCCCTCTTAATGAAAAACGTATCTTTTCCTAATAATTTGACGCTATAAGTTACACAAAATTTCGGTTTTTTTACTCAACTTATGCCTGAATTGAGGGTTTATAGGAATTTTCTTATCACTACCGGTAAGCAATCAGCGTTATTACCTTTGCGCTCTCAGGCGGGTTTATCTTATCGTTGACGTCTGTTCGTCCGCCCGGTAGCCCTGTGAATACAGGCTTAACCGCTGACGTTGATGGTATTCCATACGCATGGAATGACGTGGTGTAATTTCGCAATAAGCCAAATCAGAAGGGGAGAGGGAATGACGGTGAAAACCCTGGAGCGGCGCTCCGGTGGCAGGGGGATGGATACGCCCGCACGCTACGGTCTGGTCAGCCGCGTGCTGCACTGGGGGATGGCTTATCTGCTGCTCTGGCAGTTTGTGATGGTGTTCAGCTGGCGGGCCTTTGGCGACTCCGCTGTCGTTGACTGGCTGGTGCGGATGGGGCCCAGTCACGGCACGGTCGGTCTGCTGACGCTTGCCTTCGTTGTCGTGCGGGCCGCCTGGGTTCTCGTCAACCGCCGCCGCCGCCCGCCCCGCGTATCCGGATGGCCGGGTGCCGTCGGCCAGGCCGTTCACGTGGCGTTCTACCTCCTGATGCTGGCGATCCCCGCGATTGCCCTGCTGCGCGCCTACGGGAACGGAGAGGGCTGGAGCCCCTGGGGCATTGCGCTGATCCCGAAAACCGGCGTCGAAGTCAGCTGGATGGTGGCGCCGGCCAACGCGCTGCACAGCCCGCTGTCATGGCTGCTCTGCGGCCTGATCGCCGTACATATCCTTGCCGCGTTGTACCATCGCCTGATCCTGCGCGATGGTGTTCTGGGGAGAATGGCGGGGTTACGTAAGGCGCAGAAGTAACCGAGGGCAAGGGGCTAACCATTGCCGCGAAACTCCGGATAGAGCGTCATGCCGCCATCGACAAACAGCGTGGTGCCGTGCACGTAGTCGGAGAGGTCGCTGGCCAGCCACAGCACCGCGTTAGCGATATCCTGCGGTTCACCGATGCGGCCGTAGGGGATCAGCTTTAACAACGCCTTCGCCGCGTCGCCCTGGGTGGCATCGACGTTGATCGCGGTGGCGATCGCGCCGGGGGCGACGGCGTTGACCCGGATACGCTCTTCACCGATCTCCTGCGCCAGGCTGCGCATCAGCAGGTCGATGCCGCCTTTGGAGGCCGCGTAGTTCACGTGGCCCGCCCACGGGATCAGCTGGTGCACCGAACTCATATGAATGATTTTTCCGCGAGCCCGCCCGGCGGACGGGCGTTCGCCCTGCTGACGGAACTGGCGCACCGCCGCCCGCGCGCAGAGAAACTGCCCGGTCAGGTTGACGTCAATCACCGTATTCCACTGCTCCAGCGTCATCTCAGCGATGGCGGCGTCGCGCTGCAGGCCAGAGTTGGCTACCAGGATATCCAGCCCGCCAAACCGATCCACGGTCTGCTGAAACAGGCGCTCCACGTCGGATTCCTTCGCCACGTCGCCGGCAAGGGCAATTGCCTGGCCGCCGTTAGCCGTAATCTGCTGCGCCAGCTGCACGGCCGGCTCCGCGTTTCGGTTATAGTTGATCGCCACCGCGGCCCCGGCGGCGGCCAGCGTCCCGGCGCAGCCGTAGCCGATGCCGGAGCTGGCACCGGTGATTAATGCCACCTGGCCGTTAAGTGAAAGTTGCATAAGCGTGCCTCCTGACAATGGGTGTCCACCAGTAAATTAATGTAGAACACCCGGTGAGGGTTGCCAGCATCATCGGGCTCCTGGCGCGCTAACGTATTGAATGTCCGCTATGCGGTTATGCTTTTTTACAGTTTTGGATACACTGCGATGGAGTAAACGCAATCAGGTATATTTTCATTTAGGGAATTTCATATCTGAAATATCCCTTTATTGCGGATATCTGGCATTGTCATGGTTATTTCACCGCTGTACTGATACATCAGGAGCGCAGTTTCCGGTTATCTGTACGCACCTGAAACATCCCACTGCGTTTTTAACACGCCCTTGACATATAATGGTCTGCTGAATATAAATATGAGCCCGACGACGACACATGAACATGCACTGAAAGGGATGATAGTGTTAGCATAATAACTCTGAGATCGCCTCTGTGCAGCAATAATTCAGTTAACTAACTATAACGGTACGTAAATGAAAAGAAATCTGTTTGTCCTGCTGCCTGCAACATTTATAGCCCTGCCTTTTTTGCTTAATCCGGCCAGTGCTGCCCAGCCTGTTCACCCGGTAGACGTAAGATCTTTCGACGTGGCAGGCGTGAAGAGTGGTATGAGCGTTGAAGAAGCGCGAAGCGCAATGCAGAAGAACTTCGGGGTCTCAGCCGATAAAATTGTCGCTTCTGACTCAATGGATTACCAGACACCGACGGTGATCACGGGCAGCAAGCAAGTGATGTATCTTGTCTACGAAAACGACGGCACCAGAATGCAGGTAAGTTTTCAGCCACGCGTTCCTTATAATAAGATAAATCCTATGGCAGCGGATTTAATTAGCTATGAAATACCCTGGACAAATGAAAATCAGGAAGCAATGAAAAAAGCTGCTCTCGCAAAATATGGTCCGGTCTCAATAAGCAGCATGTATCCATTATGGTGTGAAAAACCGATCCCCGGGACGGGTATGGGGTGCGAATCAGGTTCTGCCCAGCTGGAGCAAAGCAGCACAAAAATCACCCTGACCGATCCGGCCTGGCAAAATGCCGTTATCAAATACATGGATGAGAAAAAAACCACAAAGCCACAGTTTTGATTTTCCTCCTCGCTCAGCATGGGCTTTCCCTGCAGCAGGGGGAGTCCA
The DNA here is from genome assembly GCF_002865965.1 of Erwinia sp. B116. Taxonomy (NCBI): domain Bacteria; kingdom Pseudomonadati; phylum Pseudomonadota; class Gammaproteobacteria; order Enterobacterales; family Erwiniaceae; genus Erwinia; species Erwinia sp. B116. The sequence continues at coordinate 282,274 of NZ_JRZZ01000001.1, forward strand.
CGTGCTGGACAGATCCTGACGGGAGTTATATTAGGAAATGTCTTAAAAACTAAGTTAATCAATTCAGACTGAATGCAATGTCAGGCGTTAACACAGTATTCTTCACTCTGTTGAACAGGTTTTTCACTGTATTACGACAGGGGCGTCATTTTATTATCGCATCCACTGAAAATTAACTATAAATATGAGAGTTACTGAATGGGCTTAAATAATATCTCAAAAATAGCAACCGCACTCAGTTTTGCAGTGGCGATTGGCTGCACTATAAACGTAGCTTCAGCTGCCAACGTTGACGCAACTGAAAAATCAGCCGCCAGTAGTGAAACTGTCTCCTTGCTTGACGGAAAGCAGCTGTTCAGCCTGCAAGGCTATGTGGTTCAGCCTGTTCCCGGCGGCGCGCCTGGCAACATGTATGTCAACAAACAGGCTAAGCGCGTGCTGATCGTCAATGAAGATGAAAAACCGTTGATTGCCCGTGGTGGCAGTGACAAAGATTTTCTGGATGGCATGAAGTCCATCAAAGATAAGCAGAAGGAATCTTCTCCCTCTTACACCGTGCTGAGTGAAAAAACGGAGAACGTCAAGGGGCTTGAGGTTTACCACGTTGAAGCGACCAGCAATATGGGGGGTAACGAAGTGCAGCAGGCCACCCTGATTGCCGTTGCCGGGAAAAAATTCTCTGTTATCCAGATCATTTCAAATTACCGGGATAAGGCCGGGCATGTTGCTGCGGTGAATAATATTCTGGGAAAATAAGCTGAAAGCCCTGGCTGGTGAGTGACGTTCATCAGTCAGGGTGAATTCTCTACTCTCTTCTTTAACCCTGTAACCGCATCCTCAGCGTTGACCTGCGCACCGCTGCCGGGGCGTCTGATGCTGTTTCCACTATGGAGTTGTGTTACAGCCTGCCGCACGCGGTAAATCTTTCTGCACGCCGGGTCCCTGATTTCACACTCTTCCGTAAAATGTCATACGCGCTGTCTCTGATAATGCAATGCCGGGCTGAGTATTGTAGGCCAGAACTGCCAGCATCCGCGTGATCTCCCCTTCAGTCGGGGTCACGCGGTGCAGGGAATTACGACCACGAAATAGCACCAGGTCGCCTGCATCAATCGCCAGTGCTTCAACAGGCCTACGTTCATCCAGAACAGCCTCGACACCCGCGAAGTTCATCTCTCCGCTGTCGGCATCACGCAGGTCTTTCACGTACTGAAACACCCCGCCCGCCAGCGGTTTCTGTATCAGCAAGGTGATGGCAAAAGAGGAATTGTCGAAGTGCCAGCCCAGTTCCTGGCCGTGAGGCGCGTAGTGCAGATTAACGGAGGAAAGGGGGTCAGCGTAGGGGTAAAGCGCCTCTTCGCCCAGTACATAGCACAGGAAACTTTTGAACAGCTCATCATTATAAAGTTGGCGCAACGGCGACTCAGCAGGGATTATATCATCGGTGATACATCCTTTGGTGCTGAACACATCACGGTTGCGTGGGTGTTCAGGGCTGAACGCCTCATCAGGTTTCATCAGATAAACGTTATGTTTGCTGAGGGTGTGATAAGCCAGATGGCGTTGCGCATTGCCTTCTTCGATGATTGCCTGTAAGGCCGTGGGGTGCAAAAACTGACGCAGCACCAGCGCGCCAGAATGGTTCAATTGTTCACGACAGCTTTGACGCCAGTCGTGATCGACCAGCGGATGCAGATCCAGACGAATAAGAGAGCCAGACATAGCAACAATTCTCATGGTTAACAGGTGTGATGTTACTTTAACCGTCACCTGTTAAGCAGCGTAACGATAAATACTTAATACCCTGTTAAGGAAGAATTAATGCCTGCTCAATCGTCAAGATTACCAAAAATCAGCGTCATCCAGTCATTTAAAGTGGCCTCCGAACTGGGCAGCCTGGCGAAAGCGGCCGCACAGCTGGCGTTAACCCCGGCAGCGGTCAGTCAGCAGATTCGCCAGCTGGAGGAGCAACTGGGGAGTACCCTGTTTTTACGCACACAAAATGGCGTAATGCTGACTGAAACCGGTAAGGAATATCTGCGTTATGTCACTGAAGCCTTTGATATTTTGCATCTCGGTCAGCAAAACATCCACAAGGCGGCCAGTGTACCCAGATTGACGGTGTATGCCTTACCGGCGCTGGCGTCGAAATGGTTGTTACCTCAGCTGGCTGGCTGGCGCGCCCGTTGCCCGAATATCGATCTGTCGTTACACGGTACCCACGCTCAGGTCGATTTCGCCGCAATGCCAGCGGATTTTGTTATCTGTTTTGGTGAAGATCGTTATCCGCAACTGGATAAGCAGTGGCTGTTCCATGATGAGGTGCTGCCGGTCGCCAGCCCGGCCTTATTACAGCGTTTTTCATATGAAGACATCCTCAGTCATGCACCTTTGATCCACCTCGACTGGGGTAACGAAGGACGTTTCCTGCCTGACTGGCGTAGCTGGTTTCAGGCCAGAGGCATGGATGAGCCGCCGTCACAACCCGCATTCAGCTTCAATCTCACCTCGCTGGCGATTGATGCCGCAGTGCTCGGTTCCGGGCTGCTTCTGGGGCAGCGACGCCTGATTGCAGGGGAACTGGCGCGTGGCGAGCTGGTGGTGATTGATAATCTTTCCCTGCCGCTCAGCAAACCGTATTTTCTTGCCTGGCCGCAACGTACTTTGAGCCAGCCAGGCGGTGAAGCCATGATTCACTGGCTACGTGAGTCAGGTGCGGATTGCCGGTAGCGGGTCAGTCAGAAGAGGGCGGCCTGGCAGAATTTTCAGTGAATGTCTTCGGCAGCGTGCGCTGGTCTGCCACCGGCGCGCTGCGGCCGGCACTACTCAGCCCGCCGTAGTGAATACAGAACGCGCCAGCCAGTATCAGGGCGACGCCGGCCACGCGGACCAGGTTGATCGGCCGCTGCGTCAGGTTCATCAGGCCAAAATGGTCCACCAGTACCGCGGCGATCATCTGACCGGCCACCACCAGCACGAGGAAGCTGCCCGCACCGAGCTTTGGCGCAAACGCGGTGGCGCTGACCACGTAGAGCGCGCCGAACAGGCCGCCGATCCAGATCCACCAGGGGGCCTGCAGCGCGGTGGCGACGCGCGGGGCGGGCACTTTAAACAGCCAGAGCAGCGGCAGCAGCACCAGTGCGCTGACGGCCAGCGAGACCAGCGCCCCCCACAAAGGATGCCCCAGCGCTTTACCGACGGCGGCGTTGCTGCTGGCCTGAAAAGGCAGCAGCGCACCGGCCAGCAGGGCGATGGTGACGGGCAGGAAGGTGAGAAACAGGGTTTTACTGAGCATGGCAACCTCATCAGGAAAGGACGTGATGGGGCGATTGTGGATTATCAGTTATAGTTATAGAAATCGTTTATCTGCATCATGGGTATGCATCATATGGATGAACTGCGCAGAATAGATCTGAACCTGCTGCTGACGCTGCACGCGCTGCTGACGGAAAAACACGTCACCCGCGCCGCCGTCAGGCTGCACAGAAGCCAGCCGGCGGTCAGCCACGCGCTGGCGCAGCTGCGGACGCATTTTAACGACCCGCTGCTGGTTCGTCAGGCGGGGCGGATGGCGCTGACCGCGCGGGCACAGAGCCTGTTACCGACGCTGAACAGTGCGCTGGCGGAGCTGAACGACCTGCTGGGCGCGGCGGAGTTTGATCCGGCTACGCTGCGGCGCACCTTCCGGGTGGCGATGTCGGACTATGCGGCACGCATCGTGCTGCCTGAGCTGGTACGTCACCTGAGAAAAACGGCACCGGGCGTTAATCTTGCCATCAGCCAGGCGAGCCGGGAACTGATGCTGGCGCAGCTGGCGGAGGGCGAGCTGGATCTGGCGCTGGGAGTGTTCCCGGATGCGGAGGACGCTATTCAGCAGCAGGCGCTGTTTGGCGAGCACTTTATCTGCATGGCGGACCGCGACACGCTGCCCGCAGGCAGGGCGCTCACGCTGGATGAGTGGCTCGGCAGACCGCACGTGATGCTGGCGATGAAGCCGGACGCGCGGGATGAGATCGAACGGGTGCTGGCAGCGAAAGGGCTGCAGCGGCGTATCTGCATGGCGCTGCCGCACTGGAGCGCTGCCGTCAATCTGCTCCCCGGCACCGACCTGGTGCTGACCGTGGCCAGCCGTTCGGTCAGCGCGCAACGCTATCCGTCGTCGCTGTGTCACTTTACGCCGCCGCTGGCGCTGCCGGAATTCACCTACCACCAGGCCTGGCACGGCAGAAAGGAGCGAGACCCGGCGCATCGGTGGCTGCGCAACGCGTTGCGCGCGTGCTGTTCCGCGATGAACTGACCGGTGAGCCTCTTCCGGCATTAAGCTGAAAGAGGCTGCCATGCAACGGTCTGGCCGTTGGCATCTGATGGCGGCATCAACCGATGCGTGAATACAGCGGCCCGATGTTCTGCCCGGACTGTTTCTGATGGCTGCGCAGAGGCCTGAAGCGTCCTCAGCGGGTGATCCGCTTTGCCAGGATAACGCGGTAACCGCTAACGGCAGTTTTTTCTGTGAAAAGTTACACGGTCACCAGTTTCTGCTGGTACGGCGTGGCGTGGAACTGGCGTTTAAAGTAGATCAGCCCGCAGCCCTGCGTCGCCAGCGCGATATGTCTGACCTCCAGCAGATAGACCCGATGGGTGCCGATGGTATTAATTTGCTGAATCTCACCCTCCAGGCTGGCCAGCGCCCGTTGCAGCACCGGCTGCTGCAGTTCACCCTCGCGCCAGCCCTCCAGCCCGAAGCGCTGCTCCATACTCAGTTCGGTCATGCCGGCAAAGTGGCGCGCCATCTCCTCCTGCTGGTGGTTCAGCACGTTGACGCACATCCGCCCATTGCCGGTAAAGACCGGGTTCATCGCGCTGCGGCTGTTGATGCACACCAGCAGCGTTGGCGGCGTGTCGGTCACCGAACAGACGGCGGTGGCGGTAATGCCACAGCGCCCGGCGCTGCCCTGGGTCGTCACAATATTGACCGCCGCCGGTAAGCTGGCCATCGCCTCACGAAAATTCAGGCGGTGCTGTTCTTCACTGGACATAAAAACCCCCCTTATTTCAGTAAACGGTCAAGCTGGCTGATGTCGTGGTTGTTGTGCAGGTGCGGCACCGTCCAGCCGTGGCGGTCATAGTCGGCCAGGCAGCGGTCAACCATCGCCATCATGCCCTTCATGCTGCCCGAGCCCTGCGCGTGGCGCAGGCACTGCAGGCGCACCTCATCCTGACTGCCGGCATAGTTAATTTCATACAGCTCGTGGCGGCCGCCAAACTCGCTGCCCATCGCGTCCCACATCAGCTTGAGGATCTTGATACGCTGTTCGTGGTCCATACCGTTGGAACCGCGCACGTACTGCGCCAGATAGCGGTCGATCTCCGGGTTGTTCAGGTCACGCACGCTGGAAGGCAGGTAGATCAGCCCGCTGGCAACGTTGCTCTCAATGATGTTTTTGATTTTGCTGTAGGCCATGGGTGCCATCACCCGGTAGGTCTGCATCGCCTGCATATCCGGCAGCCAGGCACCGTTTTTCCACGGCTGTGCTTCTGCGGCCATCGCATCGCTGAGCGACCAGAACAGGTTGCGCCACGCCACCACTTCGCCCAGCGCCGCCTGCACGCCGCGAAACTCAATGACGCCGGTACATTCGAGGCTTTTCTGCAGCATCGCGGTGATGAAATCAAGCTTCACCGCCAGCCGCACGCAGGCCTGCATCGGATAGAGGCGGGCAAAACCGGCCTCGATGCTCCAGCGGCGGCAGCGGTCAAAGTCGCGGTAGACCAGCACGTTCTCCCACGGGATCAGCACGTTATCCATCACCAGAATCGCGTCGTTTTCATCAAAGCGGCTGGAGAGCGGATAGTCGAACGGCGATCCGGTCGCGCCGGCCACCAGTTCAAAGGAGGCGCGGGAGATCAGCTTAACGCCGTCGGCATCCATCGGCGCGATAAACATCAGCGCAAAGCTGGGATCGTCGCCCATCACCTGCGCCGAGCCGAAGCCGATAAAGTTGTAGTGGGTCAGCGCCGAGTTGGTGGCCACCACCTTGGCGCCGCTGACGATAATGCCGGCGTCGGTCTCCTTCTGCACCTGCACGTAGACGTCTTTCACCTCGTCCGCCGGCTTGTGGCGATCGATCGGCGGGTTAACGATGGCGTGGTTAAAGTAGAGGCCGGCTTCCTGAATGCGCTGATACCAGCGGCGCGCGTTGTCGGCGTACTCGCCGTAGAACTCCGGGTTGGCGCCCAGCGAACAGCAGAACGCCGCCTTGTAGTCCGGCGAGCGGCCCATCCAGCCGTAGCTGAGCCGCGACCAGTCGGCGATCGCATCGCGCTGCTGGCGGATCTCCTGCGCCGAGCGGGCAAAGCGGAAGGTGCGGTGGGTGTAGCCGCCGTTGCCGGTATCGGTCTGCCAGCACAGCCGGTCGATGCTCTCCGGCGCGTGCAGCGCGTCGTACAGCTGCGCCACGGAAGCGGCGGCGTTGCGAAACGCCGGATGGGTGGTGACGTCTTTGACCCGTTCACCGTAGATAAAGATTTCACGGCCGTCCTGCAGGCTGTTAAGGAACTCGGCGCCGGTAAACGGGCGGTTGCTGGCGGAGCGGTGGGCTTCAGGTTGCATGGTTCTGCCTCATTATAGTGACGACGTCGCCTCGGCGAGCGTCCGGTTTGTTATCTGAGTGATTTTTTCTGTTAACCGATTTAAGCGCTGCAAGGCGGCGTGCGGAAGAGACGTTTCAGGCGATTGCGGGTACTTTTCACCGGCTCCGGCGCTTACCGGTTGCGGAACTCGCTCGGCGAGCAGCCCGCCATACGATGAAAAAAACGGGCGAAATAGGCCGGATCTTTGTAGCCCAGCGCCCAGGCGATCTGGTGCACGCTGTCGCTGCTGTAGCGCAGCAGGCGTTTAGCCTCGCGCAGCACCCGCTCGAAGATCAGCCGTTTCGGCGACTGGTTGGCAAAGCGCCGGCACAGCCCGGTGAGCCGCGATTCGCTGACGCCCAGCTCACGGGCGTAGTCCGGCACCGCCAGATGCTGACGATAATGCTGGTCGATCATACGGTTAAAGCGCTGAAACTGACGCATCTCGCCGCGCACGCCGCAGGGGCCGTGCTCCCACGGCGGCGCTTCGCGCAGCAGCAGGGTAAACAGCGCCTGCGCCAGCGCGTTAAGTGCCAGCTCGCGCCCGGCCGCCGCGCCGCTGAACTCTGCCGCGATCAGCGGCCAGTAGTGATCCAGCGCGGCCAGCGTCAGGGGTGAGGCGGCCAGCGACAGGCAGACGCCCGCGCGGTTGATGGTGTCCGCCTGACCCGGCCACAGCTTTTCCGCCAGCGACCACACCAGCTCCTGGCGCACCGTTAAGACGTGCCCATCGCTGTCCGCTTCGGTAATAAACGCGTGCGGCACCGATGGCGGCGTCAGGATAAACAGCGGCGCGCAGACGTCGTAGAGATGGTCATCCAGCTGCAGGGTGATCTTACCGGTGGCGAGATAGTGCAGCTGGAAATAGCGATCGTGCCAGTGCGCGTGCATATCGCGGCCGAAGAAGTGCGCCAGCCGGGCGAAGGTTTCATAGTGCACTTCGGCATCGGCGTAGCCTGAGTCATACGCTTTGCTGATATCGATATTGTCACCGCCAGCGCTCATCGCTCCTCCTTAGCGCAACGGATGCGACCGCGCGGCCAGCGGCGTCGGTTGCCGGCCTTCCCCGTTCATCGGAATGCGGCTCAGTACCACTGCGCCCAGCACCAGCAGCCCGGCCACCAGCCACAGCCCGGCGTTGAAGCTGCCGGTGGCGTCGCGCAGAATACCAATCGCCAGCGGGCTGACCGCCGAGCCGATGTTGCCCACCGCGTTGATCGCCGCCAGCGCCAGCGCCCGGGCCTGAAAGCTGATAACGCGGTCCGGGGTGGTCCAGAACATCACCATCGCGGTAAAGGAGCCGGAGGAGGCGATGATAATGCCCAGCAGCTGTACCAGCGGATGGGCGGTGGCGGAGGCCAGCAGCCAGCCTGCGGCCGCAAACAGGTAAGGGATCAGCGTATGGCGCTTGCGCTCCTGGCGGCGGTCAGAGCGGCGGCTCCACAGGATCATCGCCACAATGGTTACCAGCTGCGGAATGGCGGCCAGCATGCCAATCACGATATTGCTGCTGCCGGCGTTAACACTTTTAAGGATCTGCGGCGTCCAGATGTTGATCGCACTTAAGGTGTTGGCAAGGCAGAAGTAGGCCAGCGTGTAAAGCAGCACCAGCGGCGTCAGCACCTCGCGCCACGGCGGTCTGGCCTCGCCAGCGTCGGCGGGCGGCGCGGTGCGTTCGCGCTCAAGCAGTGCGATCAGCAGCCGTTTCTCCTCCGGCCGCAGCCAGCGCGCCTGCTGCGGCCGATCGTCAAGGAAGAACCAGGTGACAACGCCCAGCAGCACCGAGGGTGCGCCCTCCAGCAGAAACAGCCACTGCCAGCCTTTCAGGTTCCACAGGCCGTCCAGCGCCAGAATATAGCCGGACAGCAGCGAACCGAACATCATGGTCACCGGCATGGCGATCATAAACAGCGCGTTGGCGCGGGCGCGGTATTTTGCCGGGAACCACCAGGTAAGATAGACGAGGATCCCCGGCAGGAAGCCGGCTTCGGCGATGCCCACCAGCATGCGCAGCAGATACAGCGACGTGGCATCAGTGGCAAACAGGGTGCAGGTGGAGGCGATGCCCCACAGCACCATAATTCCGGCGATCCAGCGCCGCGCGCCGACAATCCCCAGCATCAGATTACCGGGAATGCCGCACAGCACATAGGTGACGTAGAACAGCGCGGCGGCCAGGCCGAACAGGGTGGAGCTGAGCCCGAGATCCTTGCCCATGGTCAGACCGGCAAAGCCGATATTGATCCGGTCAAGGAAGGAGAAAACAAACAGCACAAACAGAAAGGCGATCAGGCGGCGGAACAGTTTTTTCATCAGCCGCCGTTCGGTGGCGGCCGGACCGTTCTGCTGAGGGTGGTCAGGGGTCACGGACATGTTTTCTCCTCAGGGGATCAGTAAACCGTCGGTTCTGCGGCGGCGCTGCCGCCCGTCGGGGAAATAAAGCGTGCCGCCAGCGCTTCGGCGCCGCGGGCCAGCAGGGTGGTATCGACGCCGACCGCCACAAACAGCGCCCCCAGGTCAAGATAGTGTTGCGCCAGCTTTTTATTGGCCATCAGGATGCCCGGGGCTTTGCCTGCCGCGCGGATCGCGGTAATGCAGCGCGCGATCGCCGCCTGCACCTCGGGATGGCCGGGATTACCGGCAAAGCCCATATCGGCGCTGAGATCGGCCGGGCCGATAAACACGCCGTCGACGCCTTCCACCGCCAGAATCGCCGCCAGGTTATCCACCGCCTCGCGCGTTTCGATCTGCACCAGCAGGCAGATCTGATCGTTGGCGCGGAGCAGATAGTCAGGCTCGCGGTTCCAGCGCGAGGCGCGGGCCAGCGCGCTGCCGACGCCGCGGATGCCCTGCGGCGGGTAGCGACAGGCGCGTACCGCCTGCTGCGCCTGGGCGGCGTTCTGTACCATCGGCACCAGCAGCGTCTGCGCCCCGGTATCCAGCAGTTGTTTAACGATCACCGGGTCATTCACCGGTGGCCGCACCACCGGATGACTGGGGTAGGGGGCGATCGCCTGCAGCTGGCAAAGGATCGAGCGCACGTCGTTCGGCGCGTGCTCGCCGTCAATCAGCAGCCAGTGAAAACCGGCCCCGGCCAGCAGCTCGGCGCTGTAGCTGTTTGCCAGCCCCAGCCACAGCCCGATCTGCGGCTGTTTATCGGCAAGCGCCTGCTTAAATGCGTTATGTGGCATGGTGCCTCCTCAGACAAACCGGCAGCTGATGGCCCCCATCGGGCCGTAATCGACGTGGAAGGTGTCGCCCTGGCGCACCGCGACCGGACGGGTGAAGGAGCCGCCGAGGACCACCTGGCCGGCCTCCAGCTGTACGTCGTGCGCGGCCAGCTTATTGGCCAGCCAGGCGACGCCGTTGGCCGGGTGATTCAGCACCGCGGCGGCGACCCCGGACTCCTCAATCACCCCGTTGCGGTAGAGCAGCGCTGAGATCCAGCGCAGGTCCAGCGCGTCGGGTTTGATCGGCCGCCCGCCCATCACCACCCCGGCGCTGGCGGCGTTGTCGGCGATGGTGTCGAACACCCTGCGCGGCCGCTGGGTTTCCGGGTCGATGCCGTGGCAGCGCGCGTCGATAATCTCCAGCGCCGGAATGATGTAACCGGTGGCGTTATACACATCGAACAGCGTGCAGCCGGGGCCGCGCAGCGGTTTTGCCAGCACAAAGGCCAGTTCAACTTCGAGCCTGGGGACGATAAAGCGCTCGACAGGAATGTCGCTGCCGTCGGCGAAAAACATATCGTCGAGCAGCGCGCCGTAGTCCGGCTCGTCAATCTGCGAGCTGGTCTGCATAGCCCGTGAGGTCAGGCCGATTTTATGGCCCTTCAGCGTGCGGCCTTCGGCGATCTTTGTCGCCACCGATGCGCGCTGGATGGCGTAAGCATCTTCAATACTGATATCAGGATGGCGCAGTGACAGCTGTCGAACCTGTTCCCGGCTCTGCTCTGCCTGGCGCAGTTCGCGTGCCAGCTGCTGGCGGACTTGTGGGGTTAACATAACGGGCTCCTTAATCCTTGCGGAACAGTGCGTGAACGTTGTTCTGTTTAAAGTTGAGCACTTCGGGCAGTTCCTCCACCGCCAGCGACAGCGCCAGGTAACGTTCGGCCATCAGCGGGGCAAAATGCGTTTTAATCAGGGCAAACAGGTCGTTCATCACCGGCTGCAGCTGGTCCGGCGTGCGGCCATGGCCGATTTTCAGCGTCATATGCACAAAGGCGTAGTCGTGCCGGCCGTCCGCCATCTGCCAGGTGTCGATCCAGTGGGCGCGGCTGCGGATGCCGCCCAGCGGAAACAGGCCGCTGCCGGCCAGCAGCAGGCTGACCTGCGCAAACAGCGCCGGCAGCTGCGCCTGCTGGCGGATATTGTCGGTACATTCGGTAATAAAATGCGGCATAACGGGCTCCGGATGAGGCGCTGGCCGGTGCCAGCGCCTGCTGATTACAGGGTATTGCCGAGCTTAAAGCCCTGATCGGTGTCGCCCTTGCGGGTGTAAGAGAAACCGTCGGCACCGATGGTCACCGCCATCTCGCTGGGATCGCTGCGCTCCACCACCGGCTGCGGCGTGCCGTCCAGCCTCAGCACCCGCGAGCCTTCGCTGTACCAGCTCGGCACCACCGGGTTGCCCCACCAGTCGCGGCGCTGGTTGTCGTGCACGTCCCAGCTGACCAGCGGGTTATCCGGGTCGCCGGTGTAGTAGTCCTGGGTGTAGATCTCAATGCGGTGCCCGTCCGGGTCGCGGATGTAGAGGTAGAAGGCGTTGGAGACGCCGTGCCGGCCTGGGCCGCGTTCGATGGCGTCGGACCGGCGCAGCGCGCCGAGCTTGTCGCAGATCGCCAGGATATTGTGCTTTTCGTGGGTGGCGAAGGCGATATGGTGCATGCGCGGCCCGGCACCGCCGGTCATCGCGGTGTCGTGCACCGTGGATTTACGCCGCACCCAGGCAGCGTAGACCACGCCGCTGGCATCGCGGATATCTTCGGTGACGCGAAAGCCCAGCCCCTGGATATACGCCACCGCCAGCGGCACGTCCGGGGTGATCTGGTTGAAGTGATCAAGGCGCACCAGAGACCCGGGGGTATACAGCTCGTAGCGCCAGGCCAGCCGCTCCACGTGCTGAACCTCACAGAAGAATTCGTACGGGAAACCGAGCGGGTCCTCCACGCGCACCGCGTCGCCGATGCCCCTGACGAAGCCGTTGGTGCGGCGCTCGGTTTTACAGCCCAGCGCCTGGAAATACGCTTCGGCGCGGTCGACGTCCTGCGGGCTGCGCACCCGGTACGCAAAGGCGGCCACCGCCGCCACCGGCCCTTCGCGCAGCACCAGGTTGTGGTGAATAAACTCCTCCATTGCGCGCAGATAGAGGGTTTTGTCATCTTCGGCGGTGACGTGCAGGCCGAGAATATCGACGTAAAACTCGCGGGATTTTTTCAGGTCGGTGACCTGCATTTCCATATAGGCGCAGCGCAGAATATCCGGCGGCGGCAGGGTGGCGGTCAGCGTTGTTGTGGTCATAGTCGGCTCTCTTCTGGATCGGGCCGCCCGATAAGGGGCGGCAGTGATGCGTGACGTGCTCTGCATCAACGGTCAGCGCCTGCCCGGCTGGCACCGGCGCGTTGCCGCAGGCAAACGCTACACGCCCCATTTCGGGATGGGGTGATTGCCCATCGAGATGCAGACGTTTTTCATCTCGGCGAACACCTCGAAGCTGTACTCACCGCCTTCGCGGCCGGTGCCGGAGGCTTTAACGCCGCCGAACGGCTGGCGCAGGTCGCGGACGTTCTGCGTATTGACGAACACCATCCCGGCTTCAATATGGTGGGCGAGGCGCAGCACCTTGCTGACGTCCCGGGTCCAGATGTAGGAGGCGAGGCCGTACTCGACGTCGTTGGCCAGCCGCAGGCCTTCGGCCTCGTCTCTGAACGGCAGCAGGCAGGCCACCGGACCGAAGATCTCCTCCTGCGCCACGCGCATGCGGTTATCCACGTCGGCCAGTACGGTAGGGCGCAGAAAGTTGCCATGGGATAACCCGGCCGGGCGGTCCGGGCCACCGGCCACCAGTTTTGCGCCTTCATCAATGCCGAGGCGGATATAGCCGGTGACCTTTTCCCAGTGCTGCTGCGTGATCATCGAACCCACCTGGGTTTGCGGATCGGTCGGGTCGCCGACGCGCAGGCGGTTGGCGCGCTCCGCAAAACGCTTAACAAACTCGGGGTAGATGCTCTGCTGGATAAAGATGCGCGAGCCGGCGGTGCAGCGCTCGCCGTTCAGCGAAAAGATGGTGAACAGCGCGGCGTCCAGCGCGCGCTCGATGTCGGCGTCCTCGAAGATCAGCACCGGCGATTTGCCGCCCAGCTCCATTGAATACTTCTTCAGCCCGGCGCTCTGCATAATCCTGCGCCCGGTGACGGTGCCGCCGGTGAAGGAGATGGCGCGCACGTCGTGGTGGCGCACCAGCGCATCACCGGCGGTGGCCCCGTAACCCTGCACCACGTTCAGCACTCCGGCGGGGATGCCGGCCTCCAGCGCCAGCTCGCCCAGCCGGTCGGCGGTGAGCGGCGACAGTTCGGACATCTTCAGCACCGCGGTGTTACCCAGCGCCAGGCAGGGGGCGGTTTTCCAGGTGGCGGTCATAAAGGGCACGTTCCACGGCGACACCAGCGCGCAGACGCCGACCGGCTGCACCAGCGTGTAGTTGAGCATCTGGTCGTCGACCGGGTAGCTGCGGCCGTTCATCTGCTGGCAGATCCCGGCAAAAAATTCGAAGTTGTGCGAGGCGCGCGGGATCAGCACGTTTTTTGTCTGGTGGATCGGCAGGCCGGTATCGGCGGTTTCCAGCGCGGCAATCTCCGGCACGTTTTCATCGATCAGCTCGCCAAGCCGGCGCATCAGACGCGCACGCTCCTTCATCGGCGTATTGGCCCATTTCGGGAAGGCCCGCTTCGCCGCGTCTACCGCCTGGTGGATCTCCCGCTCGCCGCCGGAGGCGACCTCGGCCAGCACCTCGCCGGTGGCCGGGTTGCTGGTGGTGAAGTACTCCGCGCTGGCCACGCGTTTGCCGTCGATCCAGTGGTCTATCCTGTTCATTGCAGGCTCTCCTCAAACTGTTGTTCGCTGACGATATGATTAACCAGGCGGCCGACGCCTTCGATCTCCACCACCACCTCATCGCCGGGCCGCACGTCGGCCAGCCCTTTCGGCGTGCCGGTGGCGATCATATCCCCCGGCTGCAGGGTCATAATTTCGCTGAGGTACGCCACCAGAAACGGCACGTCGAATACCATGTCGCGGGTGTTGCCCGACTGCCGCAGCTCGCCGTTAACCCAGGTCTTCAGCCACAGATTCTGCGCGTCGGGTACGTCGCGTCGCGGCACCAGGCCGGCGTGCAGCGGGGTCAGCGTGTCGCGGCTTTTCACCCGCAGGTTGGGTCGGTAGTAGTTTTCCAGGTAATCGCGGATCGCGTAGTCGTTGCACAGCGTGTAGCCCTGTACGTACTCCAGCGCCCGCTCGCGGCTGACGCTGCGCGCGGTTTTGCCGATCACCACCACCAGTTCGGCCTCGTAGTGCATGTAGCCGACGTTGTCCGGCCGCACGCTGACGGCGTTATCACCGGTGATGCTGTTCGGCGCTTTGATAAACACCAGCGGCTCCGCGGGCGGCGTAAAATCCAGCTCGCTGGCGTGATCGGCGTAGTTGAGGCCGAGGGCGAAGAAGGTCGGGTGGCCGTCCGGCTGGGTCGTGGCGTCGGCCGTGCGGGTAAAGGTGTTACGCAGCGGCGGCAGGCCGGCGGCCTTAATCACCACTTCGTCCCCGTCGTTGACGGCCACGCGCTGCTGCGGGGTGCCGAGCAGGATCAGGTCGCCCGGCTGCAGCGTCACAAAATCGCTTAATGCGGCGATCAGCGCTGCGGCCCCGCGCTGCAGCTCAGACGTGGACCAGCACTGCACCACCACGCCGTTGATCTCGGTAATGATGTCCAGCGCGCTGGCGTCGGCCAGCGGCACGGTTTCGCCCAGCGGACAGAAGCCGTCGCGGCACTTGGCCGCGATCGCCGGCCGGTAAAAACTCTCTTCCGCCAGGCTGACCTCGTTAGCCAGCGCATACCCGCTGATACAGCCTGTGGCCTGCGCCACCGTGACCTTACGCGCCGTTTTCCCGATCGCCACCGCCAGCGTACCGCCGCTGAAGGTGGGCAGCCCGGCAAGGCTTATGGCATCGCCGCTGCGGCGGTGGGTATTACGCGGCTTGATAAACCACACCGGTGACTGCGGCGGTTGCTGATAAGGCGGCTGGCGGAAGCGGTCGGCCCACGCGTCGATTTGTGAGTGATGGTTGAGGGCAACGGAAAAAACGGATCGTTTCATCATTATTCCTTGTGCTGGGGTAACGCCTTTGCCACTTCGTTAATATGTTAATGATCGGTTATAAGATCGTTTGCGTTCAGCGGGTCAATATCGTGGAAACGGGGATCAACAACGTTGCCGGGGGTGCTGTAAAGCCGTGAAAGGCCTTTTCAGATGGGATTACGGGTGGTATTGCGCACTAATTGTTAATTTTTTGTTATTTCAATTGTGATGGGCGTCACTTTGTTAATATGTTAACGATATGGTTTTTTTGGGCGCGTTTGTTCACAAAAATCCGGGCGGTCAGCGCCGTCAGGCCGTATACTCCCGGTAGAGCCAATCCCCCACCGCAGAGCGCGACCGAGATGACCGATTCCCTGACCATTGCTTTACTTCAGGCACGCGAGACGGCGATGGGCTATTTTCGCCCGATCCTCAACCGTCATAACCTGACCGAGCAGCAGTGGCGGATTATTCGCATCCTCGCTGAACACCGGTCGCTGGACTTTCACGCGCTGGCGCAGCAGGCCTGCGTGCTGCGCCCGAGCCTGACCGGCATCCTCACCCGCCTGGAGCGGGATGGCCTGGTACTGCGCCTGAAACCGCTGAACGATCAGCGTAAACTGTTCGCTTCGCTGACCCCGGCGGGGCAGACGCTCTATCAGCAGGCCTGTCATGAGGTTGACGCCGGTTACCGGCGGATTGAGCAGCAGTTTGGCCCGCAAAAAATGCAGCAGCTCAGGCAGTTGCTGCAGGAGTTTAATGCTCTGAACGGCGGGGAAGGGACGCAGGAGGACGATCGGGAACTGACGGGTTGAGCGGGTTGTGTGGCCTGGGGCAGCTATCGCGCGTGCCTCTCAGCCTCAAAAAAACAGACCCTGACGGGCCTGCCTGATAACGTTGTGCTTACCATGCTTACCATGCTTACCATGCCGGACATGGGGCACGTGTCAGCGGCGGGTTAGCCTTTATGCTGCATCACGCCAACGATTTCCGCGACGGTCTCCGCCAGCCGTTCGCCGCGCCTGTAGCTTTGCAACGCCTTATCACCGCCCGCGACGACCGACTGTGGGCGTTCAATAAATCTGCCCATTGGCGTGAAGTTCTCGTCCATCACCGCCACAAATTGTTCCAATTGATAATTGATATGTGTTTATTCGTCTGGTGAATAAATTGAACGCCACCGATGATAAACAGGCGGAGGTTGACGCGGGGGATGCCACGTTGCAGTCTTGATATTAATTCCAGCCTGAGGACCGCTCAAATGCAACAAGAGCAGCTGCCTGTCGTACTTATCCCGGGATTTATGCTCGACGAGACGCTGTGGGATGAGTTTATCAGCGTCTATCCGGACAGCCGTCGTTTTATCAGGGCAAGCCTGAGCCAGACCATAGCGGAAATGGCTGGCCATATTGCCGGTGGACTTCCGGAGCGCTTTGTTCTTGCTGGCTTTTCGTTAGGTGGCTATGTAGCACGGGCAGTCGCCGAGGCATTTCCCCAGCGCACAGCAGGCATGATCCTGATTGCCACCTCCCTGCGCGAGGATTCACCTGAACAGCGCGCGCGGCTTGAAGCCGCTTCCCGTGTCGCACTTTCCGGAGACTTTAAGGGCATCAGCCCCGGCGCGGTCAAAAGGTCCCTCCACCCTTCCCGTCACGGTGATGCCGCGTTAATTCAGAAAGTTCGTGAGATGGGAAAACGACTCGGCGCGGAGGTGTTCAGAACACAGTCCGGACTGGAGCGTAACGGCATCACCCTCAGGCCGGTTTCCATCCCGGTGATGGTGGTCGCAGCAGGTCAGGATCAGCTCCGGTCCGATGAGGAGGCGGCGGAACTCGCGGACTGCTTCGGATGTGACGTTCATGTTATCGAAGGAAGTGGTCACCTGATCCCGCTGGAAACCCCCCGGGAGCTTGCACGGTCTGTTTATACCTGGCTGCAAACGTCAGGGCTGTAGCCGTAATGGTTTCAGAGCATTTCGCAGGCCGGCAGGATTTTTTCACGTAGCCAGAGAGGCGGCACATTCCGGGTAACCCCGGCGAGACGATGCGCTGTTTGCAGATCTTCGTGCGCCCGGCCGAAAGCGGGCTGGTGCCGCAGGTGCAGTTTCACGACGTCGGCACGCCTTACAGTGAAAATAGCTGGAGAACCCTTGCCGACCCCGATCACGCACCGTTAATTTTCCGCTCTCAGACCTGGCTGCAGGATACCCGGCTGGAAAAAGATCATACGCTGATGCTGCCACCGGTTCCGGTCAGCAGCGCTGTACGGCTGCTGTATCTGTTTGCGGGCAGCGCGCAGATCGGCGATATCACTCTCGGGGCGGGTGAAAGCGTGATTATTGAGGATCAGACCCGCCACCCGATCATCGCCCGGGAAAGCAGTGACCTGGTTCTTTTCACCACCGATCCGGCGGCAAACGTTTTTCGCGGTGGCATGTTCAGCGGCAATGTGCGTTCACATCTGTAAAAGGGCGTTCTCCGTCGGTTACCGGCGCAGAACGCCGGTGAGGTCATAGCTTATGCCGGCCGCGCGGCCGACGGCCCGTATCAGGCGTTCTGCCGCATGATCCCGACAATCTCACCGACCGTCTCCGCCAGCCGTTCACCGCGCTTGTAACTCTGCAGCGCTTCGTCACCGCCCGTCACCACCGACTGTGGGCGTTCGATAAAGCTACCCAGCGGCGCGAACTCTTCATCCAGCACCGCCACAAACGGGATCTTCACCCGCTCAACGCCAAAGGCGTCTTTAAACGGCGCATCGGCCTGCGCCCGGTTAAGAATGCCAAGCTGTGCGTCGGGATAGCGCTGGGTTAAGGCCCGGATCGCGGGCAGGTTGCGCTGGCAGTCCGGGCACCACATTTCGGCGGCCACCAGCAGGGTGAAGCGGCCCTTCAGCGCGGCAATTTGTGCTTCAAGTTCAGGGCTGAGAAAATCCGCTTGCTGAGTTTTGTCCTGATCGCGGCGTAGCGCGGCGATCTCTTCCGCCGAGCCCTGGCTGACAAACTCAGCGTAATCAACGCTGTATCCGAATAAGGTTTTAAAATCTGCCACGCGGTTGCTCCTGTTTTGATTGCGGATCGTCCGATCTGCCGTTAAGTGTATCATGCCTGAATCACCGGCCTTACAGAGTCAGGCTCTTAATTCTGCCCTGAGGGGGATGGTTTTAAGAGAGAAAAAGAGTCTGGATAGGATGAAAAATTCCGCTCGCCGGCTGCCGGATACGCCAGAAATTACGTTGTGCTAGCCGATTACTCAAGGGCTTACGATGAAGTGCAAGGGGAACTGTCGTCGGGGATTAAATATGTACCAGCAGAATAACGCCCCCACGAGGATATCCGCGCGGGGGAAATAATAAGCGCTTCTGTCGAGCCGGCTAAATCCCATTCACCCGACCAAACAGCGTCATCCTCTCTGCCGCCCGTTCCGGGTTATCCAGCAGCCCGGCCGCATCGGCAAGGCGGAACAGCTCGCAGTAGTGGCCGAGGCTGCGCGCGCTCTGGGAGCCGGCCAGCATTGAGAAGTGATCCTGATGGCCATTGAGCCAGGCGAGAAACACGATGCCGGATTTGTAGAACTGGGTCGGGCTGGTGAAGATATGACGCGCCAGCGGCACGGTCGGGGCGAAAATCCGTTCGTAAGTCTGGCGATCGCCCGCCGCCAGCGCGTGCAGCGCCGCCGCCGCCGCCGGGGCGATGGCGTCAAAAATGCCCAGCAGCGCGTGGGAGTAGCCCTGCTCGTCGCCGGCGATCAGTTCGGGGTAGTTGAAGTCGTCGCCGGTGTACATTTTCACCGTCGGCGGCAGCTGGCGGCGCATCTCCACTTCACGATCCTTATCCAGCAGCGAAATCTTGATGCCGTCGACCTTCGCCGGGTTGGCGCGGATCGCCGCCAGGCACACCTCCATCGCGCTGTGGATGTTGTCGCTGCCCCAGTAGCCGCGCAGCGCCGGGTCAAACATATCCCCCAGCCAGTGCAGCACCACCGGTTCGCGTACCTGGCGCAGCAGGGTATCGTAGACCCGCAGATAGTCGTCCGGGCCGCGGGCGATCGCCGCCAGCGCCCGGCTGGCCATCAGGATAATGCGGCCGCCGCAGGCCTCAATCGCCGCGATCTGCTGCTCATAGGCGGCGATCACGTCATCGACGGTCAGCCCGCTGAAGCGGGTCAGGTGATCGGTGCCGGCCCCGCTGGCCACCACCGCGCCGGGAAAGGCTTTCGCCTGTTCGACGCTGCGCTGAATTAACGCCAGGCTGGCCGGCCAGTCGAGGCCCATGCCGCGCTGGGCGGTGTCCATTGCTTCGGCAATGCCGAAGCCGTGGGCGAACAGATGGCGGCGATAGGCGAGGGTGGCGTCCCAGTCAATCGCCATATCGCGGCTGGGGTGCTGCATACGCCGCACGTCGGCCACCACGTGGGCGGCGGCAAACGCCTGGCGGTTAAAACGCGGTTGTGCGGGCGCGGACCAGCGCCGTTCGCCCTGAATCTGATAGTCGCTGACCCGGCCCTGCGCATCCAGTAAACGTAGGTGATTGCTCTTCATTATTGATTCCTTGTGATTAGTGTTTAGCCAGATGGCCGCGCGGTAGCGCGTCAGCGGCGGCGGTAGCGGACCCAACCGGCAGCTTGCGCACGCCGAACAGCACCACGCTGCTGCACAGGATCACTCCGGCGGCGGCCAGCCACACCGGCTGCAGCGTATAGGTCTGCGCGTAGTAGCCGGCGACGATCGGCGAGATCCCGCCGGCCGCCATGCCCATATTCATCACAAAGCCGATCGCCGACCCGCGCAGCGACGGCGGCACCAGCTCGGCGGTCACCGACAGTACGATTGGCGTGACAGGGTAACCGAGGAAGCCCAGCAGCATCACCAGCACCACCACCAGCGGTACCGACGGCGTCAGGGCCATGGCGGCCATCAGCACGCCGCTGGCGGCGGTGATCGCCATCAGGATATTGCGGCGGCGAACAAAGTCGCCTTTGTCGCAGTAGCGGCCAAGCAGGAAACCGCCCAGCGCGCCGGTCAGGCCGAGCAGGCTGGCGATGGTGCCCGCCATGCCGATCGACAGGTTTTTTATCTGCATCAGGTAGCTTGGCGCCCACAGCAGCACGATCCACCAGCCGGCCAGCAGCACAAAGTAGTAGGCGGCCATCAGCAGCACCGGCGCATGGCGGAACAGGGTGCGCAGCGGCACTTTTTCCGCCGCCTGACGGGCCAGCAGATCGGCCGGTTTACGGTCGTTTTTCACCAGCACCGCATACAGCAGCGCGACCAGTATTCCCAGGCCACCGGCAACATAAAACACCACCCGCCAGCCAAACATTGGCCCGAGCACTGCCCCCATCCAGGTGCCGAGAAAACCGCCGATCGGGTAGCCCATCCAGTAGAGAGACATCACCGTGGTGCGCTGCTTCTCGCTGGTGACGTTGGCCACCTCCAGCGAGGCGGCGGGCCAGAAGATGCCTTCACCGATGCCGGTCATCACCCGGTAGAAGATCAGGCTGGTCAGGCTGCCCGCCACGCCGGTAAACACCGTGGCCAGCGAGAACATCATCAGACCGAGGATCAGCACCGGCTTACCGCTGAGCTTGTCGGCGATGACCCCGGAGATAAACAGAAAGACGATAAAACCAAAGAAGAACGACGACAGCAGAATGCCGCTCTCCGCTTTGCCAAGGCCAAATTCACCGGCGATCAGGCCGATGGCCGACGACACCGTCATGCGGTCGACCGAGTACATCATGTAGCCCAGCCCGCACAGCACGGTAACCAGGATCATCTTGCGGGTATCTGTATTCATATCTTCCTCGACAAGTCTGCGGACCGACGAAAACAGCTGAGTTCAGCTCTGTCAGATACGAAAAAGGGACTGCACGCCTGCGCAAGCGGGCGCTCAGCCGTGTTCGAGATGACGGGCCTTGCAGGTACGCAACACCTCGTCCGGATCCTGCTGCCACCAGTTCAGCCGGGAAAAAATCTCCACCTCATGGAAACCCTGATAGCCTTCGGCTTCCACCTGCTGGCGCAGGCCGCGAATATCAATCACGCCGTCGCCCATCATGCCGCGATCGGACAGCATATCCTGCGTGGGGTTGAGCCAGTCGCAGATATGGAAGGCCAGCAGGCGTTTCTGCCCGGCGCGTCTGATCTCGCGGGCAAAGCCGGCATCCCACCAGGTGTGATAGACGTCGACGGCGATGCCGAGCCCGTCGTCACCCAGCCGGTCGCACAGGTCGTTGGCCTGCTGCAGGCTGTTGACGCAGGCGCGGTCGGCGGCGTACATCGGATGCAGCGGCTCAATCGCCAGCGGCATGCCGCGCGGCCGCGCATAGTCGAGCAGCGCGGCCAGCCCGTCCTCCACCTGCCGGTGCGCGCCGTTGAGATCTTTTGACCCTTCCGGCAGCCCGCCGACCACCAGCACCAGGCAGGCGGCGTTCAGCTCCAGCGCTTCATCCACCGCGCGATGGTTATCGTCCATTTTTTGCTGGCGCTGCTCGCGGCTGCTGGCCGGAAACATGCCGCCACGGCAGTAGCCGGTGACGGTCAGATCGTGTTCGCGCATCAGGCGCGCGGTGGGCTGTAACCCAAGCGCGCTGACCTGATCGCGCCACGGTGAGATGCCGCGGATCTCATGGCGGGCGCAGCCTTCAATAATCTGCTGCAGGTTCCACTGCTGGCGCACGGTGGCGGTATTCAGCGACAGCTGTTCGGGTTTTGGCGTTTGCATATTCCTCTCCTCAGCGCTCCAGCGACGGCACGTCAACCCAGCGGCGCTCTTTCCAGCTCTGCAGCGCCAGGTCAACCAGCTGCAGCCCCTTGGCCCCTTCCAGCAGGCCCCAGCGGTAGTCGCCTTCGCCCCAGACGTGGCGCAGGAACAGCTCCCACTGCACCTTGAAGGCGTTGTCGTAGTGCTGCGTGTCAGGCACTTCGGCCCAGTCGTCAAAGAAGTTGTGCGTCTGGCGCTGGTCCGGGTTCCACACCGGTTTGGGGGTGTTGACGCGGCTCTGGGTGACGCAGTCGGTCAGCCCGGCCACCGCAGAGCCGTTGACCCCGTCCACCTGGAAGGTCACCAGGTCATCGCGGCGCACGCGCACGCACCACGAACTGTTAATCTGCACGATCGCGCCGTTATGCAGTTCGAAGGTGGCGTAAACCGCGTCGTCGGCGGTGGCCGGGTAAGGCTGCTGCTGCTCGTCCCAGCGCTGTGGGATATGGGTGGCGCCGAGGCAGCTCAGGCTTTTGATCTCGCCAAACAGGTTGTCGATCACGTAGCGCCAGTGGCAGATCATATCGAGGATGATGCCGCCGCCGTCTTCGCTGCGGTAGTTCCACGACGGCCGCTGGGTCGGCTGCAGGTCGCCTTCGAACACCCAGTAGCCAAACTCGCCGCGCACCGACAGCACCTTACCGAAGAAGCCTGATTCGTTAAGCAGTTTCAGCTTCTGCAGCCCCGGCAGCCACAGCTTGTCCTGCACCACGCCGTGACAGACGCCTTTTTCGCGGGCGAAGTGATACAGGCTCAGCGCCTCATCCAGCCCCATCGCCACCGGTTTCTCGCTGTAGACGTGCTTGCCTTTGCTGATGGCCTTCTTCAGCAGCCCCGGACGCGCCTGGGTGGTGGCTGCATCAAAGAAAATAGTGTCCGACGGATTATCCAGCGCCTCGTCAATGCTGGTGCCCCAGCGGCTGATGCCGTACTCCTGCGCCAGCGCGGCGATCTTCTCCGCGTTGCGGCCGATCAGGATCGGGTCCGGCATCAGGCGATCGCCGTTGGCCAGCAGCACGCCGCCCTGTGCACGTATCGCCACAATCGAACGGATCAGATGCTGGTTTTTACCCATACGTCCGGTAACGCCGTGCATAATGATGCCAACGGGAATCTGAGCCATTACTTTCACCTCGCGATATGTTTAGTGTGCCGGGGCCGCTGTGACCGACCGCGGAATTTCAGAGAATCAACAGGGACAACCGGGCTGAAAGGGCAGATACTGATTTCAACTAACCGGTTGATGAAATCACTATAGGTCGATAATTCACCGCCTGGGGTGATCGGATTCACATAACCAACTAGTTAGTTGAAAATTATTTTTATCCGTTTTCATCGTCAGTTCTGACGCTATACTTGCGAAAAAGTACGCGAACCCGGAGGGGGAACAGCTGTGGCTAACAGGATGGTTAAGGATAAGAACGATGTGGCAGACAAGCAGAGCCGCATCCTGCAGGCGGCGCGTGCTGAATTCGCCGAGAAGGGCTTTGACGGTGCCCGCGTGGACAGTATTGCCGAACGGGCGCAGGCCAATAAGCAGCTGATCTACTACTACTTCGTTAACAAAGACCAGCTCTTTACCCGGGTACTGGAAGAAGCCTACCGCGATAAACGCCAGCAGGAAGCGGCGCTGGATCTCGACCGTTTTCCGGCGAATGAGGCGATTCTGCAGCTGGTGGATTTCACCTGGCACTACTATCTGAAGAACCCCGAGTTTATCCGCCTGCTCAACAGCGAAAACCAGCTGAAGGCCCGCCACCTGCAGGGGCTGGACAGCCCGGTGGAGCTGAACAGAAGCTGGATCGACATCACTCAGGGGCTGCTGGAGCGCGGCTGGCGCGAAAACAACGTGCGCAGGAATATCGCTGCCATGCAGCTGAATATCACGATTTCTGCGCTGGGTTTCTTTTATCTGATTAACCAGTCCACGCTGTCGATTATCTACCAGACCGATCTGGGTGAGCAGTCCGCGCTGGATGAACATCTGCGGGTGATGAAAGAGTGTGTTGCAGCGTGGATCAGGCCGTGATGTGCGTTTGCCACAGCTGATGCTGTGGCGGCCTGGCCCCATTTCCGGGCTGTCCGCCGGTGTGGACACCCGCTGCGAAATACCCGACCCGAATACGATGCAATGCACATGCTGGCCCGGGCGTTGTGACAGTGTCACTGACACAGGCGGTGAAGACCGCTGAGCCTCGCTGTGGGCCGTAGACTGACCAGACCGTCTCCGGCGGTCTTCTGACGATTAACAGGTGAAGCATGAATAACTCGTTTTCCCCACGCGCGCTGCTACAGCAGATGTTCCTGGCAGCGATTGAATCCGCTCAGCCGCAGCATACCATCCCGCAGTTTCTTCCCGCCGATCGCACTGGCCGCCTGGTGGTTCTGGGTGCGGGCAAAGCCTCTGCGGCGATGGCGCGGGCGGTAGAGGATCACTGGCTGGGCGAACTCAGCGGGCTGGTGGTCACGCGTTACGGCTACAGCGTGCCCTGCCGCGCGGTAGAGATAGTGGAGGCGGCGCATCCGGTGCCGGATGAAGCGGGGTTGCAGGCAGCTGAGCGTATACTGGCACTGGCGCAGGGGCTGGGCGAGCAGGACACCGTGCTGTGCCTGATCTCCGGCGGCGGCTCGTCGCTGCTGCCGCTGCCGCTGGAGGGCATAGCCCTGGCGGACAAACAGCAGATCAACCGCGACCTGCTGCGCTCCGGTGCCACCATCAGCGAGATGAACCTGGTGCGCCGTCATCTCTCCGCCATCAAGGGCGGGCGGCTGGCCGCGGCCTGTTACCCGGCGAAGGTGATTACCCTGCTGATCTCCGACGTGCCGGGCGACGATCCGGCCGATATCGCCTCCGGTCCGACGGTGGGCGATGCCAGCAGCTGCGCTGATGTGCTCGCCATCCTTGAACGCTACCAAATCAGCGTACCGGCTGCCGCCCGCCGCCGGCTGGAGAGTGGGGAAGCTGAAAGCATCAAACCGGGCGATGCGCGGCTGGCGAGGAATGAGGTGCATCTGATTTCCACGCCGCAAATGGCGCTGGAGGCAGCGGCGAAAATCGCAGCGGAGCAGGGTATCACGGCACATATCCTCAGCGACCGAATTGAGGGCGAGGCGCGCGACGTGGGTAAGGTAATGGCGGCTGTCGCCCTGCAGGTGGCCAGCCACGGTCAGCCGTTCAGCAAGCCCTGCCTGCTGCTCTCCGGCGGTGAAACCACCGTCACCGTGCGCGGCAGCGGTCGCGGCGGGCGCAACGTCGAGTTTCTGCTGTCGCTGGGGCTGGCGCTGGACGGCGCAGAGCGGGTCTGGGCGCTGGCCGGCGATACCGACGGGGTGGACGGGCAGGAGGAGATTGCCGGCGCTTTTCTGGCACCGGACATGCTGCAGCGTGCCCGTGACCAGGGCATCGCACCGCGCGCGGCGCTGGACAACAACGACGGCCACGGCTTTTTCGGCGCGCTGGGGGATGCGGTGATCACCGGGCCGACGCTGACCAACGTTAATGATTTTCGCTGCGTGCTGATCCTTTAAGCCCTGTATTTTTTGAACCGCTGAAGCATAATCTGCCCGACCGTATGTGCCGGCTGCCGTGAAATTCGCGGCGGCGGCCTGTTCTCAGTGGCTTATGGCGCGTTGTTGGGGGGCCGCCTGGAAAACGGAAACAGAATAACGGGTCCTTTGCAACCGAGTCCCAGAGTGGACACCTCTAGCCCTGATTTACCTGAAAAACGTTTTTGTATTGAATGAACGCCTCTTTTATCGCAGCTTAAACATCAAGTTTGCGGCCTGTCAGCCATTCCACCATCGCCGGGTCACGGTGTGAGAAAAAGGCGCTGGTTGCGGTGTCGAGGGCAGCAATCTGCAGCATATCCTCAGAACTGAGTCTAAAATCGAGAATGTCAATGTTCTCTTCCATGCGCTCTTTCCGCACCGTTTTCGCGAGTGAAACGATGCCCCGCTGGAAGATCCAGCGCAGTACCACCTGGCCCACACTTTTGCCGTACTTCTGACCAATTGCCGCTAATACGGGATGCTGGAAGAGACCATTTTTACCTTCAGAAAACGGTGCCCAGGCTTCCGGCTGAATGCCACGGCTTTGATTCCATGGAACCGCATGCAACTGCTGGTTGAAGGGGTTAACTTCAATCTGGTTTACCGCAGGAGCCACTTTGTTGAAGGCGATAAGGTCCGCCAGTCGGTCAGGATGGAAGTTGCTGACGCCAATGGCGCGAATTTTGCCTGCCTGCTGCAGCTCTTCCATAGCACGCCAGGCCCCATGGACATCGCCGTAAGGCTGGTGAATCAGATACAGATCAACGTAATCAAGTTGCAGCCGATTCAGGGAGCGTTCGAATTGTGCTTTAGCGCCCTCATAATTTGTATCCTGCAGCCATAGCTTGGTCGTTACAAAGAGTTCGCTACGTGCGATACCGGTCTGTTTCAGTGCGTTCCCGACCTGAGTTTCATTCTGGTAGGACGCTGCGGTATCGATCAGGCGGTATCCTGTATCGATAGCATCAGTCACGGCTCTTTCGCATTCGGCGGCATCCGTCATCTGGAAGACACCAAAGCCCAGAAGGGGCATTTCTATACCGTTGTTCAGTTTTACAGTTTGCATGGCGTTATCCTTCAGCTGTTGTGTAGGAGAAGCATAACGCAAAGTTATTTATTCTATTATAGGGGGTAGTTAACTAGGGTTTATTAGATGTATTCATTAATCTTTGCAGGGCTGACGGTCTGCTTTGTGCGCAAAGTAAACCGCCATATTCAACACCTTTTTCCGGCAGGATTAGGCCACTTTATTTTTATAAAGATGATGTTTGTATTGAGCCTGCAATAATGAAGGCTCAATACTGGTTCTTCCTATTGCAGGTCTTTTTCCTTCAGGAATTTACTCACCAAATCGGCAATCTGCACATTATTGAGGTCAGAGAACGGAAAGTGGGTATTCCCTCTGATTCCCACTTCAGGCAGATGCGTCACCGTCACATCCCCGCCATGCTTGTTCACCACATCACGCCACTCGCGAGCCATCGCCAGTCTTACGCGCCAGCTGTCCTGCGCGGGCATGGCGACAGGTTTATCCGGTATGTTATCGCCGTAAATAACCAGAATCGGGATTTTGGTCAGTGCCATAAACTGCTCCATCGGAACAGGCTCACCCTTCAGCGTGTCGAACGCGCCTGGCATAGGGGCAGGAAGTTCTTTTTCCGGGAAGACAAAGCTGCTGCCAGGCTCAAAGGCGACAATGGCTTTGACCTTGTCGTTTTTCATCGCCGTGTACCAGCCTGGTCCGCCACCCTGAGAGTGGGTGAAGAGGATCGCCGGGCCGGATTTATCCACTACGGCGGACATTGCATCAGAGATAACATTGATATCAAACGGCCCGGTATTCGGGGTCATCTGACGGAAATACTGGTTCAGCGCTTCTTTGTCGTGAGAGAACTGAACACCTTTAAAATACTCTGGCCACACGCCAACGCGGAACTGGTTGAACCACATCTGTTCATCCGGTTTAGGCGTAACCGTACCTTCTACAGTAGTGCGCCCGGCGCTGCCCCGGCGTGGCTGATCGACAAGATAGGTTGAGAACCCGCGACGCAGGAATATGTTCTGGAAACCTTCGCGACCATCCGGGGTGCTTTCCCAGGTACGGGAGAACTGACCTGCGCCGTGCAGCATGACGATAGGGTATTTATGCGGATTCTCCGGGATTTGGTAGAACACAGACGCATGATCGCCATGGTAGGTTTGGCCAGCAGAGTTCAGCGGCTTTTTCGCGTCAAATGTTCCTGGTGCGGTGATGATAGTGCCACCCGCAGAAAAGCTTCCCTGTTCCTGAATGACCAGCGGCTCGGCATATACCGACTGAGCCATCAGGCCACCCGCCATCACGCAAATGGCCAGCGTTTTTAAGATCGTCTTCAAGATTACATCCTCTGTTATGTTTGCCGTTCAATCATATCTGAGTTGTCAGCGTTAATTATTTAGCACCCCTGATTGCCCTTATCTGGCAGACTCATGAATGCGGACGATTAACTACGTATCGTTTCTAACCAACTGTTTACCTTTTCTGTAGTTCTTCGCTCCTGGTCGCATTCAGGGACCAGCAGTTTTTCCCGGCGCGCAGTTGGGTCGAGTCCGGCAAGGATGTCGTCGCTGTCTCCTTTACCTTAGCCACCGTGAGTATTGTTTGCGAGCGCCTGTTGCAGTGCCTTTTCAGCTCGCGTTGCTGCATCACTTTCGCCATGTTCACGCAGAACCTGTGCCAGCTGGCGCAGCTGCGCTGCCGTCAGGCCGACACGCATGCTGGCTCGCGTATGCGATAACAGCTGGGCTTCAACCCCAGGTGTTGCCGCTAATGCGCCAACCGTTGCCAGCTCGCGGCTTTGCCAGTCGAGGTTATCGCGAGCGAAAATGTCGCCGAACAGATGCGTTTGCAGGAACTGATTAATGACCGGGGCAAAATCAAACAGAGGTCCCTGGACGGGAGCGCCTGAGATTTTCGTCTGGTTTGCGGTGCCGATACGACGAAGCTCATCCCCGACAGGGATTGGGGCGATCGGTTCTTTTCCCTCAACATCCTTGATGCCACGTTGTTTACGTGCACTGGCCACCTTCATGAGTTCATTAAGTGCGTTCAGGCTACGAGGGAAGCCCGTATAGGCATAGAGCTGGACGAGAATCTCTTTGGTTTCATTTATGGTGAGCCCTGCATCAAGCCCCTGATTCAGTGCTGCATTCAGCTTATCCATCTGACTGCTGGCCATCGATGCCGCAATCAACGGGATGGCCTGCTCGCGAACCGACAGCGTATCGGAAACGGTTTGTTCGTGGTTCATTTCTGAGGTTCCTTTATTGGCGGGCGCAGCATTTGCCGAGAGACTAAAACCAAACGTCAGCAGTACCGCTGCCGTTAATGCCTTAATGAGCGTGATATTGTTCATCTGTCACTAACTCCTTCCAGTTAACGCTTTTACCATCCACAATCCCGGTTATCGCCAGATGCGTCATCGCGCTGCCGGGTGCTGCTCCGTGCCAGTGTTTGACGCCCGCCGGGCAGGAAACAACGTCACCCGCGCGGATGACCTGCACCGGCTGGCCTTCCTGTTGGGTGAGTCCAACACCAGAGGTCACAATCAGCCGCTGACCTGCCGGATGCGTATGCCAGGCAGAGCGGGCTCCGGGTTCAAAGGTGACATAAGCCCCTGACACAGTGATGTCGTTATCAGGCTTGAAGAGAGGATCAACCCGGACGCGACCGGTAAAGTTCTCTGCTGGCCCATACACCGCGTTCTGACTTCCTGCGGGTGCGATATGGACAACGGGATTTTGCTCCGCAGCCCAGGATGAAAAGGTGAAGAAGGGCAGTAACAGCCCGAGGTAACGTAAATGTCCGATCATGCAAAGCGTCCTTATCATTGAAGAGGCGGATTGCCTGCGATGATTTTATCGAGAGGGTAATGACGTCAGGCTGACGCCTTCCTGACAATTCTGTCAGTTATCCCGGGTCCCGGCTCAGCGCCGGATTGAGCATTACCCGCCACTTTATTCGCATGTATCGCAAAGGTGAGGCCAAATGTATTGATGCCACCTTCACTACGCGCAAAGACGTCCCCCCTGTGCATAATGGCGACGGCACGCACGATCGACAGGCCCAGCCCATGATGGGTATCACTCCTGGCTCGGGATGTGTCAACGCGATAGAACCGCTCGAAAAGCCGGTGTAAGTGCTCTGGTGCTATCGGATCGCCAGGGTTTGAAACTTCAACACAAGCCTGATGACCTTTTTCGCTTAACTGCACCGTAACCGTACTTTTGGTCGGTGAATGTCTTGCGCTATTTTCCAGTAAATTAGCCAGTGAGCGGTGGAACAGTCGTCGGTCGATGTGCGCGGTGACGTCGCCCTCCACTTGCAGAGAAAGCTGTTTTTCAGCAAAAGAGGGTTCAACGTACTCCGCTGTTTTCAGGGTTTCTTCCCGCAGGGACACCTGCGTAAGCTGGGAAGCATGTTCACCCGCGTGAGCATGAGACAGGAACAGCATGTCGTTAACGATCGATGTCATACGTTCAAGCTCCTCAAGATTTGAACCCAGTAACTCTTCCAGTTCATCCTGCGAGCGTCGGCGCGAGAGACCCAGTTGCGTCTGGCCGATAAGGTTTGTCAGCGGTGTACGGAGTTCATGCGCAACATCGGCGTTAAAGCTTTCGAGCTGTCGCCAGGCGATTTCCTGACGCGCTAACACGCCGTTAAAGGATGACGCCAGTTGCTGCAGTTCTT
The DNA here is from genome assembly GCF_002865965.1 of Erwinia sp. B116. NCBI lineage: Bacteria > Pseudomonadati > Pseudomonadota > Gammaproteobacteria > Enterobacterales > Erwiniaceae > Erwinia > Erwinia sp. B116. The sequence continues at coordinate 312,295 of NZ_JRZZ01000001.1, forward strand.
CGGGCAAAGCGCGAGTATTCAGGCGCTGGCCATGGTCACCCGGTGCGAGTTGCCGGGCCTGTTTACTGAGAGCCCCAACGGGACGAAGACCGATCCTTGAGATGATGTATCCCAGTAAGGCGACAATCACGATGCCCAGTGCGACAATAATCAACAGTGTACGAGTGAACGCATCGAGTGTGCCCATGTACGGCGTGGAGTCGATGGCAACCACATAGCGAAGCTCAGGCCTTTCTCCGTTCGCGGGGATGGTTTTCACTAACAGGAACAGTGAGCATGTGCCTTCCGATGCGCCGGGCACTTTATTAAAACCCTCCTGTAAAGAAGACCACTGAACACCAACCGGTGGTGTTCCCCCCATGCTGAAGCGCGGGTTATCGCTCACTATCCAGTAGCGAACGCGCTCACCTTCAGAATTGGTTAACACAGTGAATTTATTGGCCAGCAAAGACCAGCCGTCAGCCGAGGTTCGTGCGGTGATCCACGGACTCATTAATGATTCCCGGAACAACAGTTCGTTGTGCATCTGCTTTTGCAAAGAGTCATGCAAGGAGCTTCTGAGCAGGATACCGATAACGGATACAATCAACAGCGCGGATAAGGCAAACATCAGCGCCAGGTGAACGGAGATGGAACGCTCAGGCATGCTTATCCCCTTCATTTATTCGGACCGTACTTCGAGGACATAGCCCATGCCACGAACGGTATGTAGCAGTTTGATATCGAACGGGGCATCCACTTTGGCTCGAAGTCGTTTAATGGCGACTTCAACCACGTTGGCATCGCTGTCAAAATTCATGTCCCATATCTGCTCAGCAATCATCATCTTTGACAGGATCTCCCCCTGATGTCGGGCCAGAAGGCTCAGCAGGGAAAACTCTTTCGCGGTCAGCTCCAGTCGCGTTCCGGTGCGAAATACCCGGCGAGCCAGTAAATCGAGATGCAGATCGTGAATTTGCAGCTGGGTGATATCTGCGCCATCCGTAGCGCGGCGACGCACCAGTGCCTGAATACGTGCCACCAGTTCAATAAGCGAAAAGGGCTTGGGCAGATAATCATCTGCGCCAAGACGAAGACCTTTAACGCGCTCATCGACCGAACCCCGTGCCGAGAGCATCAGCACCGGCGTCTGTTTGGCTGCTCGCACACCCTCAAGTACCCGGTAGCCATCCATCCCCGGCAACATCACATCAAGGATTATCGCGTCGTAGTCGAACTCCAGCGCGTAATGAAGACCTTCTGCGCCATCTGCTGAGACATCTACCGTAAACCCGGATTCACTCAACGCACGGTTGAGATAGGTTGACGTTTTTTCTTCATCTTCGACTAACAACAGGCGCATAACGGGACTTCCTCACGTGGGGGATCAACGAGGCGGCGGCAATATCCGCCCCGGCGGCTAACAGCTTGCGTCGCTCTGGCATTGTTGGGTCATTCTGGCTTTTCATTGATCGCTCATTCTCAGAAAATTGAACATGGATCCTGTTAAACGAGACCATTCTGCCTCCTGATTGCCAACATAAAGCTGACAGTTGCCTGACAGCGTTGTCAGAAACACTCACCGTCCCGGCCCCTTTCCTGACAAAAATGTTATTTCCCTGTCACGATGCTGACAGCCCTCTCTCCCTAATCTGAGCCTGCAAATTTGATTCCGCGAGCCTGCATAACCAGTCTGACACTCATCGGGAGAGACCATGAAATTCACGCTTATCAGTGCAATGCTACTCACGGCAATGGCCGGAGTGACCTCAGTCAATGCGGCTGATTATAAAAAAAATCCATTCACACTGGCCTATGACGATGCCATCACCAGGAACGTCAACGGCAAGGTCAACATTCATCCGGTGAAATACGATCTGCATGGCATCCAGATCGCCGCGAATGTCTATACCCCTGCTAACTACGATCCAGCTAAAAAATACCCTGCCGTGGTGGTCGCACATCCTAATGGTGGCGTAAAAGAACAGGTCGCCGGGTTGTATGCGCAGCGACTTGCCGAACATGGGTACATCACGATTACCGCCGATGCAGCTTATCAGGGGGCTAGCGGTGGTATGCCTCGCAGCGTGGATAAACCGGCTAACCGTATTGAGGATGTTCACGGCATGGCTGACTATATCAGCCAGTATCCTGGTGTAGATACCGCCCGCCTCGGCCTGCTGGGTATTTGCGGAGGTGGCGGGTATTCACTTGTTGCCGCCGGGACGGACAAACGGTTCAAATCGATTGCAACCATCAGTATGTTTAATTCAGGCCTTGTACGCCGCAATGGTATGCAGGATTCACAGCTGGATACTGTCCAGCAGCGTCTTCAGCAGGCTTCTGACGCACGTGCTCAGGAAGCCGCCGGAGGAGAAGTGCTTTACTCCGGCGATGCCAACATGACTGATGAACAGATTGCTAAATTACCTTTTGCCTTGTATCGGCAGGGCTACGAGTACTACTGGAAAACCCACGCCCATCCGAACTCTACGTTCAAATACACCACCAGCAGTCTGCTGGATTTGATGAGTTTTGACGTAACGGACCATATCAATCTCATCAATAAACCGCTGCTGATGATTGCCGGTACAAAAGCCGATACGCTCTATATGACTGAAGATGCGTTCGCGAAAGCCACCGGTACGAAGGACAAAGAACTCTTCCTGATTGATGGTGCTACCCATATCGAGACGTACTGGGTGCCTGAGTACGTTAACAAGGCTTTGCAAAAATTAGACGTCTTCTTTGATAAGAATATTTAATCCGCATCTGTCGATACCCCGATGGGTATCGACTTATCCAGAATTTATCGTTCAGATTAACGGAGTCGGGATGAAAGATAATTACGCCTGATTAATAGCCGCTATGAATGAAATTCATAAAATCATTCGGGCAGGGGATAGTTGTTTTTTACCCGAACAGTCGCGGATCTACGCCGAAGTACGTGATGTACACAAACGGAGAGCCCGTGATAAAGGCGTAGGCTGCAACGTAACAGAACGTCAGGCATAGCGTAACACGCATGTATCTGGCGTTGGTTAGCAAGGCATAGTGGTTGTGAAAGGCTCTGGTTACGGAGGCTTGCGAGCGTTTTTCAGGAGGTAATGTCTCCGCTAACCAGAATAAAGACATCAGCATTAATGTTCCGACAATCGCCAGCAGCCAGAAAATGGCATGCCACGATGTGACTTTAATCATCTGCCCGTCGCCCGTCGCCCGTCGCCGGGCCGGCGTGAACTTTCCCCGCCTGCATTACAAAAGGTGAGCTTACCGGTTATCTCCGCAGTTCAGGTTGAATTCGCTCTTTAGCCTTATCTCCCCGCCGTGAGCCCAACTGGTTACCGTTGGGGATTAGAAATTATTTTTAATCTGTCCCTCGCTATTCTCCTGTTTCGCATAAAGATTGCCGGCTTTGTTATTTTACCTGCCCCTCATTCCCTTACAGACTGGCCGCATTCAACGAACGTCCCCGCCGTTACGGCAAAAGCGCCCGCCACTTCCCGGTGGCGCGTTTATGCCTGCGCAACGGTGAATCAACGAAGGGTTGGCTTGTGATGGAAAGCGGTCAGAGTAAAAAACGCATTGCCGTGATCGGCCTTGGCGCGATGGGGTGCGCCGCACTGCTGGCGCTGGCCCGTCAGGGACACCAGGCTGAAGGCTTCGAACAGTTTCGGGTGGGTAACGATGTCGGGGCGTCCGGCGGCCGCACGCGTCAGCATCGCCTGATTTACGGCGAAGGCAGCGCTTATACGTCGCTGCTGCTGCGGGCGCAGGCGCTGTGGCAGCAGCTGGAACGGGAGCAGCAGACGCAGCTGTACTGGCCGGGCGGTTTCCTGACCGTCGGCACGCCGGACAGCCCGTGGTTTCAGGCGGTGGAGCGTTCCGCCCTGCAGCAGCAGTTACCCGTTGAACGGCTGAGCCGCGAACAGCTGCGACAGCGCTATCCGCGGCTGAATATCGACGCCGACGAGCAGGGGCTATTCGACCCGGCCGGCGGCATCCTGCTCACGCACGAGCTGCTGCTGGCCAGCGTGGCGCAGGCCATTACGCTGGGCGCACGCGTCCATGAAGCGGCCAGCGTCACGGCGATTCACGCCGCGCCGCAGGGCCCGCTGTTAACCATCAACGGCGAGGAGCGCCAGTTTGATGAGGTGGTGGTGGCGGCCGGTGCATGGAGTAAAACCCTGCTGCCCGGCCTGCCCGTGGCGTCGCGCCGGCTGGGCAAAAGTTTTCACCTCGGCCGTGAAAGCGGCTTCGATACCACCCGCTTTCCGCCAACCATGCGCGTCACCGCCGGAAGGCCGATGTGGAACACCCAGCCGATGCCGGACGGCAAAACCTTTAAGTTCTTTGTCGGCGACGCGGAGATTGATGAGCAAAAGGATCCGCAGATCGTTGCCACCGAGGCCAGCAGCGCGCTGACCGGCACGCTGTACCAGCGTCTGGACCGGCAGATGGGCGAGGCGGTTAACGGCGCGCACCCGGCGATTATCGGCGGCGGCACCTGGCCGGAAGCCTACACCTTCGACCAGGCCCCGCTGCTGGGAGAGCTGCGCGCCCACCCGCACGTCTGGGTTGCCGCCGGGCTCTCCGGCCACGGCTTCAAGCTGGCCCCGGCGCTGGGCGAACTGCTGGCGCAGGCGATCGACCACCGCGTCGATCTCGACCGGCAGTGGGCCATTTTTTCTCCCGCACGACGTTTTGCCGAACCTACGGCCTCTTACTCACGTTAACACCAGGATCGTCCATGAACAAAACGCTTACCGGCCTGTTACTGGCCTCTTTCAGCACCCTGGCCGCCGCGGCCGACGCGCCTTCACCGCTGGCGGATAAGACCCTGCACGGCATTATGCAGAACGACTATGAACCGATCGCCTTTGTTGACGAGCAGGGGCATAACAGCGGCTATTTTTATGAGCTGGTGGCCGCGGCCGCCAGAAAACTCAACGCCACGCTGGAGGTGAAAAACGGCACCTTTGACACCTTTATCCCCGGCTTACAGAGCCAGCGTTTTGACGTCGCGCTGGGCACCGACGCCACGGTGCCGCGTCAGCAGGTGGTGGATGTTGTGCCGCTGATAGCCGCCGGCTACTCGTTTATCACCCGCGCCAGCGGGCCGGTGACGCTGGCAGACAGCCTGGATGCGCTGTGCGGCCACTCGGTGGCGGCGCTGGCCGGGCAGTCCACCATTGACGCGCTGAACGCCCAGGCCAGCCGCTGCCAGCAGCAGGGAAAACCGGCGCTGCGCGTGGCGATTTTCCCTTCACGCTCCGCCGCATGGCTGGCGGCGAAGAGCGGTCAGGCCGAGCTGACGCCGGTGTATACCGGCGAAGCGGGCTGGATCACTAAAAAAGATCCGGACTGGCGCGTCACCGGGCCGGTGTTTGACAGCGGTCAGTCCGGCTTTGCGGTCAGCAAAACCAGCGGTCACGCGCAGGCGTGGGCCGGCGCGATTAACGCGCTGATCGCCGACGGCACCTATCTGCAGATCCTCAGCAGGTACGGCGTGCAGTCCGTGGCGCTGAAAGAATCGCAGGTAAATCCGGCACGCTGATCCGCAGGGAGACGACGTCAGCGCGCGGCGCGCGCCGTCTCCCTTTTTTATTCTCTTCGCGTGCGGATAACGCCGTAATACCGGGTGACTGATGAGTGAAACAGAGCTGAGCGGGCCGACGGACGGGGCGGGGCGGGTCAGCGGGCAGCAGCGCAGCGTGCCGTTGTCCGTGACCGACGCGATCGGTGACATTGAACGGCGGCAGGGCATACGTCCGCAGAGCCAGCGTAAGCGGATCCTTTCTGCGCTGCTACTGCTGCTGTTTATGCTGTGGTTTGTGCGCGCGTCGGCCGCCAACCCGGCGTTTGACTGGCCGCTGGTCGGGCAGTATCTCTTCAACCCGCGGATCCTGCAGGGGCTGTGGACCACGCTGTGGCTGACGCTGCTGGTGACGCTGCTCAGCGTGGTACTGGGCCTGGGGATTGCGGTGATGCGGCTGTCCGAAAACCCGGTGCTCTCCTCACTCGCCTGGGGCTACATCTGGCTGTTTCGCGCCACGCCGATGCTGGTGCAGCTGCTGTTCTGGTTCAATATTGGTTATCTGGTGCCGACGCTGACGCTGGGCTGGCCGGGGCTGACGCCGTCAGTGACGCTGCCCACCAACGAATTAATTAACGCGCTGGGTGCCGCGATCCTCGGCCTGACGCTGCACGGTATGGCCTACGCCGCTGAATTTATCCGCGGCGGCCTGCTGGCGGTGCCGCAGGGGCAGCGCGAGGCGGCCACCATGCTCGGGCTGCGCCGGCGGCAAATCTTCCTGAAAATTACCCTGCCGCAGTCGCTGCGCAGCATTATTCCGGCGCTGGGTAACTTCCTGATCGACAACCTGAAAGGCACCTCGATGATCAGCGTGGTGGCGGTTACCGAACTGCTCTACTCCGCGCAGTTAATCTACAACAGCAACTACAAGGTTATTCCCCTGCTGCTGGTCGCCACCTTCTGGTACGTGGTGGTGACCTCGCTGCTGTCAGTTTTACAGTCGTGGAGCGAACGCTACTACGGCCGCAGTTATCACCGTCGCTGAGATTAAGGGTAAATCATGTCCGGAGACTTTAACGATCCTGAGCCGCTGGCGAAACCGCCGGTGGTCAGCGCCCGCCGCCTGCACAAGCGCTACGGCGAGAACGTGGTGCTGGAACATATTGACCTCGACGTGGCTCAGGGGGAAGTGCTGTGCCTGATCGGCCCCTCCGGGTCGGGGAAAAGTACCCTGCTGCGCCTGATGGCGACGCTGGAGCAGGCGGATGGCGGGCTGGTATTTTTTGGTCACCAGCCGCTGGGGGTGCAGCAGAAAGGTGACCGGTTGTTTCGTGCCGGAGAGAATATTACCCGGCAGCAGCGCGATCGTATCGGTTTTGTCTTTCAGCAGTTTAACCTGTTCCCCCATTTAACGGTGGTGGACAACATCAGTCTGGCGCCGCGCCTGCAGGGGCGACATCCTCGCGAAGCAAAGGAGCAGGCGCTGGCGCTGCTGGCACGCGTCGGCCTCGAACACAAGGCCGATGCCTGGCCCGGCAGCCTCTCCGGCGGCCAGCAGCAGCGCGTCGCCATAGCCCGCGCGCTGGCGCGGGAGCCGGAGCTGATCCTGTTCGACGAACCGACCAGCGCCCTCGATCCTGAGCTGGTCAACGAGGTGCTGGCGGTAATGACCGATCTGGCGGCGAG